>NC_015216.1:2238335-2583753 GCF_000191585.1 Methanobacterium lacus
TTGATCTATAATCTTATCTGGGATATCTATATCTCCAGAAGTTGTATAAGTCCTGAAATCAAGCTTTTCCTTGAGTGAACCGTTCGAATTTGAATTTAAACTTGCCATAACCGATGACAGCCTCCTGAATTTACCTATCAAAAAATAACGCGACTTGCTTTCTATATAATATAATATACAAATCTTGCCTATTTATATTTGTCCTTTGAATTTTCCTTAATTGATCCCACCATATATTTATAGTTTTGTTTAATTTTTTGATGGTTGATCATCCAGTAACCTAGAGAATTATGAAAACTTAAAGATAAGGTTCGCCCTCAATAATTCCCTGCCCAAACCAACGATTCAACTACAGAACATAGTTAAACTTTTATAAAGTCATTTTAATAGCCGCCATCGCCAGCACACCCCGGGTTAATAAATTGATACAAAAACTTGAGCAGGGTTTTGGATGTTCCAGGCCATTGAGTAAATAATAAAAACTAAGATCAACATTACTAATTTAAACATAAACTATCAAGGAGGCCTAAATTTGCAGCGTGAAAACAACTACCCATGTATAATGATACAGGGAACATCATCAAATGCAGGTAAAAGTGTTGCAGTAACTGCCCTGTGCAGAATATTTGCTAAAAGAGGCTATAAAGTTGCTCCATTTAAGTCACAGAACATGTCCCTAAATTCATACACAACCAATGAAGATGCTGAAATTGCAATGGCCCAAGTACTGCAGGCAGAAGCAGCAGGTGTGGAACCATCATATAATATGAACCCCATTCTGCTCAAACCAAAGGAAGATTTTATTTCCCAGGTTATAGTGCATGGAAAACCTGCAGGAGACATGAACTTCTACCATTACCAGAACAACTTCAGGCAAGAAGCACTCGCAGCAATAGAAAGTTCCATCAATGCATTGAAGGAAGATTACGATGTTATAGTCATCGAAGGTGCAGGATCACCGGCAGAAATTAACATGCTTGATAAAGACCTTGCAAACATGCAAATAGCTAGGATGGCTGATGCAGATGTAATATTAGTTGCAGATATTGACAGGGGCGGAGTTTTTGCATCCATAGCAGGTACATTCTCCTTACTTCCAGAGGAGGACAGGAACAGGATCAAGGGAATTATCATCAACAAGTTCAGGGGTAATTTGGACATTTTAATGCCTGGAATCAGGCAGATAGAAGAAATTGTGGGAGTTCCAGTTTTGGGTGTACTGCCCTACGATGATGATCTGAAACTTCCTGAAGAGGATTCAGCATCGTTGTCAGAACACAAGTATCGTGGAGATGGTGATGTTGTAATAGGTGTTCTAAGACTTCCAAGAATATCTAACTTCACAGACATAGATCCACTTGAATACGAACCAGATGTAACAATTAAGCTAATTGAAATGGATGATGAAATTGGAGATGTGGACGCACTAATACTGCCAGGAACCAGAAACAGTGTGAGCGACCTTGTTGCCCTTAAAAAATCTGGACATGCCGATAAAATCGTTGAACTATCCAAAAAAATACCAGTATTTGGGATATGTGGAGGTTACCAGATTTTGGGAACCATGATCCACGATGAAGATCACCAAGAATCCAAACACGGCACTGTGGAAGGTCTGGGTTTGCTGGACATTGAAACCAGGTTTGGTGAAGTTGAAAAGGTAATCACCCAAAGTAATGGTATTTTAACTGGGAAAGGAATGTTTAAAGATCTAGAGGGAGAACTTGTTGAGGGTTATGAACTTCACGAAGGCACAAGTTCCATTAATAACTCCCAAGCCCTCATAAAAATTGTGAAGGGATTTGGTAATGATTCAAAGGGTTACGATGGTGCAGTGAATGGTTTGGTCTCTGGAACCTATCTCCATGGAATTTTCCATAATTTCAAGTTCAGAAGAACCTTCACTGATCACGTTAGAAGCAGTAAAGGGATGGAAAAATTAGGATTTGGAACCGATGACTTCGAAGACATGAAAAGATCTTCAATCGAAAGACTGGCAAATATCTTCGAAGAAAATGTGGATATGAGTATCATCGATGCAAAATTAGTTGATATCCAAAGGTAACTAAAAGAGAATTGAATAGGGAGTTACTGTGTGAATTTTTTGGTTACTTCCTTGATTGCATGGGTCTTGGCAAGTATTGATATCTTATCCCCTTCCTTCAACATCATACCCTCCTTGGGTATTTTTATTTCACCATTTTTGTAAATTGCAGCTATGATGTAGTTGTCTGTGGGACTGACTTCCCCTATTTTTTTTCCAATAACCTTCTTGTTGTTAACACTTATATCAAGAAGCTCAGCATTTCCTTTTCCAATAACAATCAGATCAGCTATTTTCGGACGTGTTATCAGCTTTTCAAGGTAACCTGCAGCTGTAAGTTCAGGACTCACAACAACATCGATCCCAACTTTACGGAAAGCATCATCGTGATCAGGGTTACTCACCCTTGCAATTACCTTAGGTATTTTATAATCCTTCACTAGTATGCATGATAAGAGGTTAGCCTCATCATTGCCTGTTGCAGCTACAAAAACATCAGCATCTGCTATGTTAGCTTCCTTGAGCGTTTTAATGTCGGTACCATTTCCACAAATGACCATCGCATCCAATTCACTCGCTGCATTACTGCACAGATCCAAATTGTTTTCTATTAAAGTTACATCATTTCCAACTGAAACCAGGGAAGATGCCAGTGCAAGACCAACCCTTCCCCCACCCATTATAACCACGTACATGTTAACACCATCACAATCGATCTTGAACTTTTTTCGTTAATCATTCAACTGAATAAATTTTATTTGATCCTAATTTTATATTCACTGTTGTTTTATAGTAATATCTTCATTCTTGAATGATCATGCTATATAAAATTAATGTCCAGTTTTAATTTAATGTAAGGAAATCTTTACAATAAAATATTTCAGTTTTTAACAGGTTTAAGCATTAAAAATCATTAAATTCTAATTATTATCATTTTATAACATTTTAAACCCATTATAAATGGTTAAAATCTTGTGTTCGAGATTAAATTTAGTAATAATCATTATTTTAGTTGGGGTTTCTGTACCCCGAAATTTTGTTGAAATTTTATTAATGAAGGTTACAAACCTAAAAGCTTATATACCAGTAACGCAAAACCATGGTATGTTGTCAAAAGTATTCTATGCGGCGTTAGTCCAGCCTGGTTAAGACTCTGGCCTGCCACGTCAGTGACCCGGGTTCAAATCCCGGACGCCGCATTGCGGTTGTAGTCTAGTCTGGTTAGGACTTGGGCCTTCCAAGCCTACGACCCGGGTTCAAATCCCGGCAGCCGCACTCATTTTATTAAGCTATCAGTTGGAAATCCTTTAGTGGTATTTCCAACCCAGTTTAATATTGTTTTAATTTCAATAAGATTTTTCATTGTTTGTTAAGCAAATAATATTAGGAATAAATTCAATTTACTCATTTTTCGTATCATTGTTCATACTTTTTATGGATCGAACAGTAAAATCCATAACGTGTGAAACATAATTTCAAACTGAAAATCCAATTACTATATGAATACTTATTGTTAATACTCACTTTCATTTTCAGATAATTTTTGGTTTTTAAAATTGTTTCAAATAAAAAAAAATAATTGTACAGGAAAAAAAATTATGCAGGTACCAGAAGTTCAGCTGCCACCATTCTACAGATGTCGGTTCTAGTAATTACTCCAACAGGTTTATCCTTCTCAAGAACAAGCAATCCCGAAACATCTGCCCTAACCATTAAATTAGCAGCATCTTCTATCCCATTGTCTGAATCAATGGTCATAACATCCTCAGACATAATATCTGATATACTTAACGATGCCATTTCACTATTTGTGGGTCTTAAACTACCTAAAACTCCTATAAGATCTGAATAGGATACTACTCCCTTGGGATCTCCATCAGCATCCAATACAAACAGTCTCCGCACACCTTCCTTATACATCTTCTTAAATGCATCTAAAGGCTTTGATTCTGGATTAACAGTTATTACACCCTGATTCATGGCTTCTTTGACTTCCATTTTGATCCTCCAAAATTTTGAATAATCACCATCACAGTCATTAATAAATAGATTTAGTTGAAATGATTAATATTTATTTGCACATCCAATTTCCAGATGTTGAAAAACATATGAACTAGTTACAGATACATGAAATCATTTCAAATGTTCATCCCTAACAAACTCAAAGCCATAAAAATAATCACGATAATAGAAAAAAGTATTAAGTATTAATTATATATCATTTGAATGTGAACTTGACACTACCAAATCCTATTAAATATTTTTGAGGAAAGGTTTAAATAGTGCCAAATTTAGTATTATGGTATTATAAAAATGGGGAGGGAACAACGTGATGCGTATTAGTATGTCACTACCTAAAAAATTACTCAATGATTTTGACGAAGTATTAAAAGACAGGGGTTATCAATCCCGTTCAAAAGGAATAAGAGATGCATTAAAAGATTACATTGTAAGATACCAGTGGATGAATGAAATGGAAGGAGACCGAATTGGAATCCTCGCAGTAATCTACGACCACCATTACACAGGAGTCATGGAGGACCTTACAGATATTCAACATGATTACCGTGATTATATCAACGCAGTGATGCACGTTCACATGACTGAAAAGTACTGTTTAGAAGTCATAGTAGTCAAGGGCGATGTTAAGTACATACGTGATCTTACAGAAAAAATTATGAGATTAAAAGGTGTGGAACACGTTAAACTAACAAGCACTGCCAGTGGAGAAAAAATAGAGTAAATATTTTTCCTTTTTTTTATTTTTAAATGCATGGTGTAATTGAATTCATTTTTTATTCTAAATCATATGACACTTGTAAACACTCCGTATCACCACAACTTAAGATCTGATTATGAAAGGTTGGCAGGATTCTTCGAAGCCATCAAAGAAAAATCTAAGGGCACAGTTTTTGATCTTGGAACAGGTTCGGGTGTTCTATCTTCGTGGGCAGCACAGTATGCAGATAAGGTTGTGGCTGTAGAAATTAACAGAACAACCTCAAAAATTGCCCAAAGAAATCTTGAAGCCTTCAACAATGTTGAGGTAGTGAATGCCGATGCAAGTAAGTATCAATTCAGTACCAAGGCAGATGTTATAATCTGTGAAATGCTTGACACAGCACTCATAGATGAAGAACAGGTACCTGTACTCAACTCAGCACTCAAGTACTTGAAGGAAGATGGGGTGATAATTCCATGTGGAATTATTAACTGTATAGAACCAGTTGAATCATCATGTGAACATATATCTTATGAAGAAGATGGTTTTCCTAAAAATTCTGTTCTTGGAGATCCAATATTCTACAGTAAACTAATGTTCAGCAAACCTGTTGAACCCAAGTTCAAGCAAATGTTTATGATCAAGATCAACAGAAAAGGAATAGTTAATGGATTGAAGTTAACAACATTCACTTTAATAACTGAAAAGATTATCTGCGGACCAACACCCATGTTAAATCCCCCTCTAATAATTCCTCTGAAGAAAATTAATGTGGTTGAAAATGATATGCTGGAAGTTAATCTGAGTTATGAAATGGGCGGAGGACTGGAAAGTGTTAGAGCAAGAGCTGAAAAAATTCATCCAAAACCATGAAAATATCATATTTCTATGCATTGGCAACGAAATGCGGGGAGATGATGCAGCAGGACCCATCATAGCCGAAAAATTCGGCCAGGAAATTCAGAAACATCCAGATAAGTATCTGATGATGAGTGTGGTGAATGCAGGCACAGTACCTGAAAATTACACCGGAATGATACGATCCAAACAGCCCTCACACATCATATTCGTTGATGCCGTTGAAATGGGCCTTGATCCTGGAAGTTTAAGACTGGTTCATCAGGATGAAATTGCAAGTTACAGCATATCCACCCATGCAATGCCACTATCGTTCATGATAAAATATTTGAAATCATTTTCTGATGCTGAAATAATATTGATTGGAATACAACCCAAATCCCTTGAAATGTTTGAAGAAATCTCTGAAGAACTTAAAGAAGGTATTGAATCCTTGATGATAGAACTTATAAGGATTTTTCAGTGTCAAGATCCATGAAATAGAAGCTAATATTAAAGAACTCAATGGATCATAGATATAATATCCAAACATTCGATTAGGATTTCAAAATAAAAATTTAAGCAAATCTGTAATATTTTTCAATTAAATAAACTGTGATAAAATGAAGATACTTTTTATAGGCGCACGTTTGTTCGACGATGTAGCACTTTACACCAAACAAAATACAATTAAAACCATTATAACCGAATCTAATTCTGAATCACCAAATCTTAAACTTTCAGACCAATTTTTTGAAGTTTCGAGGGGAATGGAAGAACCCATGAAAATTGCTATTCAAGAAGAAGTTGATGGAGTGGTTCCCCTGATAGGTGTTGATGGTCCGCTTGTTGATGTTGCAAAGATGAAAGAAATCCTTGAAAAAGACCATGGCATCCCAGTAGCAAGTTCAGGTGTTAAAGCCGCTTCAATCTGTGCAGATAAAATTAAAACCAAACAATTCTTTGTTGATAACAGTATTGAAACCCCTGAATTTTTTAAACTCTCAAAAAACAACAATGCTAATTTATTAACGAAACTACTATCTAAATCCCCAGTTGTGCTGAAACAGGGCAGTGGCCAGGGCGGATCAGGCATCAAAATCGTTTCAAAGTTTGAAGAAGTTGGAAACTACTTCGATGGCTTTGATGAAACATTGGCAGAAAAATTTCTGGAAGGGTACGAAGTATCCATCGAAGTATTGAGATGGAATGGAAAAACCATTCCACTGGTTCCAGTTCACAAGGGAAAAACAACTATAAATGGTTTGCACCCCCTAAAAAAGGTTAAAAAAGCACCTCTAGATATTGATGGTGTTGACAATGATTTAAATAACGAAGAGATCCGGAAAATAGCCATTAAAATTGCAGATACCCTCAATTTAGAGGGAACTGCCGACATCGACCTGATATTCGACATGAAAACCGGAAAAAATTATGTGATTGAAATCAATGCAAGGCCGAGCGGAACTCGCTACATAACTGGTGCTGCAACCAATGTTTATATCATGCAAGAACTCGTGAAGATGGTTTCTGGTGTGTGGGATCCCTCTGAACTAAGGGACAGGATCAAAAATTATTCTTCCATCGAAGTACCAGTTGGAAGTTACAGCTCTTCTAAGAACAACTACAAATTCAGGGAATTTAGTGGTGAAAATTCATGGATAATTCATGGTCCAGAAAACCATGAACGCATCACGATCAGGGGCGATTCAATGGCCAACGCAGTTAAAACTGCCGAGGATTTGAAAATTTTATTGGAGTAGTACATCCATAGATATATATCAATCTAAAATTTATTGAAATAACAGTAAAAATTATAACTTTATAAATGAATCTGACCAAAATTATCAAAATAGAGTCATAGGTGGTATCTTGAACAATTTTAACCTGGAAATCTTCATATTCTTACTCGCATTCTTATCAACTGCAATTTTCACGTATTTGGTTAAAAAATTCTTGAAGTATGCAGATGTAAAAGACAACCCGATAGTTACTGAACACAGCCATAAAGCTGGTACACCCACAATGGGCGGAATTGCCATTCTCATGGGAGTTTTGTTGATTGCATGTGTGTACTACACAAATTCACAGCTTGTTTTAACAGTTTTAATAATGATGGTTGCTGGTATTGTTGGTTTGATGGATGATCTAATAGGCCTCAAAACCAAGGAAATTCAGAAAGTTGTTATGAACAAGAGTGCTGAACCAGTTGAAATTGGAAGATTAACACTCAAAAACGGAGAAAACGCCAGAGTTACCACACCTAAAGCAAAAAAAGATCTTGAAGAGCTTCTTAGAACTGATAAAGTTGAAATCATTGGTGAAGCACCTATAAAAAGTGAGATTAAAGAGAATGAAAAAATAGCATCCCAAATTTTGGTTTCACTCTTCTTAGTTGCTTCAGGAGCTGTTGGTGCTTCAGTTCTTGGTTTCAATATTGGATTGTTGATCATACCCGTGGTGATCTGTGGTATAGTTGGATCAATCAACTCAGTGAATTTGATAGACGGTATGGATGGACTCGCAGCTGGAATACTGGGAATAGCATCAATTGCTTCGGGACTTTTCGCATTTTCCAAGGGAAACCCAATGGGAGCATTACCATTTATAGTAATAGCAGGAACATGCTTCGGTTTCTTGGTGTTCAACAGATATCCTGCATCCATATTCATGGGAGACACAGGTTCCTTTGCCCTTGGTGCTGGATATATTACCGCAGCATTTCTTGGAGACGTCGTATACTTCGCAATCATAGCACTAGCAGTTCCAATAATATCCGTTATCATAAGCCTTCTTCACAGGGCACATGTCATCAAACTGCCTGTTGAACCACTCCACCATACACTGCATTACAAGGGACTGTCCGAAAAGAAGATCGTGGCAGTTTACTGGGGAGCAACCATAGTAATTTCAGGTGCAGCACTCTTCATCTACAACGTGATCTAAAAAAAAACTTAGAACATTTAGGGGATAATATGACAGAATTAACAACTTCCTATCTGGCCAATAAAATCGATGGAAAATTAACAGGGCCAGATATAGTTATTCAGGGAATTTTCACCTTCTTAAACCATGCAAAACCTGGAGATGCAGTTATTAGACATTGGATCGATGAAAAGGGTGTGGAAATAGCAAGAAATAGGGGTGTTTCATGTGTTGTTACTCAAAACCCCAAGGGTGATGCCGTGAAAACAGCACAAGAACTTGATTTTCCATTGATAATCACCCCAAAAATTGAACTTGCCAATGCATTTGCACTCAGATGGTCCATTGAAAAATTTGCCCCTGGATCCATACGAGTGGTTGTAACAGGCACCAATGGAAAGTCAACAACAACCCACATGATACAAAACATACTTAATCATGCAGGTTACAACTGTTACACCAACACAGATTCTAAATCTGAATTTAACACCTTGATTGACCCTGTTGTTTCTGATCAAATATCACGTTTCAAAGCAAAAACCAAAAAACCCATTGATGCAATGGTGGTAGAAGTTTCAGAAGTTCAGGGATGGATGGATAAGCTCATGAAAGATCATGCTTACCTAATGACAGATGCAGTTAAACCAGATGTTCTGGTTCTGACCAACATAACCATGGATCATATTGGTCTAATCAATTCCATTGAAGAAACCTACGCCGAGATATACGGAGCCCTGGCTGCAGTAGAAAAATCATGCCAAAATAACTACGCTGTTTTAAATTATGATGATCCGCTTCTAAGAAAAATGGCTGGAGAAATTGTGACCTGTCCAAGCATAATATCCCACGGTTCTGTTGAACCAGATTTTAATCCGGATCTAACTGTTAAATCCGACGGAATACACCATGAAGATGAACTGTTTTTAAAGATGGAAGATCTTCCATTTAAAAGTAAGCACTTCCTACAAAATACAATGGCAGCCATAGGTGCGTGTTTGGCACTGAACATCGATACCAGTGCCATAAAAGCTGGAATTTTGTCTTACAGTCCATTAAACAGAAGATTTTCAATTCTTTACCAAGAACCTTTGATAATAGATGATTTCGCCCACAACCCCGACGGAATCACAGCAACCATTAAAAGCGCCTCTGAAATGTCTGAAGGCACCCTGATTATCTTGTTTGCAGTCCGAGGATCTAGGGGCGAAGTCATAAACCGTTTAAATGCAGAGGCACTTGCATCTGCCCTTCAAGCCGTTGATTACTCCCTGATTATTACAAGCAGTTCTGAAGTTGTTGACGAGTTGAACACTGTTCATGCCTCTGAAATTGAGGTTGTGAGGAAAGTTATGGATGAACATAAACTAGAACACACCTTCAAAGAAGAACTGGAAGATGCCCTAAATTACACCTTGAACACCGCAAAAAAGGAAGATACTATTCTATTAATTGGTGCCCAGGGAATGGATCCTGCTAAGGACATTTTAAACCGGATAAAAGGTCCAGAATAAAATTAATGAATTTAATACCCTATTTATTTTAAAATACACCCAATATCTGCCTAGTTTAAATCGTGGGGATCAGTTTTACTCATTGTCATGGCCATTAGAATGAGAAATTGATAAGTACTACTTGGAAATAATACTTAGTAGATTAAGATTTAAATCTGATTAAAAGAAATAATATGGATTACAGTGTTTAAAAGATTCTTGTGAGAAATTGTTATGAAGTGTTTAGTAATTGGTGCAGGTAATGCTGGAAGGCCCGTGGCAAGGATATTGAATTATGTTGGGAACAGCATCCTGATGACAGACAGAAAAAAAATGAATGAATTCCCTCAAAAAGTGCAAGAAACCCTAAAAATAATGGAAAATGAGGGTGTGGAATTAGCGTTTGATTTTGATAATTTTGAGAGTTTAAAATCTGAAGAAATTGAATATGCATATGTGGCCCCAACTGTGCCTCTGAATGCTCCGGTATGGGAGTTTTTAGCTGAGAAGAATATTGAGGTGTTGAGCAACGAATATATTTCAGATATCATCAATAAACAGCTTGAAATTGATACAATTGGGATAACAGGAACACTTGGAAAAACTAGCACAACCCACACAGTGGCAGAAATTTTCAGAGCTGCAGGTTACAATGTTTGGTCGTGTTCTTCAAGGATGGGAAACCTGTTGAGCGAAGTGATTGTTGATGGAATAGTTAATGGACTTCATAAAAGCAACGATGTTGCCGTGCTTGAACTGCCCCATGGAACATCCAGGTTGATGTCCAAGGTGGAGCTCAAAGTGGGAATCATAACCAACATCTTTCCAGATCATCTTGACGAGTTCGATTATTCAATGGAGAAGTATGTTGAAAGGAAATTATTCATCACCCAATCCAGTGAAATTCTTATTTCAGGTATTCAATGCAAGGAAAACATAGAATCATTCAGGGACGATGTCATTTACTACTGTCATGAGCATGAGCTTTGCAAGGTTCAGGGAACTTTGGAAAATGGTCTGCTCAATATAAATTACAACATTCCAGAATTGGGATTGGAAGGTAATTTCAACACCCCATTCAAACTCAGGGGATACTACTTCGATAATTCCATTGGAGCTGCAGCAGCAGCGCTTGCATACGGAATCAGCGAAGAATCTATAAAAAAGGGGTTATCTAATTTTAAAGGTATTGAAGGACATATGGAATACATTGGAAATTATAAGGACAGGGAAGTTCATTTTGATGCCGCCTTTGTACCTGCAGGACTTATAAATACCCTTGAAAGCTTTGATAGCGAGAATTTAGTTGTGGTGGTGGATAACCCTGACAGCACCAATCCTCGGGACAAGGTTAAGGTGGGTGAAGTCATTGGCAAATATGCTAAGGTAATAATCTGCAGCGGATACAACGAAACAACTAAAAAGTTTGATGTGAAAGCAGCAAACGATGTTATTAAGGGGGCTCAAAAATCACCGGCTATAAAGTTAGCGACCGAAGACATGTTTGTTGCAGGAGAACTCGCAATCAAACACTCAGAACCAGGTGATATTGTAGTCCATGTTGGGCCTGGAGCCATCACCAACTACGATGATCTCAAATTTAAAATGATGTCAGGCATTAAAGAAGGGTGTAAAAAATATGATTAACTCTGAAAACAGGCAGAAACCTGTTTACGGTGTGGTAGGAATCTGTGGAGTTGTTGGAAACCTAGTTTCCAGGATGTTGATGGACAAAAAATTCAGGGTTATGGGAACAGATATGAGCCCGGCCAAAGGATGCACATTTTTGTACACACTCGAAGATTATGATTTTCCCAAATTCCTAGAAAACCATCCCGAATCATTTTTTAGTGATTCAGACATCATCATACCGCCACCCAGCCTAGGTGAAGATTCAGAGTTATTCAAGCTAATTTCAGAACATGGCAATGATGTTATGACTGTGGATGATTGTTTAAACCAGTTTAAACCAGATAAACCAGTTCTGTGTGTCAGTGGAACCAATGGAAAAACAACCACCACAACGCTGCTTAAACATATATGCCGAACTATGGACCTTAAACCAACGGAACATGGTTTCATCAAACTTCAAGGAAACATAGATTACATTCCTCCACTGCAGGCCAGGTTGAAGGGAGATGTTGCAGTTCTTGAAACAGGAACCTTTGGAAACACTGGTGACCTGGAAATTATGATGAAACGCTGCGAACCTGATTGTGGTGTTTTAACAAATATTAACCCCGACCATCTGGATAAAACCCATGATTTTATTAACTACGCCCGGATCAAAGGAGAATTTGTGGACTACTTCCAGAAGAAGAAACTCATCATCAACTCAGACGATCCAACAGTGTGGGGTTTGATAAAAAACCCAGATTCTGTGATAAAGTTTGGAGTGGATACAACGACTGAAGATGTGGGTTACAAGGAATGCTGGTGTGGTAATGAAATTGAGATCAACGAAACAATAACAGGATCAGGCTACTACCAATGTGAATGTGGACTCAAACGTCCCGAACCAGATTACCTTGCATTTGATGTTGAAGAATCTGAGGGAAGGTTCAAACTCAAAACACCAGATTCTGTTTTTGAAGTGAAAATGAAGCTCATCGGACTTCACAATGTTTACAATGTCACAGGTGCAATTGTGGCTGCAAGGGAATATTTCAACCTGCCCATGGACAAAATTCTCACTGCAGTTGAAACCTTTGAAGGGGTTTCCGGAAGAATTGAACATCTCTTCACCCATGAAGAAATGGAAGTTATCCTCGATTATGGACACAACCCCGCAGGAATTGAAACTGTTTTAAGAGAGCTTAAAAAGGTTTATGAAACCATAACAGTAGTTTTAACAGTTTCTTCCGAATCAGGTGAACATGGAGACGTGGAAATATTTGATAAAGTGTTGAAGTTTGGAGATTTCATAGTTCCAGCATCCCATGCATCCAGAGTAGTTGCAGAAACCAAGGTTGAAGAAATTGAATCTGGAAAAATTGTGCTGACAAGTGAATCCGTGGTTAAATTCGATAAAACTGGAACACTCGGCGCAAGTTCAGACCAAGTGTTAGATGGGATGAAAACTGGTTTGAAATGTAAATCTTCAGCATTAATATGTCTTGGAGAAGCCGCATTCAAGTATAAAAAATCAATTTTAGAATTGAAATAGTTTCTATGAAAAAAAATAATTACATTATGGCATAGTTTTAAATCTTTTAAAAATAATCTAATTAGATCAGATAAGATCAATAAACATATTAAATATTATAATTTCATATTTCAATGCACTGAAGGTGAATTAGAATGTTCATAAAAATTAGGAGAGATACCTTAATAATTTTATTACTGGCATTCCTGCTTATATTTTCAGGGAGGGTCATGACTTACATGTCATATGCCTCATCAACCACCTCTGATCAGGGAGTTCCAATTTCTGGTGTGATTGTTAAGGGTAACGATATTGTGCCATTAGATTCTATTAAAAATAGTATGGCAAATGTTGGTTTTAGATCAGGCAGTTACATCCAGGGAGATACTTTAGTCACGTCTAAGCGGCAAGTTCCCTTGAATGAAGCCATAGATAATGCTAAGCAAGCTGTTATGCTGACAACGATACCAGGAACGCAGATCACGCCAATTGTTGCGGCCGATGTAGAAGTGGATAATTCAACAGGAATTGTTACAGTGAACGTGATTGAAGACTTCTCAAACATATACATAAAAGGGCTGAATGGAACATATTAAGGGGCTGAAATTCATGAAGAGATCAAATTTAGTCGGAATTTTACTGTTCCTAATGACGGTCGGTATGTTGGTTCACACCTCTGCCGCTACAATGAACGTTGTTGTTATAACAGACCCTACAGGACAGGATCCAAACGGTGCTGCAGCAGGAAGTCAGTCCTGGGCAGAAAACATGTTCCAGTCCACATTCATCCTTTCAAAAGAAAAACATTTCTGTGTTCTCTCGGGTGGTGAGGGTAACGAAACCCCAAGGCTCGGTGCTATTGTGTCAGCTGTGAACAACCTTGAAAATGGAGGAACAGCAGCTTCTGCAGCAACACTTGCAAATGGATTTTCAGGTATTAGGATCATGACTGGAGGACCTACCATCGGTGCTGCTGTCGGAGGATACTTCTTAGCATACGTTGTGGTTGTTTCAGATAACGGTACCATCACCATAACTCCCTACAATGGAGGTTTAGCAGTTCTACCCCCCGGAACTAAGGGAGCTATTATTCACCTGAGAAACACTCCAGGTAACCCTCAGTACGGTACTGCAGATGCTGTGCGTCTACAAACAGCGGAAATGATGGGCCAAATGATACGGGATGGTTATCCTGCCACAGATGTGGTTGCAGCTGCATTTAAAAATGTTGCAATAAACGCCGGTGAAAAACATGGTGGAGGTGCTTTAAACCTTGTTTCTGGTATAACAACTGGGGACATGTTCACACCTACCGAATTAAACACCACTGGTTTTTCAATGGATCAACCCTACAGTAAGATCAGTGATAATGGTTGGAGTGTGGCGTATCCTGAGGCTGCGAATTATGAAGTCAGTCCAATTGATGGATCAAATCTTACAACGGTTTACGCATATCAAGCACTGCAAAATGCCATAACAGTGGATTCAAACACAACATCGGTAGCTGTTTATGGTACAGATGCACCGGGAGTTGCTTCAACAACCCAAGAAATAGTTCAGGCATCTGTTTCAAAACATGGTTTTAGTGGAACACAAATTGCAAAGGATATCAACAGCGCAATTTCAAATGGATTGCTAGTTGGGGTAAACAATGTTGAAGCCAGTGATATCAATGTGAATCAAAATCAAAAAGCTGTTGGTGTGTATTTCAAGGCACTGCCAGATGACAGATCATCCCCACCATGGAACCTACCAATAAGCTCAAACATACTGAACCTGTTGGGAAACATGCAAACTGCCATAGGAATAATTCTGGTGATACTGGTGTTGTTTAGAAGCACGTTAATATCATCCTTCCTAAAGAAGTAGTAAAAAAATGCGGAATAAATGATGAATTTATTCCATTTAAATTATTTTTAATTAAAAGATTTTTTATAGGAGAAATTTTTATGGCATTAATTTTAATAAGAGCAGAAGACCAAAGTAAACTTTTAAACACCCTCGCAGATATCGAGAGACATGCTGGCCTGAAAATTAGTGGTAAACCCAGGATCATGGATTCAAAAAAGGCAGATAACATAGCAACTAAAATTTTGAAACAAAAGATAAGATCCAGATCAGCCATAGCAGTTCTTGTGAAGGTGGTTGACGACACAACCAAGAGCATAGTTCACATCAGAAAAATACATCCACCAGCACATGTAGTGGTCATAAGCGAGGAATATGCGGAATTTAAAGAATTAGAAGCTAATTTCAATAAATTAAGTCCCCTGAGAGGATATTATTCCCATAAGAGTGAAAAATCTTCTGATTCTAAAAAAGAAGATTGAATTGATAATTCAACATTAAAAAAAAAAATTATTTAAGAAAAATAGGGTAAAGTTAGTTCTTTTTTATTCTAGCAATATCCCCTATTGTTGCTTCTCTAACCTTTGCATGAGCCAGTTCATCCATTGCTGTCCCATCATTCTTTTCTATAAGAACCACTTTCAGTGTTTTCTCGAGTTTCTTTGCAAGTTTAATATCTGGAACCATTTTACCGGATTCTATTCTGCTTATGACTGAAGCCTTTTCATACAGCTTTTCACCAAGTTCTTCACGAGACCAACCCTTTTTTTCACGGGCATTACGCACTAACTGATTGAAATTTTCAATAACTTCCTCGGTAGGTTCCTGTGGTCGTGAAGTTCTTCTGGTCCCACTAGAACCCCTTGGAGCTCCTCTTCTCTTTGGTTTAGGAGGTTCTTTTTGAACTTTACCAAACTTTGAGCATTCTTTACAAGTAAGCATGATTGAACCATCAATTTTAGTTTTCAATGGTTCTTCAACTAGTTTTTTTCCACATATCTCGCATCTCATGACGATCCCTTTAACTTGTAATCATTGTTACATACATAAATCCCACATCTAAAAAGTTCAGATGTAAATTGAGGATTATGTTACTAAGTGTTTTTTAACTATTTTTTTATGGAATATCTATTTTAAAGTTTTGGACATTTGAAGTTTTGGAGACTACAATAAATGAGTGGTTCCTCATTTGATATCAAACTATTCTTCCAACATGATCACCCATGATAAATTGACAAAACAGGTTCTTGTGAATTAAAGAAAATTGTTTTCAACTGTTTGGATGCTTAAATTAACTAGCTTTAACCAGGGTCATATCATAAGGGTTTTCCGCAATTCTAGAACCATGAGTTTTATTTGGTTTAAACCAAAATATTAATTTGTTTGGGCCTTAAATTTTCTTTCAATACCATAGTTTCAAATAGGGTTAGATTGGGATATATATAATAAATACAAAACATAAATCCCAATTTCTATGGGCAGAACAAACGGTTTAACAAAGTTTAGTGAGGTAATTAAAAACCTCCACGAACCTTTAAATAATATTAAGGACAATAAATCCATAAATAATTAAACAATTATTTTTTTTAATAAAAGTTAGGAGTGAGCGAGGATCATGGAAAACATGTCCCCAAATGTACTGAAAAAAATTGAAGACCTTAAAAAGGAGATAAAAATCCTTAAAGAGGACAACACCAAAACCAAACGTAACCTTATGTGGAAGGTTAGAAAACTTGAAAAGGATAAGGTCCTCATTGAAAATGAAAAAATGAGGCTCGATAGGGAGGTCAAATCTCTCAGGGGCGAAATTGAAAGATTCAGATCACCACCTTTAGTTATTGCAACAGTAACTGAAGTATTAGACGACGGGAGAGTTGTGGTTAAAAGCAGCACAGGCCCTAATTTTGTTATTGGATATTCAAGATTCTTAGATGAAAAGTCACTTGAACCTGGGGTTCGTGTGGCTCTTAACCAGCAGACATTTAGCATAGTGCATGTACTGCCATCAGAAAAGGACCCACTAGTTACAGGTATGGAAGTTGATGAAAAACCAGATGTTGAGTATGCTCAAATAGGTGGATTAGAGGAACAGGTCGTTGAGATCAAAGAAACTGTTGAACTTCCACTTAAAAAACCAGAGCTGTTCACCAACATTGGTATCGAACCTCCGAAGGGAGTTCTACTTTACGGACCTCCAGGAACTGGAAAAACTTTACTTGCCAAGGCAGTTGCCCACGAAACCAATGCAACCTTCATAAAAATTGTTGCATCTGAATTCGTTAAAAAATACATTGGTGAAGGTGCCAGACTTGTTAGGGGTGTTTTCGAACTTGCAAAGGAAAAATCACCGAGTATCATTTTCATCGATGAGATAGATGCTATAGCAGCCAAAAGACTGAAAAGTTCCACCAGTGGAGACAGAGAGGTTCAGAGAACTCTTATGCAGTTACTAGCAGAGATGGACGGATTTGAAGGTAGGGGTGATGTTGGAATTGTTGCAGCAACCAACAGACCGGACATATTAGACCCTGCACTTTTAAGACCTGGTCGTTTCGATAGATTCATCGAAGTTCCTATTCCAAACGAGGACGGCAGAATGGAAATACTCAAAATCCACACCAAAAATATGTCCCTAGATGAAGATGTGGACGTTAGACTTGTTGCATCACTTTCAGAGGGTGCTTCAGGTGCGGATCTTAAGGCCATCTGTACAGAATCCGGTATGTTCGCAATAAGAGAAGAAAGAACAACCGTTACAATGAACGATTTCATGGACGCTATTGATAAAATAGTGGGTATGGAACACGACGAAGAGATGAAAAAAGAAGCAGGCGTAATGTTTGGATGATCCAGTGAATAACTGGATTTTTTCAAAATTTTTTTTAAAGTATTATACGTATAATTTGCGACTCATTTAATCTATTATACCAATTGTTAATTATTAGAAAAGGAAAAATAATTGTATTAATCATAAGCTGGCCTGTGATGAACCCTATGAGCTCTGATCAATGATGACTGATGGGCGATCTGAGGCTTGCACATTTACTCATTTTAGTGGGCTAGAAAAAATTATTCAACCTAAATTAGATTTAAACCTTTTTACTTCGTTGATCAATTCAGGAATATCTGAGTAAACCTTAGATTTTTTGAGTTGTTTAATTTCTGGCCTTTTAACCATTACAACCGGGATTTCAAGTTGGGATGCTGCTTCTAATTTAGATAATGTTCCTCCAGATTCTCCGCTTTCCTTGGTTATTACCACGTTCACGTTGAATTCTTCCATGAGTGCCCTGTTAAAGTCTGATGAGAATGTTCCCTGCATTGCAACGATATTTTCACTCGGAATTCCCAGTTCAAGACATTTGTTTATGGAGTAAACAGCTGGAAGCACCCTTACAATAATTGAATGTGCTGAGATCTTTTCTAACACCTGCGGAAGTGTGGATACACCTGCAAGATGCATTATCCTCCCATTTTTTGTTTTGGAAACTAGTTCAGATGCAGTTTTGGAAGCTTCCTTAAAATCTTTCACAACATGGATGCCTTTGATTGTATGGTGCTGGGTTGCGGGTCTTTCAAATCTGAGGTACTCAATTTTTGCACTGTTAGCTGCGTCTAGAGCAGTTTCTGTTGCTTGGGATGCGAATGGATGTGTGGCATCAAGGAGAAGATCTATTTCTTTTTGTTGAATAAGTTCAACCATGGCTTCAACTCCCAGCCCACCCACCTTTACTTCATCGGCACCTGCATCAGATGCAAGTTTCGCACCGTAACTGGTTGTTGTTGTTGCGGTGATCACAGTATCATCAATGGCATGAAGATAGTTGATTATCTTGACTGCATCTGATGTACCAGACATCACCATAACATTCATTTTATCACCTTTTCACTCACGAACTCTGAAATGAATATTGTCAAGGCAACGCACACAATCATGAGCCAATCCAAACCAGTGATGGCGGTTGTTTTGAATATGTGCTGGAGGAATGGAACGTAGATGGCACACACCTGTAAAAGGAAAGATGCTGCAACTGCTATGAGTAGGGTTTTGTTTGGAAGTTTGCCCTTGGCCTTGCAGTTGAATACATTGAATATCTGATACATGACAAACACTGTGAATGCAACTGTCATGGCTTCTATGGTTGTTGCACCGCTGTTGAGTTTGTAGGTGTACAGAAGAAGGGTTCCTATGCTCATTACTACGCCTGCAATGGCCATTCTAATGAGGTTTCTTCTTGAGATGATGTTGCCGGTTGTTGGTGGTCTTTCCATGACATCGGGTTCTGATGGTTCAACACCCAGTGACTGGGCTGGAGGACCGTCCATTATTATGTTTATCCACAAAATCTGGATTGGATTGAATGGTATTGGTAAGTTCATTAATGAGGCCGAGGTTATGGTGAGTATGGCACCTATGTTGGTTGACAGTTGGAATTTAACGAATCTTTTTATGTTGTCAAATATGGTACGTCCCTCTTCCACAGCATCCACTATGGTTGCAAAGTTATCGTCTTGAAGCAGCATGTCACTAGATTCCTTTGCAACATCTGTACCTGAACCCATGGCCACACCAATAGCAGCCCTTTTGAGAGCAGGAGCATCATTCACACCATCTCCAGTCATGGCCACTACTTGTCCTCTGGATTTAAGGGCCTCCACAATTCTCACCTTCTGTTCTGGAAATACCCTTGCGTAAACATTTACAGTGTTCACAACTTCCCTGAACTCATCATCACTAATTTTTTCAAGTTCCGGTCCTGTTAAAACCTTTCCATCTTTAAGAATTCCAAGTTCTGAAGCAATTGCAGCTGCAGTGTCTTTGTTGTCACCTGTGATCATGACCACATTTATTCCTGCCTTTTCACACTGTTCAACTGCTATCTTAGCTTCTTGCCTCGGAGGATCCATCATTCCAACCATTCCAACGTAGATCAGATCCTCCTCCAATGAATTGTTACCCTCTAAATCCTCTGAATCATCCATGATCCGGTAGGCCATTGCAATAACTCTCAATGCCTTGGAGGTCATGGTTTTAAGTTCATCCATGGCTTGAGATTTATTTTCTGTTGTTAAGTCTTGGACTTCTCCATTCTCTTCTAGGTAGTTGGATTTTTCCAAGATGATCTCAGGGGCTCCCTTAACAAGTACGTACCTCTTATTTTGGAAGTTGTTCACCGTGGTCATTCTTTTTCTTTCACTGTCCAGGGGCAGTTCATAGAGACGTTCATGTGTTTTTTCAAGTTCTTCCCGTTTGTAGCCATTTTCCTCAGCATACAACAGTATTGCCCCATCTGTTGGATCACCAATGATCTTTCCCTCGGAGATATGGGAATTGTTACAAAGTGCAGATATGGTTAAAGCCATTTCAGACGATTTAATACTGGTTTCACGCACAGTCATCTTGTTCTTGGTTAGGGTTCCTGTTTTATCTGTACATATGGTGGTACACGATCCCAGGGTTTCCACTGCAAGGAGTTTGCGTACAACAGCATTTCTTCGGGCCATTCTCTGCATTCCAAGTGCGAGTGTGAGGGTTAATATTGCAGGTAATCCCTCTGGAACTGCTGCAACTGCCAATGAAACTGCTGTCATGAAATTTTCAACTATTGGCACTCCCTTGAAGAATTGGAGTGCAAATATTCCAGTACAAACAACCAGGGCAATGAGTCCCATTAATTTGCCAAGGCCATGTATCCTGTCTTGGAGTGGTGTTTTCTCATCCTCGACCTGGATCATTTCAGCAATTCTTCCAATGGCAGTGTTCATTCCAACCTCTACAACAACTCCCCTTCCCCTTCCCTTGGATACGTAGGTATCCATGAATGCTAGGTTTGAAGTTTCATCCTCTGAAACGGTGTTTTCAACTTTGTTGGATGGTTTTGATTCTCCTGTGAGTGCAGATTCATCCACCATTAAATCATGGGCTTCTAACATCCTGATGTCTGCAGGTATGCTGTCACCCTCTTCAATGATCACAACGTCACCAACTGTGAGTTGGTTGGCATCTACGCTCTGAACTTCACCGTCCCTCACCACAACTGCAGTTACAGTGGTCATGTTTTTCAGTTGTGCCATGGCATTTTCGGCCCTGTTTTCCTGTACAAATCCTATAACTGCATTTAAAACAACTACTAAAAGAATAACTGCTGCATCTGTTGTGTCTCCTATGAATGCTGCGGCTATGGCCGCCACAATAAGTAGTATGATTAGGAAGTCCTTGAATTGGTTGAAAAATTTGGTTATTGGACCTGCCTTTTCTTCCTCAACAAGTTCGTTCTTCCCGTATTTAGCCATTCTATCGGGTATTTCATCGGATTTTAACCCATTGTAATCTGATTTTACCATATCTAGGGTTTCTTCCGTTGTTTTAATCTGCCATTTCATTATTACACTTCTTGTAAAATATTGCTGTTTTGTAATTTATGAGTTTAAATTTTTTATCGTTCAAAAAAGATTCTGTTAAAAAGGGTTTTATAATAATATCTGCACCCACAGTATCAGCTACTGTTTTTATAGGCTTTTGAAGTTCTTCTGGAGGCCTTATTGAGTAGATAAGCGAAGCACCCCTGTATATTTCCAAGTCTGGATCGTTGATATCATCTACCGTCACCGTTGGATGGTAAGGTTTAATATCTGTCATGATGATATCCATGTTAAGATGTTCTTGCAGTGTGAGGGCAACCCTTGGGAAATTTCCCATACCGACCTCAACTATCTTTGAAGCATCTTTGTAATTTGTAATGATGTATTCTGAAAAATCTTTCCACATTTTTATCACTTTTATTGGAGAAATTTATGATAATAAGAGAATTTAAACGTCAGGACATAAAAAGAGTCCTAGAAATTGAGAAGGCATCCTTCAATGATCCCTACCCTCCAAACATTCTCATTGATATTTACAATTTAGGTGCTGGATTTCTAGTTGCCCAGGAAAATAATAGGATTGTAGGGTATATTATATTTTGGATCAAATATGAAGATGAAGGCCATATCATTTCAATTGCTGTGGATAAAAATTTCAGAAGACTTGAGGTTGGTACCAAACTTGTGGAAGCCAGCATAGAATCCTTCAAAAAATTCAGTGTAAAGATACTGAAACTCGAGGTAAGGGTAGGAAATACAGGTGCCAGAAAATTCTATTCTAAAATTGGATTCAAGGAATATAAGGTTGTTGAAGATTACTACGAAGATTTAGAAGACGCTGTAATCATGACCAAACCCATGAAGTAGTACCTTAATTTGGGTGAAGTTTCATGCAAATAATCTTATTACTGCAATGAAAATAATATTTTATTAACTACACTATGGGATAACTATACTCATAATAAAAAATCTAATTAAACATAGTGTACAAAACTATGATGATGGAATATGTTTTTACATTGAATATTAAAATTTTTTAATTTAACAGTTTAACCGGTGATGAAATGCTAAAAGAGGCTAAATTAGCTTTAGAAGATGGTACAATACTTAAAGGAGAGGGGTTCGGTTTTGAAACCATAAAGACTGGTGAGGTGGTTTTTGCTACTGGAATGACCGGATATGTTGAGTCACTCACAGATCCATCTTATAAAGGCCAAATACTCATGTCAACCTATCCTTTACAAGGAAATTACGGAATATCAAGAGAATGGTTCCAATCAGAAGGAATTAAGGCGGAAGGATTTATTGTTAGGGAACAGAACAACTATCCATCCCACAGACTCTCCCAAGAAAATTTGAATGACTTTTTAGAAGAATTTGAAGTTCCTGGAATCAGTGGGATAGACACCAGAGCTCTGACACTCAAGATCAGAGAACATGGAGCAATGAAGGGAGCAATTTCAACCGAAGAAATTGAAGATGATGAACTTTTAAAGCTCACAAAGGAACAGACAGAAATTCAGAATATGGATCTGGTTGATAAAGTATCTGTAAAAAAACCCACAATAATCGGTGAAGATAATAAGCACAGAGCAGTGATTCTTGACTGTGGAATAAAAAAGAACAGCATAAATGCTTTGTTAAAACGCGACATCGGTGTGGTTTTAGTACCCTACAAAACAGGTTACAAAGAGATCATGGACTACGATCCTGAAGCTGTGCTTGTTTCAAGCGGCCCAGGAAACCCAACACGTGTCACTGAAGCAGCTCAAACAGTGCTTGATCTGTCAACTAAACTCCCAATATTTGGAATATGCCTAGGTCAACAGATAATATCCCTGGCCTTCGGAGCCAAGATCAATAAAATGAAATTTGGACACAGGGGAATCAACCAACCTGTTAAGGATCTTAAAACTGGAAAAGTATCCATAACCTCACAAAATCATGGATTTACCTTAGACCCAAATTCATGCAAGGATATTCCAATCAACATTACCCAAATAAATCTTAACGACCACACACCTGAAGGATTAGAGCATGAAGAACTGCCAATAGTCAGTGTTCAGTACCATCCAGAGGCAGGTCCAGGTCCGCATGATTCTGATAGTTACTTCGACAGGTTCCTTGAAACCCTGAAGAATTACTAGAACAATGAAAGTTAAGTACTGAAAAATACAATTTTAGATGAATCTCATAAAATTATTTACTAAATAAATGGATGAATTAATAGATCATTATGAATTAAAGGTAGGATTGTAAATGCCAAGGGACAAAGAAATAAAAAAAGTTCTCATCATTGGTTCAGGACCCATCCAAATAGGTCAGGCTGCTGAATTTGACTATTCAGGTTCTCAAGCATGTAAATCTCTCATGGATGAGGGTATCGAAACAGTTCTTGTAAACAGTAACCCTGCAACCATACAAACAGACGTTGATATGGCAGATACTGTCTATGTAGAACCATTGACACCAGAAATAGTTGCCAAAATCATAGAAAAAGAAAAACCAGACGCCATATTACCCACTATGGGTGGACAGACCGGGCTGAACATTGCAACAGGGCTAGAAAAGATAGGAGCCCTTAAAGATGTTGAAGTAATAGGATCATCTGTTCAGACCATTAGAAATGTTGAGGACAGGGAACTCTTCGGTAAATTCATGCTAGAACTGAATGAACCAATACCGCACTGTAGAGCCGTGACAACATTGGATGAGGCAATAGACGCTGTTACTGAAATTGGATATCCTGTGATTGTGAGACCCGCCTTCACTCTTGGAGGTACAGGGGGCGGTGTAGCCCATAATCAAAAGGAACTGGTGGATATTGCCACAAGAGGACTGGATATGAGTTTCATAAACCAGGTTCTCATTGATGAGTCTGTAATTGGATGGAAAGAATTTGAGTATGAGGTTGTTAGGGACAAAAACGATACATGTATCATTGTATGTAACATGGAAAACCTCGACCCCATGGGAATTCACACTGGAGAAAGTGTGGTTGTTGCACCTTCCCAAACCCTTTCAGATGTGGACAACCAGAGACTCAGAAATGCATCCATCAAGATCATAAGGGCTCTGCAAATTCAGGGAGGATGTAACATCCAGTTTGCATTCAACGCCGAAACTGGTGCTTATAAGGTTATAGAAGTGAATCCTAGGGTTAGTCGAAGTAGTGCCCTTGCATCTAAGGCTACTGGTTATCCTATTGCCAAGATATCATCTAAGATCGCTGTTGGTATGACTCTTGATGAAATTCAAAACGATATTACCAAGGAAACACCGGCATCATTTGAACCATCCCTTGACTACGTTGTTGCCAAAATTCCAAGATGGCCCTTCGACAAGTTCAAGGCCATTAAAAGGGAAATTGGTGTGCAGATGCAGTCCACAGGGGAAGTTATGTCCATTGGAAGAACCATTGAAGAATCTCTTCACAAGGCCATAAGATCCCTTGACATAGGTAAATTTGGATTTGAAGATGTTCCATACACCGATGAACTTTTAAAGTATCCCACAGATGAGAGGTTGTTCCATCTTTACACAGCACTCAAGGATGGTAGAGATATTGATGAAATATACGAACTTACTAGAGTTGACAGATTCTTTTTATACAAAATTCAAAGCATAATTGACCATGAAAACTATCTGAGGAATTTAAGCCCTGAAGAAGTGCTCGACCCAGAAGTTTTATACAAAGCCAAGAAAATGGGATTCTCTGATAAAATCTTGTCCAACATAACATCAATCCCTGAAAAATCAATAAGGGATTTAAGAAGGGAGAAGGGAATTGTTCCAACCTATAAAATGGTTGATACATGTGCTGCAGAATTTGAAGCTAAAACCCCATATTACTACGGTACCTACGAAGGTGAAGACGAAGTAACTGTATCCCATGATAAGAAGAAGGTTGTTATTATTGGTGCAGGACCAATTCGAATTGGACAAGGAATTGAATTTGATTACTGCTGTGTTCATGCATCATTGGCTCTTAAAGATGAAGGAATAGAGACCATTATCATAAATAACAACCCTGAAACAGTGAGTACAGATTACGATATATCTAACAAACTTTACTTCGAACCTTTAACACTCGAAGACGTCATGAGCATCATGGACAAGGAAGAACCTGACGGAGTCGTAGTACAGTTTGGAGGACAAACATCCATAAATCTTGCAGTACCCCTTGCAGAGGAAGGTATTCAAATCCTTGGAACTGCACATGAAAGTATTGACAGGGTAGAGGATCGTGAACGTTTCACAGAAGTACTGAATCTTCTTGAAATTCCCCAGGCAGACTACGGAATTGCGTACTCATTCGAAGATTCAAAGTTGGTTGCAGATAAAATTGGATACCCAGTACTTGTTAGACCCTCCTATGTTCTAGGTGGAAGGGCCATGGAAATTGTCTACGACGCCAATGAACTTAAAAGGTACATGAAGGAAGCAGTTAAGATATCACCAGAACATCCAATTCTAGTTGACAAATTCCTTGAAGATGCCATAGAAATAGATGTGGACGCCCTTTCAGATGGAGAAGACGTTTTCATAGGCGGAATAATGGAACACATCGAAGAAGCAGGAGTGCATTCAGGAGATTCTGCATGTGTTATACCTCCACAAAGCATATCTAAAGAAGTTTTAGATACCATGAAGGAGTACACAACCAGACTCGCCCTGGAACTGGAAGTTGTGGGTCTCATGAACATCCAGTACGCTGTGAAGGATGAAAAGGTTTACATACTCGAAGCCAACCCAAGAGCCAGCAGAACTGTTCCATTTGTAAGTAAAGCAGTTGGAGTTCCACTGGCTAAAATTGCAGCCATGTTAATGGTGGGGTACAAACTCAAAGACCTTGGATTGAAGGATGAAATTGTGGTAAACCATGTGTCTGTCAAGGAATCCATATTCCCATTCATAAAACTGCCAGCAGCAGACTCTGTACTCGGTCCAGAAATGAAATCAACAGGAGAAAGCATGGGTATAGATGAAAACTTCGGTGTATCCTACTACAAGGCCCAACTCTCTGCAGGTATGGAACTTCCTAAAAAGGGTAAACTATTCATAAGTGTGAGGGACTCTGATAAGAACAGCATTCAAGACATTGTTGAAAAGGCAGAGAATCTTGGATTCGAACTGGTAGCTACAAATGGAACTGCACAAGCAGTAGAAAGCTACGTGAACATCGATACCATACGCAAGGTGAGCCAGGGATCTCCCAACATAAGGGATGCAGTTGTAAATGGTGAAATAGATCTCATAGTCAACACCCCCTCTGGAAAACAATCTGCAGATGATGGATATTATATCCGAAGAATGGCAATTGAAATGGGAATACCATATGTAACAACACTTGCAGGTGCACGTGCAGTGTTAAACGCAATTGAACATGTTAAAGAAGGAGAGATCGGTATTAAATCTCTTAATGAATACCATTCCAGTTAAACCACTCCTTTTTTCCATAAATTTTTCTTTTTCTATTCTACAAAAAAAATATATTTTAAGAAGTTCATGGGTTTTTAATTAATTTTTGCCAACACTCAAATACTACAATAAAAATAATTTATTCTGATGATCACCATTAAAAATGCCAAGGTCCTCTGTCGCGAAGCCATGGAACTTCAAAAATTGAACATCATCATTCAGGATAATGAAATTGTTGAGTTAACTCCCAGGGGTTCCAAGGGAAGGGTGGTTGATGGACAAAACTGTGTTGCTGCCCCCTCACTAATAAATTCACATGTTCATATTGGAGATTCTGTAGCCAAGGATGTTGGTGATGGAGAACCAATTGAGAAAATTGTGAAACCACCAAATGGAATTAAACATCGCATACTGGGCGAAACATCTTCAAAAGAAATGATGAATTCCATGAGAAACTCCATGGAAGAAATGCTTCAAACAGGCACAACTACCTTCGTTGATTTTCGAGAAGGTGGTGTTGAAGGCATTGAAATTCTGGAGGAGGCATCTAAAAATATTCCCATAAGAAAAATTGTCTTGGGAAGGCATGCCTCATTTCAAGAATCTGATGATCTAACTCAGATTAAGATGGCAGCCAAGGAAATCTTAAATCACTGCGATGGCATTGGTTTAAGTGGTTTTGGTGAAATTAAAGATGATGTAGCCAGGCTCATTGTGGAAACCTGTGATGAAGTTGGTAAGCTGTCAGCCATACACGTGGCAGAGTATTTGAAGTTACAAAGTGAATCACTTAATGTACATGGAAAAACCGAAATTCAAAGGGCTGTAGATGCAGGTTTCAACCTATTGATCCACATGACTGAACCTGTTGACCACGACCTTGAAACTGTTGGTAGGTCAAATGCCACAGTTGTTTCCTGTCCAAGATCCAATGGTGCTCTTTCAGTGGGAATTCCTCCAATAAAAGCCATGCTAGACAATGGCGTGAATGTGGCCCTCGGCACTGATAACTTGATGTTCAACTCCCCAAACATGTTTTCTGAAATGGAGTATGCATTGAAGGTTACCAGGGGTATTTACAAAACCCATTTAGATCCGCTTGAAATTTTTAAGATGGCAACAGTTAACCCTGCCAAAGCTCTAGGACTCGAAGCAGGAGTCATAGAAGAAGGTAAAATTGCAGATATAATGTTAATTAAAGGCGTGTCCGGAGATCCTATCTTATCAATCATAAACAGGACAAGATCTAAAGGTATTAACACTTTGATCAAGGATGGTTCAGTAGTACTTGGTGCTTGAACAAATTGGACTCAAGCTCTTCCCAACTATTTTGGGTTTTAAACCATTAAATAACTTGATAAACTTAATAATAAATATAATTCTAATTTCAATTTAAAGAAAATCTTTACAATCAATTAAGACACGATGATACCATGTTAGATATTAAACTTTTCAGGGAAAATCCTGATTTAATTCTTGAATCAGAAAAAAAACGTTTCAGAACTACTGAAAATGTTGAAAAAGTAATTGAATTCGATCTCAAATGGAGAAACGGTTTAAAAAAGCTCAACGAACTTCGTGCAGAGCGAAACAAGTTATCCAAGTCATTTAACGAAGCAAGAAAACAGGGAAAGGATGAGCTTAAAGCGCTCCAAAACCGGGCAAAGGAAATTTCAAAGGAAATTAATGAACTGGAACCTAAAATTTCAGAGTACATCGAAGCCAGGGATGAGTTCAGGTACAAAGTTGGAAACATTCTAGACTCTGATGTTCCAGTATCTGAAACAGAAGAAGATAACAAGGTCATATCTGAATTTGGAGATATGCCATCCTTCTCATTTGAACCTGCAAATCATGTGGATTTAATTGAAACCATTGATGGTGCAGAATTTAAGCGAGCTGCCGAAGTGTCAGGATCCAGATTTTATTACTTGAAGGAAGATATTGTTTACCTAAACATGGCCCTCTTAAAATTTGCAATGGACACCCTGTCCCAGAAGGGCTACGAAATATTTCAAACACCATTCTTCATCAAACACGATGTTATTAAGGAAACTGCAGAACTTGCAGATTTTGAAGAGACACTCTACAAGATCGAAGGTGAAGATCTCTTCATGATAGCAACCTCTGAACAAACCCTGGCAGCCCTGCACCGTGGTGAAATAATAGATGAAAGAACGTTACCACGCAAATATTGCGGATTATCTACCTGTTTCAGGAGGGAAGCAGGATCCCATGGTAGGGATACCCTTGGAATTTTCAGGGTTCATCAGTTTGAAAAAATTGAACAATTCATATTCTGTGATGCTGAATCTTCGAGGGATCTGCATCAGGAACTGCTTGAAAATGCAGAGCTCATCTACCAGAAACTCGGACTTCCGTACAGAATTGTATCCATTGTTTCGGGTGAGTTGAATGATAATGCTGCTAAAAAATACGACCTTGAAGCATGGTTCCCTGGGTCTTCAACCTACAGAGAACTGGTATCTTGTACCAACTGTGGAGATTATCAGGCCCGTAAATTGAATGCACGCTACGGTATTCATGGTGATTCAGATTCATTGAAAATGTGCCACACTCTAAACAGTACTGCAATAGCAACAGAACGAACTATTTGCTGCATCCTAGAAAACTATCAACAGGAAGATGGTACAATTAAAGTTCCAGAAGTTTTAATCCCATACATGAATGGCAAAACTGTTTTAGGACTTTAATTTTTTTTTAATTTTTTCGAAGTTCGCTGGTGAAACCCAGACATATTAATAATATATCCAATATAAATATTAACCAACTGGTTTTGTGAAACCAGCCAATCGAATATTTATATGATATGAAGACCAAATACCAATAGAATTGATTATGATTTGGAGAAACAGTAGTTTATTACTCTAAAAAAATCATGGAGAGGTGAACCGAATGTACAAAAAAATACTTTTACCAACAGATGGTTCAGAATTTGCAAATAAAGCTGCAGAACACGCAATATGGATTGCTAACGCCAGTGGAGCCGAAATAATTGCATTAAATGTTATAGAAACCTCATCACTCGTTGGATTGCCTGCAGAGGATCTCATAGTCAGAATTAAGGATATGCTCAAGGAAGAAGGAAGACAGGCATTAGAACACATATTTGAAATGGCGAGCAAAGAATCTGTTGAGGAAGGGGAACTGAAAGTAACCCTCAAAACAAAGGAAGGTTCACCCGCAGATGTCATCCTAAAAACAATTGAAAAAGAGGATGTTGATCTGGTAGTAATTGGAACTTCAGGAAAACATGGTTTGGACAGATTCCTGCTGGGAAGTGTCACAGAAAAGGTTGTAAGATCTGCTAAGTGTCCTGTTTTAGCCGTGCATTAAAAAAAAAACTAATTATAAATTTTTTTAGTTTATTGATTTTTTTTATTTAATTTTATTTATGGCTGGTGTATAAAATGCTTGTAAAAGAAATAATGGCAAAGGATATTATCTCGGTTCATGTTCCTGGAAATCGTGCAAACGCCCTTGAAATCATGAGAAAGAAGAAAGTATCTGGATTGCCTGTAGTAAAAAATGGAACTGATCAATTGGTAGGCGTACTAACAAGAACAGATCTTGTTGAAAATCCTGATGAAGAACAGATAGCACTGATAATGACTCGAGACATCATTACTGCATCACCAGATGATAGTGTTAAAACCGTTGCAGAGAAGATGATCAACAACAACATCAGAAGAATACCCATAGTTGAGGAAGGAAGATTAGTAGGACTTGTAACAGCTTCAGATTTAGTTAATAAAGCGCTCTGGAAGATGGAAATTCAGGAACCTGCAGAGGATTACATGATCCAAAACATCCCAACCAGTTGGGAAGGTACTCCTTTAAATGTTGCCTTCGAAATAATGCGATACTACAGACTAAAAGTACTTCTTGGATTGAACAACGACGGTAAACTCACAGGAATACTTACTGAAACAGATTTTATAGAAGAAAGTGAAGTTGTTTCCGAGAGAACTGTGCACAACACTTCTGTAGGTACAGAAGGTGATAAATGGTCTTGGGACAGTAAGAGCGTCCTTTACGTCATTAAGAACCATCTTAAATTCTCTGATAAAAAGATCAAAGATGTTGCAAACACAGACCTTGTTATAGTTACAACGAAAACCTCGGTACAAGAATGTGCAAATAAAATGAGGCAGAGAAACATCGAACAAATTCCTGTTATTGATGTTGAAGGAGACCTTGTAGGACTAGTAAGAGCCGTTGACTTAATAAAAGCCATAAATGATTAAAATGTCAGAAACACCCATAATTAAGATCAAATCCAACCCTGAAACCATTAAAATAATTGCCAAGAAACGGGGTGATGTATCAATTCAAGACATCAACCTCAGATTGATCATGGCCAACCTATGGTGGGAACAAGCTCCTGAACTTGAAACTTTCTTCAATGTCATGGAACTCACCATAAAGAGGGCTTTAAATGAGGTTTATCCCCACGATGTCATGACCATTGATTACACCTACTCTGCAGATGATGACTTGAAGGATGCATCGGAGATAGTTGTTGAGATAACCAACATCAAGGCAGATGATATGGATGTGGACATAGGTGGAAGATTTATAACCATCGGAGGATCAGATTCCAGAGGCTTTTTCAAGAAGTTGACAAGTTTCAGAAGGAAGTTCTCTCAAGATGTTCATAAGGAGATCTGAGATTTTCAAATTATTTTATTTTTAAATAAAAAAAGTTTAATTTAATTTTTTTAATTCTTTTTTAATGATGCTCTATTTCTTAAATGTTCCTTCGTATTTTAGGTAAAACTTCTATTAAAAGCTGTTCTGCATCTTCTTGATCAGCAACCTTCCTTGCCACAAGCTTACCATTTTTAAACACAGTCACATTTCTTCCATCGGATTCTAGCATGGCGATTCCCATTTCAACAGAACATTTCACAGTGCCAATTGTTTCAAGTTCGGCACATGTTTGTTTGATGTTTATGGAGTATGGAAGCTCTGTTTCAAACATTATCTTGTTGGCCTCATCTTTACATGGCTTGTAAACCACGAGCTCCTTTTTTGTATCACCATGCCCACTTATGTCCAGTGTTACACGTTTAAATCCCACTGCCTTCAACTCAGAATCAAGGTGATTTAGCACTCCTAAATTCAGAAGTTTTTCAATATTTTCAACTTCTAATATGGCCATATCTTCCTGATCTCTGACCCTAACCACCTTAGAACCTGAAAGTCCCTTTAGCAAAGACTCTGCATATTTCAATCTGTTGATCTTTTTGGGTGTGATCTCAGAATTTTTTGATATTCTGGTTGCCATGCATGTGGTTGATGGAGAATATTCTATTTCAAGTTGGTTTAAGGCTTCTTTAACATCGTCTGATGTGAATCCTGCCATTACAAGTGGGCTTTTAATTTCTAGATCGTAGTTCACAATTATGCCTGGTCTGTCCTCAAGCAGGTCGGTTATGTTGGTTCCGTCCATAATTTCCAGTTCATTTTCCCCTGCAATTTCTGCTAGTTTGGTGTACATCTTAGTTTTACAGATGTAACACCTGTTTGGAGGGTTGGATCGAAATGCGGGATCATTAAGATAATTCTCTTCAACAACCCTGTGTTTTATTCCCAATTCCCCGGCTATTTTGGTTGCGTTTGCAATAAAATCCTGAGGCATAACTCCATTATCAACTGTAACAGCAAGGGATTCCTTTGATACTTCAGAAGCTATTTTGGCTACCAAAGAACTATCAGCCCCTCCAGAGAAGGCTATTAAAATATTTTTATCCCTTAAGTAATCCTTTAGGTTTTGCAGTTTTGTTTCAACTTCCATCTGAACCTTCCTGAAATTATTATTATGAAATTTGTAAATTTTGTTAAGAATTAACTTAACTTGTTAATGATAATTTAAATAGCTATTTTTTTGATGTAATCAAGAACTGCCAGAGCATCCATCCTCTTAACATCAATTGCATGGACTTCTAAAAATTTTTGGAGCAGTTCTACCTTGGATTTTTCAAGCCCCGATTCAGCAAATACTTTAGAATAGCTTCTTTTAGGATAATATATTGATTTGGCAGTTTTTATAAGTAGATCGTAGTCAGATCTGTTAATCACGCCTTGTTTAAGAGCTGCTTTGAAGGTGTAGTTTATACTTATCAGTGCTTCTGATAGTTGTTCCATTGTATCAGGGTTTATAACCACTGCAACATCATCATCAGATTCTATCACACCAGTTTTGTAGTCCATGTAAACCTGACCCACTCCAACCATCCCAAAGTCATCTAGTTCTGAAGCCCTTAATGCACCCATACTTGCCCCTCCAACCACTGTAACATCCTTTTTTAGTGCTTCGAGAATTTCCTTGTGGGAAACTGCAGGTTCCTTATGAAAAACTCCGTCAATAATTCCTATAATATCGGGTTCATCAGTTAAAGCCTGAATTATATCTCCCCTTGCTATTGGGGGGCGATAATCTGCTTTTAGAATTGTTTCTGCTTCCTTGGGCTGTAATGAGGGTCCTGTGAAAATTATTATTTTCTTGTTTGTAACCATTGGTTCACCTAATTTAGATGATTAATGTTATCCAGTTTATCAATTGAAAAATTACCTATTTTTCTATGTTGGATTACATAACTATTGGTTTTCATCTTAAATATTTTTTAAATGGTTGGTTGGTTTAAATTGGGTTTTCAAATATAGTTTTTTTTTGTACACATAAATTTTATATAACATAAACCAACAATAATGAAACAATGTTATGTTATGTTACATATGGTCTTGAGGTGATCAATTGAGCCAAGATTTAATATCTAAAAAAGAGTTGTTAGAAATCACTGGAATTTCTTATGGACAGTTATATCGCTGGAAACGGAAAAAATTAATACCAGAAGAATGGTTCATAAAAAAATCCACATTCACAGGACAGGAAACTTTCTTTCCAAAATACAAAGTGATTGATAGGGTTGAAAAAATAAAAAATATGAAGGGCGATATTTCGTTAGACAGCCTTGCAGACATGTTATCTCCAGATTTAACGGAAAAAATAGTGAGTGAAAAAGAACTCAAGGATCGTAACATTGTTTCAGAAGCTACATTGGAGTTCACTAGGGAAGAATATGGTGAAACAAAAGAATTTCGTTTTGAACAAATTATTTCCATTTATTTGCTGGATAAAATGTTCAAATCTGGAAAAATAGGACATTCTGAAGGTAAAATTGTGTTTCAACTATTTAGTGACAAATATCAAAAATTCAAGGGGAAAAATTGTGAACTAATATTCTTCAGGAAAATGGGAGTATCAAGCTGCTGCATGGTCCCAGATTCCAAGGATGTTCACTTCGAAGAAACCATAAAGATCATGGAAATTATGAATATCTCAGAATTAATTGAAGAACTAAAAATTAAGATGTTTTAAAGGAGAGATTAATATGGAAAATTTAACAGATTTAAAAATTTATGGACAGGGCAGTTCTGGTGGGGGAAAATTTAGAGACGTTATGATCAAGGGAAGTGGCCAGATAATTGGAGACCTAGAATGTAAAAAATGTGAAGTCCTAGGTACCGGAGAGATTAAGGGAGATTTAACTGCTGAAGAGGTTATGATTAAGGGACAATTCAAATTTGGCGGCCAAATAAACACAGTTGACCTAAAGGTTTATGGTGAATCAGATTTCCTAGGAGACATCTTCGCAGATGAAGCATCATTTCAGGGAAGTTTGGAATTAAAGGGAGATCTAAACGCTGAAATCTGCAAAATCGAAGGAGGATTTGTTATTGATGGACTTTTAAATGTAGAATTATTTGAACTAACCATGTACTGGCCATGCAAAGTATCAGAAATAGGCGGAACCAACATTACAGTAAAAAAAGATGCTAAATTCAGTTTCTTAGGTCTGAAAAATAGGATAACTCCCCATTCTAACAAGGGTTTCTTGGAAGTTGATACAGTGGAAGGAGATGAAATTTATCTTGAAAACACCCATGCAAAGGTTGTCAGAGGAAAAAATATTACACTCGGACCAAACTGCCAAATTGATAGATTGGAATATCAAAACAGTTACCAGAACCATGAAAAATCAAGGGTAAAATCAGCTGAAAAAATATAGGGTCAGTCCAGTAAAAGTTCTTCATGCAGTAGTTTGATCCTTTTAATTGCAGGGTGGTTCTTTCCAAAACTTTCCTTCCACTTCTTTAGAACAAATGTTAAGTCAACCTCAGCTGTTCCACTGGTTAGATTGTCGGCTTGTGCCACAATTTTTTCTTCAATAGTGGAGGGAATGTAATCTCTTTTGGGCAAACCAAGTTCTTCTGCTTCTTCACAGGGAATGCCTGCCCCAATATGTTTAAGGGTTATGTTGATGTAGCATTCTGGAAAGTTAAGATCCCTCAGAATTTCAGCCCCCACAACTGCATGTTGGATGGAATGGGTTTTTGATCTGCCAATGTCGTGCACCAGTGCACCATACTTCACCTGTTCCACATCTACAGTTGCATCAGTTTTTTCGGAATAGGTTTTAGCTATTTCCACAGCCTTTTTAGAAACAGCCTTAGAATGAGCAATAACATTTGGGGGGCAGTTATAATCGTTTAAAGCTTTTAAGCAGGTGGTTATATCCAAAGATTTCCCTCGGTAATTTTAATAAATAAAAATAGAAAAAAATAGTGAATGCAAAAAAAATTATTATTTTAGGCCATTCTATCCATCATCTGTTTCAATTCAACTATTATCGTGGAGTTGTCCTGATATTCCAGGGATCCGCCACATTCTGGACATTCAAAGTTATTTTCTGATGCTTCATCAAATTTATAACGGTGTCCATTTAACTTGCATGAAAAGAACATGTTTCCTTCTTCGTACTCCAAGGATTCTTCAATTTCTCGGGAGAACTTTTCGAACTTTTCAGTTACAATGTCAGCAACCTTTTCTTGCTCAAATGTCCAGCTGTAAGTATACCACTGGGTCTCTGGGTCTTTACTTCGCTTGTAAGTTGCTATACCTGCGTCGTATAATTTATACAACACTTTTCTCACAATATTCAACCTTATTTCAGTTTCTTCGGCAATTTCTTCATCTGTTGTTTTACCATTTAACAAACACTCAATGATTGAAACACTACTCTGTTCATCATTGGTAATATCCATTAGAATTTCCTGAACTGCTGGATCTTTAAGCATTAATGCCCCTCCTATTACACATCTTTACTTGGTTCTTTGGAATTTGATATAAGGATTTCAAACATAGTTTTATTAAATGAATTTAGTATGAAATCATGAATTTACAGTACCCTAATATGTAGCCAAACACAAATTCAAAGTAGTTAGTAACAAATATCAAAAATTTCCATTTCCAAAGCTTTCAAACCATTAAAAAATCATTAATCTTAACGAAAAATCTAATTTTGTCTCGTTTTAAGATTATTAACTTTGGTACTAAATTATATAGTTACATTAGTATTTATAATTTGTTGAAGCAAGTTAAGACCTTGTTAAATATGGATAATCACGGCTTTTTAAGACTTCGAACTATCACTGCAGGAGTATGTTTTACAGAATCAAGCATCTCAATAGTTACATCTGCAATATCCCCTTCAAATGCCTTGCTCATATCGTAAACTGTTTCTATATCAGTTTCATTACTTTTATGAAAATTTTCTGCAGCAGCTGCTATTTCCAATATCTGTTCTAGATCAATTGATTCTGAAATTCCAAGGGGTGTGGGTCCAAGCAGAGTCGAAAATCTCCCGAGTAAATATCCAAAAAACCCCATATCCGAACGTATACCCTCAACAGCAATTGGTAGTGAAGTGAACTTGGTGTTGAATATTTGGTAACTAGCATCTGTATCGATTATCAATACAGTCACATTTTTCCCATGATTTAACTTGATCTTAGATGAAATATCCTTTGAAACAGTTGTGGGATCGTCAGGCAGTAACGAAACCATTGACCCAGGAACATTACTAAGATCCACACCTGCTTCTGATGCTGGTTTAAGAGCGTGTTTAATTCCATAGTACTCAAGAATAACCTTCTTATGTGTTCTTGCCTCATTTGGTAATTTTCTTAAGTTTTTAATTGTCCTAGGTTTGATCCTAAATATCGGACCCAGTAAGTATCCCCATAAATATTTAGACCAAACATCTGCCAAAAGAATTGAAAGTATTGATGGTTCAAATTCAGATTCATCAACCAACCTTCCCTGTGAAACTGATATTGGTGTTTCTGAAATGACCAGAAAATCCCCATCTTCAAGCAGAGATGATGCATTATCTATTATTATGTCGTAAGACTCATTAGGTTTAATATAACCCGTGTTAACTGGGATTGTTCTGTACTCCATTTTATTTTCTTTCCAATAATTTTTTAAAAAAAATAGTTGGGACACTGACAGATCGGTTTAATCTGCAGAACCCTTTACAGGCGGGGCCCATACTTTAAGGTCTATGCCCTCAATAATGACTCTTTTACCGACCACCTGCACAACAACGCCGGAATGTACCTTCTGCATCATGCAGTGGCCAGGAAGAAATCTGACTGTTTCACCAACAGAGGGCAGTGGTCCTTCAACCAATCCTTCAAATCCTCCCACCATACAAATTCCAATGTCCATGTACTCAAATTCGCTGTCTGGATCCATTCTGTGACAAGGCCCTATCATGTGCACAGTTATTAGGCCGTTGTCTTCATCCAATATTCTGGCAAAATGTATTATTGGACAACCAAGAGGTCTGTATCGGATGATATCATCCTTTTTTAGAAGTTTTCTTGTGAAAGGGTAGAGAACTTCACGACAGGATTCCTCCTTGGGAAGTGGATTCAAAATAAAATCTGCTTCATAACCATCAAGAACACCTACAGGTTTCTTTTCAGGGGTTATGATATTTTCCTGGCGTAAGAATTCTTCAAGTTCATTTCTGTTCTCGTTAAATATTTCCTGAAACAAGAATCTGCACTTTCCAAGATCAGATTTTCTTTTTAGAAGGGAATGTGCAAATTCTTCGCATCGGGCGTATCCACATATTCCGCAGTTAAAACCAGGCAGGAGTTTTGTGACCTTGGATCTCTGATTTGAATTTACTGAACTCATATGTTTTCACCATAAAAAAACTTTCATTCACCTTTGTAGGTTTGGAATCCATCAATTTTTCTGAGAATTCCCCTGTGATGTTTTTTGTTGACCTTGGTTTCTCCCACGCAGAGCGTGCAAACTGCCAAAGGTGCAGAATGTCTTAATTTTTCCTCTTCTAGGGAAACTTCTTCTGTTTGGTAAATTTCTTCTGCAAGTTCCATACAGCCCTGTCCAGATAGGCCATTTGCATCTATTACCTTGCAATTAGGATTTACTTCCAGAACACGTTCTCTGAATATTTCCCTTTCTGCCTGCGATATCATGTCACCCTTGGTAATCACTGCAATATCTGCTGTGCTTAAAAACGGCCCAACCTTGAGTGGAGTGTTTGGTCCACTTGTAGCATCTATGACGCAAACTCCCAAACTGTTTTGGGTGTAAGGAGCACATCTGTGGCAGAGCCCTGCAGTTTCAATTACTAAACATTCTGAATCATTTTCTTGGGCCCATTCAATCATGTCCTCGATGTTGTAGATTGCGAAGTGGTCTGGGCACATGTCCATTGAAAGCCCGACCTTGGTTGGAATTCCAATCTTCTCAAACTTCTTACCATCATCGGTGTAAAGACAGTCGATCTTGACAACTGAAGATTTAAGGTCCCTTTCTTTAAGGCTACGAAGAGCATGTATGAGCACCGCAGTTTTACCCGAACCCGGCGTTCCTGCAACAATAATCATTCTCATAAGTTCACACCATCCAAATTGATGTCCTCTATGACATCACCATTTCTGACCTTGTCCCTTAGATTCAGTAAAAGATCATCTATTCTGTTCAGTTTCTTAGATATGGACTTTTCAGATTCTGTGGTTGAGATCACCTTTTCCATTCCACCGGATCGCATTACTATCCTCCTGTCTGTCATGAGTGCAAGCACAGGATCATGGGTAACCACCATCACTATTTTTCCATGTCCAGATAGCACATTTAAAGCGTCATGTTTCCTTATACCTGCATTTTCAATTTCATCAATGAGAACTATGGGTGAATCACTGATGATTGCAACGTCAGCCACCATCAATGCCCTGGACTGTCCACCACTGAGTATGGTGAGATCATGTTCCTCTTTTATTGGTTCTCCTGTCAGTGTGTTTGCAAGTTTGATGACTGCATCGGCACACTTGCTGCTTGCACCTCGGCACTTTGCATGAAGATTGAGGAAATCTCCAACACTCATATCAGCCAGGAAATTCATATTTTGAGATAACTGGGCCACCATTTTCTTTCTTGGGTTGGTTCTATCATCGTAACTGGGTTCTTCATCATTTACAAGAATTTTTCGCTTGGAAAATGTGTCTTTCTGGGCTAATTGTTCAATATCTCCTATTAATGAGCTTTTACCACTGCCAGTTGGACCAACCACACCTACTATTTCTCCTTTTTTAATCACAACTTTTTTAACAGATTCTTCTTCTCCCTGTTTGTTGTAACCACCAAGAACGGTAACCTTTTCAATCATCAAAAACTCACCTTACCCAAAGTATCTCCTCTTAAACCTCTTCTCATTGTTTCAAGTGCGGTGACCTCTTCTGGTGCTATGTTTCCGAGGTTCACGTTGGGTCCAAATTTGAGTATCATGTAGGTCTGCTGATTTTTTTGTGGCGCTTCCCAGATCAGTTGGTTCACATCAAGAGCATCTATTAAGATCTGCATATCCTCTTCCTTAACTTCGCCCTTGCCATTGTAGATGCCCAAATCTTTTCCACCTTCTCTAGCCTCGATAATAACTTTATCCGCCCCAGATTCTAGATCCTGTTCAACGAGTTTCACACGATCACCAGGACTCAGAAGATGGTCCTTGGCTGGATCCTTCTTACCAACCTCAGTCAGCACCATGAAACCTGCATCCTTAACCATTCCAATTATATCAGATCTTTCAACAGCAGATATGTCCACTGTACCATCAGATATTTCTATAGCTCCAAATCCTAATTCTTGAGCTTCTTTTAAAAATTCGTTGAATTTATTGGTTATGTAAGCCTGTTCAAAGAGTGTTCCCCCGGGATAGGGTACAACGTTGTTGGAAATATAGGTATCGATCTTGTACTTTATGAGTTCCCTTTCATGCACTGCGGAAGTTCCCCATCCAAACTTGGCAAGATCAACGTAGTTGCCAGAAATCTCTAAAAAGTCTTCAACCATGTTAGGACCCATTCCCTTGTCTAACATCATTGTAACACCTTCACCAGAAGGTCTTATACGATCCTTTGTAAGAAAATCAAATGCATTCATTGCATCACCTACTATATAATTATGTACATTCCACTAGTTAGATTTTTTTCTTGCTTAAAAAAATTTATGATACTTCAAATATGCAGAATATGCTTAATTTTCACCTTCTATCATTTTAACTAAACTTTCAGATTATCCTATATCTTCAAGCTGACTTTACTATTTTTGGTTTTAACATGAAGTTTAGCTCGTGTATGGACTCGTTTTGCTTATCCATTACCTAAACACCATTTGTCCACATACAAAAAAGAGAGAATTGGTTTTTACACCCAATCTAAACCGCAAATAATTACTCAAATACAAAATGAAAATCCCTAAGAATATTTTAAGGCATGAGTACATTTAAAATCATGGTAAACAGGGAATTCTTGATTATTTAGATGAAATATTTTTAAATAAAACTAGCATATTAGGACAATAATACAGTTAATTTATATAATTAAACTTTTAAATTTAAATTGTTCAATTTTATTCGATAGTAGGAAAAAATGAAAAGAAACATTTCAAAACTAGTTATGATGTTGGTGTTAACAGTGCTGGTAGCATCACCTGTAGCGTTTGCAACAACCCTCCATACCCATTTAGATAGTATAGCTCCAATAACATATAATCAAGGAGACAAGATAAGTGTTACAGCACAGTTATGGACTGAAAACTGTGTTGATGGTTTATGGGATAATCCAATGAACCATTACGATGTTTACTTCCATCTGTACTCCAAATCATCATGATGAATAATATCAATTTAATGAGTAATTGAGGATTTAAAAGAAACTCTATATTCAAAATACAAACAACACCCGAAAAAAGTGGTTTATAACATTCTCATTTTTTTTATGAAAACAATTATTGATCATATCTCAACCCGCATGATCTGAAGCATTAATATCTATAGTACATAGACAATTACATCACAGAAAAGCATATGATATGTTAATAGATTTGAGAATTTAATGAGATAGATCTTTTAAACCTAAAAAAGGAGATGTAAGTTATGGAAAAAACTATTCAGTACTTTGAAAGGCCAGGAAAAGAAAATACCGATGAACTGATCCAACTTGTGAAGACCAGAATGGAAGAACTAGGAATAAAGGATATTGTTGTTGCTTCTGCATCAGGAAGTTCGGCAGTTAAACTGGTTAAGGCCCTGGATAATCCTGAACTCAACATCGTAAATGTCACACACCACTCAGGTTTTAAGGGTGAAGATATCATAGAACTGGAACCAGAATACAGAACAGAACTAGAAAAAAATGGAGTTAAAACATTCATTGGATCACACTCTTTAAGTGGAGTTGGACGAGGCATATCAAATAAATTTGGAGGAATAACTCCCGTAGAAATTATCGCTGCCACATTACGTCTTTTTTCTCAAGGAGTAAAAGTTGGTGTGGAAATATCTATAATGACAGCCGACGCAGGTCTTATCCCAACTGATACCGAAATTATCGCTGTTGGGGGAACTGGAAAAGGTTTAGATTCTGCCATTGTTTTGAAACCAGCCCACATGGGAAATTTTTTTGACCTCAAAATAAATGAAATAATTGCAATGCCCCGACCTTAGTCTCGAAGGGTTTTATTGTCAAAATTTTCCCCAAAATTGAACACAATCCTAAACTTGAAAAACATCCATGTTCAGAATTGGATAGTACATAACTTTCAATGAGAATTGAAAGATAAGGGTTAAAAATCATAGTTCAGTGGTAAATTATGACCAAAAATACCGTTGCTTTTAAATATGAGTAGGTCCAATAACACAATTAACATAATAAAACATTAGCTGTGGGGGTAGGAATTGAAATCTCTTATAAACAATACCATAAAGGAATCTGAAAAAAGAAAGGAAAGATCAACCATGGAAGAGCGCAATTCATTTGACGACAACATCGACAGCGATCTAAAAGAGATTATCCAACGAAGCCGGGCTAAAATTTTCGTTGTAGGAACTGGAGGGGCTGGAAATAACACAGTTTCAAGACTCGCGGAAATAGGAGTCGAAGGTGCGGGCACACTTTCCGTTAACACGGATGCACAAGATCTCTTTTATTCCAAGTCAGATCATAAGATACTGATTGGACGATCGACATGCGGAGGACTCGGTGCAGGTGGAATACCTGATATCGGGGAAGAAAGTGCTGAAGAAAGCGAAGAACAGATCAAAGAAAAACTCGAAGGGGCAGATATGGTCTTTGTTACTTGCGGTTTAGGGGGAGGAACTGGAACAGGTTCCGCACCAGTAATATCCAAGTTAGCAAAAAAAATAGGCGCCTTAACAATCGCTGTGGCCACCATGCCATTCAGTGCTGAAGGACTGAGAAGACGCGAAAATGCAGAAAAAGGACTTGAAAAACTTCAAGATGCTGCAGACACCGTAATAGTCATTCCAAACGATAAACTGCTCGAAGTAGCACCAAACTTGCCAATCAACAAGGCATTCATGGTTGCTGATGAGCTCCTTGGAAGAGCTGTTAAGGGAATAACAGAACTCATTACCAAACCTGGTTTGGTTAGTCTCGACTTTGCAGATATCAGAAGCATCATGATGGGATCTGGCATGGCCATGATCGGAATGGGTGAATCTGACTCTGGAGACAGGGCAATTGAATCTGTTCATGAAGCTTTAAACAGTCCACTACTTGATCTGGATATATCCAATGCTAAAGGGGCACTCATTAACATATGCGGAAGTTCTGACCTCACCTTACACGAGGCTGAAAAGGTGGTACAGATCGTAGCAGACGAACTGGATCCAGATGCAAACATAATATGGGGTACTCAGATACAGGAAGACTTAGAAAATGTCATCAGGACAACCATTGTTGTTGCAGGTGTTAAATCACCACACATATTTGGAATGCCTGGTGAAAAAGAGTACGTTGAGGAAAAACAACGCGAAAGTGTTCCTGAATCTTCATTAGAAGAATTTATTGATGGCGTTTTTTAAACTGACCTTCAATTAATTTTAAAGGGAAAAACCCGTTACAATTAATTCTCTACCCTACTTTCCTTTGAGTTTAGTGATTACCATCTCCCATAAATGGAAAGGTTTATAAATCTCTAAACCCATACCCTCCTAATGTGATCTATCTAAATTTTAAAAATTCTCATTCTCTATAAATTATAATTGAAGTGGGTATTTCCATGAACTTGAATAAAAAGTCTCTAGTCGATTTTATAAAACTCTGTCAAAGAGTTCTGCATGTATCCAGAAAGCCTGGCAGAGAAGAATTTTTGAACGTAGCAAAAATAACTGGACTAGGTGTCATTATAATAGGCGCCATAGGTTTCATAATAAGTATAGGAGCGCAGCTTTTATCCGGTATATAAAAAAATTTGAAGATCATAGAATTAATTAATTAACTCATAGTCTATTTAATAAAATTTTTTGAAGGTTAGTGATAGTTTGATTTATGCAATAAGAACCCTTGTAGGTCAAGAAAAAAACGTTGCAAGAATAATCGGCAGAAACGTTAAAAATAGTGGAATTGAAGTCCATTCTATTCTTGTTCCCGAAAGCCTGAGGGGTTACATTTTAGTTGAATCTTCAACCAAGATCGATATGCAGAATCCAGCCTTTAAAGTACCACATATGAAGGGTGCAATAGAGGGTGAAATTCCCTACGAAGAAGTTAAAAGCTTTCTAAATCCGGAGCCAATACTTGCATCGGTCCAGAAGGGAAGTATTGTCGAACTCATATCCGGTCCATTTAAAGGGGAGAAAGCTAAAGTTGTCAGGATCGATGAATCCAAAGAAGATGTTGTTTTGGAACTGATAGAAGCAGCAGTACCAATCCCAGTTACAGTTAAAGGTGATCAAATCAGATTAATACAGAAGGAGGCAGATTAATGGCAAAAGAAACCGTAGAAATTCTTATAGACGGCGGAAAAGCAACACCAGGACCACCATTGGGTCCAGCAATAGGTCCGCTAGGCATAAACATGATGCAGGTTGTTGAGCAGATAAACAAAAAAACATCCGACTTTGAAGGTATGAAAGTACCTGTAAAGGTAATCGTAGATGTTGGAACCAAAGAATTTGAAGTCACAGTTGGTACTCCACCTACAACAGCACTCATCATTGATGAACTTAAAATTGAGAAAGGTTCAACAGATCCTGGACTTGAAAAGGTTGCAGATCTCAAGGTTGAACAGGCATTGAAAATCGCACGTATGAAGTTCGATGCACTTCTATCAAACGACTACAAAAATGCTGCAAAAGAAGTTATTGGAACATGCGTGAGTATGGGAATAACAGTCGAAGGAAAAGATCCTAGAGACGTGCAGAAAGAGATAGATCAAGGAGTTTACGACGAAACACTCGTCCAAAACGTCTAAGTTTATTTCATTTTTTTGTTTTAGTTCTATGATCATGCTTTTATGTAATGATAATTCAATGATCATAATTACAGATCAAAAACATTTCACAAATTCAATTTCATAGATATGGCAAATCATATCATTGAACACAAACACAATAGAAAAAAATAATTCGTGTGAACTTTTGAAATTAAAGTTCATGGAGGAATTAGATGAAAGAAGAGATATTGGAAGCGGTGAAGAAGGCTAAAGAAGATTCAAAGCCGAGGAACTTCACACAATCCATTGATGTGGTCATCACAATCAAGGATTTAGACGTGAAAAAGCCAGAAAACCGTATAGACGAAGAAGTATTTCTCCCAAATGGCCGTGGTAAAGACGTTTCGGTCGTCTTTATTGCAGATGGAGAACTGGCACTTCAGGCAGAAAATGCTGGTGCAAGCCTTGTAATTACCAAAGAAGGTTTAGAAAGCTTTGGTAAAGACAGGAAAGCAGCTAAAAAAGTTGCTAACCAGAATGATTTCTTTGTTGCCCAGGCAGATTTCATGCCACTTGTGGGTAGATTCCTAGGACCAGTTTTAGGACCTAGAAAGAAAATGCCAAAACCAGTTCCTGCATCAGCAAAACCAGAACCGCTGATGGAGAGATTAAAAAATACAGCAAAAGTAAGAATTAAAGACCAGCCAGTTATCCAGGCAATTGTCGGCTCGCAAGAGATGGACGATGAACAGATTGCTGAGAATATTGAAGCAATTCTTCAAATACTGGATCAAAAACTTGAGAAGGGCAGAAGTCAGATAAAGTCCATGTACATTAAAACAACCATGGGCCCAGTAGCGAGGGTGATATAATGCCTCATGTTGCTGAATGGAAAAAGGATGAAGTAGCAAACCTCAAGGACCTTATAAACAGCTATGAAGTTGTGGGTATGGCAAACCTTGCAGATATACCAGCCCCTCAGCTCCAACAAATGCGAAGAACACTCAAAGACAGTGCTACTCTGAAGATGTCAAGGAAAACTTTAATGAGCCTTGCATTGAACGACAGTGAAAAAGCCCAGATAGAAAATCTTGAAGACTACATGGAAGGGCAACCAGCCCTAATATTCACCAATATGAATCCATTTAAACTCTACAAGATTCTAGAGAGCAGTAAAACACCAGCACCTGCAAAGGCTGGAAGTATAGCACCTGAAGACATAATTGTTCCTAAGGGCGATACTGCATTCAAACCTGGTCCGGTACTTGGTGAACTTCAAAAGGCAGGAATTCCTGCCAAGATAGAGAAGGGAAAAATAGTTATCACCAATGATAAGGTCATAGTTGAAGCTGGAGAAGTTATTCCTAGGGATGTTGCAAGCATACTTACAAGGCTTGAAATTTTCCCACTAGAAGTAGGAATTGATCTCAGAGCTGCCTATGAAGCAGAGACTATTTACACATCTGATCTATTGACAGTTGACGAGGAAAAAACTTTAGCAGATGTCCAGAAAGCATTTACACAAGCACTGAACTTATCAGTCGAAGCTGTAATTTTCAACAAGGAATCTACACCACTCATAATACAGAAAGCTGTTTCACAGTCATTGAACCTTGCTTTAAACGCAGAAATATTAAACGAAAAAACAAGGGACGTCCTATTGGCCAAAGCATACGCACAGATGCTTGCATTAGCATCAGAAGTATCTGCCAAGGATGAAAATGCTGTTGATGACGAGCTTAAAGAAAAATTGAGTTCAACTGCAGCTAAAGTTGAAACCCCGGAAGATAACAACGACGAACCAGAAGATGAAGAAGAAGCTGAAGAAGAGGAAGGAGATGCAGCAGCAGGTCTTGGAGCTCTATTTGGCTAAGTTAAAATTGAATTTAAAAAATTTATTAAAACTAAACAAAATTTAAACTTTGAGGTGATCTCATGGAATATATATACACAGCAATGTTATTGCACACAACAGGTCAGGAAATTAGCGAAGAAAATGTGAAGAAGGTTTTAGAAGCAGCAGGCGCAGAAGTAGACGAAGCAAGAGTTAAAGCATTAATTGCAGCTCTCGAAGATGTCGACATCGAAGAAGCAATGGAAAAAACCGCAGTAGCAGCAGCAGCTCCAGTAGCAGCAGCAGCAGCCCCAGCAGCAGCTGAGGAAGAAGAAGAGGAAGAAGAAGAAGAAGAAGAAAAAGAAGAAGAAGCAGCAGCCGGTCTAGGCGCACTCTTCGGATAAATTCTTTTCTTTTTTCGGATCTTTAAATTCAATTTTAATGATCCGATCCTTTCTTAAATTTTTATTTTTAAATTTCAATTAATCCTTTGCATCCCCCTAATTTTAATGTTCAAACTGTTATTTTTTGCTAGTTTCAAAACTATTTAAACAAGTTTTTATCAAATTAAGATCAACTAGATCATTGAATTGAAAATGACTGTTTTAATGAATCTCTAAAAATAGATCTTTACATCCAAGTATTGGGATTTAAATCTTTATTTAACTAGTCAATAAAAATAAAATGTAATTAAAAGATTGTTAACGTTGATTATCATGTCTCGCCAATTAGAAGAATTAGGATATACTAAAAAAACATGTGAAACTTGTGGAAACGACTTTTGGTCGATAGGTGAAAGATCCACATGTGGAGATGCACCCTGCGACAAGTATGAATTCATAGGAAATCCTGCAACCACCGTAAAATATGATCTCTACCAGATCCAGAAGGAGTTCAATGATTTCTTCAAAGCAAGAGGCCACACACCAATAACAAGGTATCCAGTGCTTGCCAAAAGATGGAGAGATGATGTTTTCCTTGTTGGAGCATCCATCTACGATTTTCAGCCATGGGTAACTTCAGGTCTGGTTGAGCCTCCGGCCAATCCATTGGTCATAGCACAGCCATCCATCAGGTTAAATGATGTTGACAATGTTGGAAGAACTGGCAGACACATGACCTGTTTTACAATGGGAGCACACCATGCATTTAACAAGCCTGATGATGAGGTTTACTGGAAAGATGAAACAGTGAAATACTGTCATGACTTCATAGAACACATAGGCATTGATCCATCTGAAATAACCTACATAGAATCATGGTGGGAAGGCGGTGGAAATGCCGGACCCTGTTACGAAATATGTGTCCGGGGAGTGGAACTTGCAACACTGGTTTTCATACAGTACAAAACCACAGCAGAAGGTTTGAAGGAAATTCCACTGAAAATTGTGGACACAGGATACGGTCTGGAAAGATTTGCATGGATATCCCAAGGCACACCCACTGCCTATGATGCATCCTTTGGTCCGGTTATAAGCCAGATAAAGGAACTTGCAGGTGTGGAATTAAATGAAGCTGTACTGGCTGAAAATGCTAGGATCGCTGGAATGATGGATATTGAAGACATTGCAGATTTGAAGGAACTTCGAAGAAGGGTAGCAGATAAGCTCGGAATCACCATGGAAGAACTGAAAAACGCCACCGAACCCATGGAAGCTGTGTACGTGATTGCGGACCACACCCGCTGTTTGTGTTTCATGCTTGCAGATGGTGTCATTCCATCAAATGTGAAGGAAGGCTATTTAGCCAGACTAATACTTCGAAGAACCATACGTTTCATGAAGGATCTTGGGTTGAAGGAGTCCCTTGGAGACATAATGGAAATTCAACTGGAATTTTTATCTAAAACCTATCCAGAGATCGAAGAAAGAAAACAACACATACTAAATGTGGTGACCCTCGAAGAAAAGCGTTACACCAAAACTGTTTCAAAGGGAAAACAGCTGGTTAAGAAAACTATCCAGGATCTTAAGAAGGAAAACCTCGAAGAGATTCCAGTTGAAACTTTGATAAAATTGTATGATTCCCATGGAATGCCCCCTGAAACCATCGAAGAAATCGCCTCCGAAGAAAACTTTAATGCAGCTGTTCCAGACAATTTTTACACCTTGGTTGCAGAGGAACATGAAGCAGAGAAGAAGGATAAAAAACAGGACATCGAGATCAAGTTCATTGAAACAGAACTCGTATTCTATGAACACAGTCGCAAAACAGAGTTTGAAGCCGGGCTTCTAGGATTTTATGAAAACAATGTAGTTCTGGATCGTACCATATTCTATCCTGAAGGTGGAGGACAACCATCCGACATTGGATATATACGGGTTAAGGGCAATAAGGAAAAATATAATGTTTTAAGTGTTGAAAAAATTCAGGGTGTTGTTTTGCACCAGATGGAACCTGAAGATATTGAAAAACTCAAACCATTTGCAGGATCCAGGATTACAGGAAGTATAGATCCTGAGAGAAGAACATCACTCACCCAAAACCATACCGCAACCCATTTAATAGTGGCTGCTGCACGTGAAGTCCTGGGAGATCATGTCTGGCAGGCAGGGGCACAGAAGGGTGTTAAAAAGTCAAGGATCGATCTTTCACACTACAAACGTATCAGCATCACCGAGCTCAGGGAGATCGAGAAAATTGCCAACAGTTATGTTATGAAAAATTATCAGGTTCACACCTCATGGATGAACCGTACCAAGGCAGAGAAAAAGTACGGGTTCAAACTTTACCAGGGAGGTGTGGTTCCAGGTGCGAATATCAGAACAGTTAAAATAGATGAAATTGATGTTCAAGCCTGTGCAGGTACACATGTTAAATACACAGGCGAAATTGGTCTGATAAAAATTACCAGAACCGAAAGGATTCAGGATGGGGTTGAAAGGCTCGAGTTTTCAGCTGGAAAGTCTGCCATAGATGCAGTTCAAAGGAACGACGAAATACTCAAAGAAAGCAGTGAAATCTTCAAGGTGCCACTTGAACAACTTCCAAAAACCTGTGAAAGATTTTTCAAGGAATGGAAGGCCTACAAAAATGAGAACACCAAACTCAAGGATGAAATTGCCACACTAAAGGTTGGAAGTATAAGGGACCTGGCAGTTGAAATATCTGATCTCACTGTACTGACCCAACTCATGGATGCAGATATGAACGAACTCATTGGAATCGTCACAGACATGACTGAAGATGTGGATGGAGTTGACGTGGTTGTGATTGGAAACACCGAGGGTAAGATCGTAGGAGGATCCTCTGCCAAAGCCCTTGAAAGGGGTTTGAAAATAAACAACATCATCAAGGATGCAGCTGCCATGTTAGGTGGAGGTGGAGGTGGAAGACCAAACCTTGCACAGGGCGCTGGTAAAAACCATGAAATGATGGAAGAGGCTCTAAACTCTGCACTCAAAACCATTGAAGAAATCTTGAAAGGTGGTTAAACAGGATTATCAAACTGTGGGAAACAACTTTCATCCACAGTACCTCCATTATTTCCATACCCCGAAGAATATAAATTTCTCTGATTATAATAAGAATATAGGAGCATTAAAATACAAAAATAGGAGGAAAAATAATATGGAAGATAATCAAATAAATTTCATACTATACATCATGGGTGTTGTGGGACTTATAGTACTTTTATTAGGTGTTTTTGATTTTTATCCCATTAAATACGGTGTTGTTGGTGCAGTGATAATCTGGATCATCGGCGGCGGATACAGACAGTACTACGGCATGGGAAAAGTTAGATAAAACCCCCAAAAGCCAATTTATTTTTTATTCTTTATATTTATCAAACCATTGAGTAACTAAACCTGAAAAAGTTCTAGGCTGATAAACAGAACTTCTAAATTGGAAATATTTAATAAAATTTTTTTTTAAGGTACAGCATTCAAAAATTTATAGCCTTGATATTAACATAATATTAACCATGTTTATTTTAGATGGAATTTAAACAGGGATTATGTTTCCTGGAAATATTTTTATACATTTACATTTAATGAAAAAAAGAGTTTATTGGAGATATTAAATTGAAGATCCGCAGTGTGGAAGAAATTAATAAAAAAATTAAAGCTGGAAATGCCAACGTGCTAAGCGCGGAGGAAATATCAAACCTTATTAAAGAGGGTGAAACACCCAAGGCAGAAGATGTAGATGTTGTTACCACAGGAACATGTGGTATAATGTCTGGAACTGCTGCAGTGCTCCATGTTCCTGTTTCAGATCCTGGTGCATTTAAAAAAGCCAGTAAAATCAGTTTAAATGGTGTTCCAGGTTTTCCTGGGCCTTGTCCTAATGAATGGCTTGGATCAGTTGATCTGGTCATATATGGAACCTCACACAGTAGTGAAGATGAGAAATATGGTGGAGGTTTCCTATTTAAGGATATTGTTGCAGGGAACGATATTGAAGTGGAAGTAGAATCCATAGATGGAAAAACCTTCCATAAAACTGTTACTGTGGATGATATAGGTACTGCCCAGATGCTGGGTACAAGAATGGCATTTAAGAATTATAATTCATTCACCAATCCATCAGAAGAACTGATCTCATCAATATTCCATGCTGTAGATATGGAAGGTCCGTTTAAAGGATTATCTGTTTCTGGCTGTGGCCAGCTCAATCCATTACAAAACGATCCTGTAATGAAAACCATTTGTGCAGGGTCTAAAATACTTTTAAATGGAGCTGAAAGTATAATTATAGGAAATGGAACTCGTAGCAGTCCTGAAAAACCTAACTTAATGATCACCGGAGACATGAAGCAGATGGATCCTCATTTCCTTGGAGGATTCCAAACAGGAGCAGGTCCAGAAGTATTTGACAGCGTTGCATGTGCCATACCAGTGCTTGACAATGAAATCTTCGAAAAAACATTCATATTAAATAAGGACATAGTTCTTCCAATTACAGATATTCGGGGTAGACACAGTGTTTTATCCTCAACCAACTATGGAGAAGTGTGGGATAATTCTGATGAAAGACCAGTTTATCATCCTGAGAAATGTATTAAATGTGATAACTGTGTTGTGAGGGAAAGATGTCCAACAGGGGCCTATTCAGATAATTTGAACCTGAAAAAATGTTTCGGCTGTGGAATGTGTGTACACTCCTGTCCAAATCAAGCCTTCACAATGGAAACTGGTAGTGTGAGTTTTGGTATAGAAGATAAAACATATGACATGCCAATTATTTGCAGACAATCCGACATCAAAAGGGCACGAGAATTAACAGCAGAACTCAGAAGAAGAATTGAAGATGGAAGTTTCATTTTAAACAACTGTTTGGATAAAACTTCCTAAAACCCCATTTTTTTATAAAACGGCTAGTCAGAAACCCTGAAAAATTAATATTTCAATTCAAAATTTTTTATTAAAGCTTAGAAAATCCTGGTAAGGAGTGTAAGAAACCTGAAAAAACCAGTATTCCGATTACAAATCCTATTAAAAGGGCTACTACCAAAAATAGTATTATGACCGTGAGAACCGAAACTCCACCAGACTCTTCAAAATCTTCTGGTTCGGGCTCGTAATATTCTTCGACTAATTCCGGGTCAGTTTCCTTTGAAACCTGTGGCTCAGTTTCTTCAACATAAACCTTTTCCTCTTTGGAACGTCTTTTTCTTGAATAATAATCACCTTGATTTTCTGTGTATTCCCCAGCCATGTATCTGGCTTTTATTGATTTGTTGTATGGGCTTATTACTTCCATTCCACAGTTTGGACAGTAATTTTCTCTGTTCCTTATCTCAGCACCACAGTTTTCACAAATCATAGCTCATCACATGATCTTTCAGTATTACCTAAATCAAAGCATTACTATTAAATTATAATATATTATTCGTTGTTTATAAATACTTACACTTCAAATCCTTTTTAGAGTTTTTAAGAAGTTAAAGGGTATATTTTAAAATAAATATTGGAATATATTCCACATAATAACTGTAAATTCAGTTTAGGATCCTAAAAATGGTGTTCTATTTTTTTGGGGTCCCAATACATTAGATCTGTATCCTCAAAAAATGAGTTTCTCCCTTTTCTGCATCCAATTCTATGGAACTGAATTCGTTGATCATGTCTTCAAAAATATTCCAGAGTGTTTCATCATCTGCAAAGACCAGAAATTCTTGTTCAGATTGCATTGTAATTTTTTCTACACCATCATAATCCCCTTTAAGGTCCTCAAATATTTGGATTTCCATTTCCTTCATTTCCATGATCGTTACCTCTAAAATTCTTCTAAATTCAAATTCTTAGTTTCTAAATTTTTTTTGATATAGTTTTTGGCTTGTTCTGGTGTTCTTGTAGCAAATTTGTAGTTTTCATGTACTTCAACAATCTCTTTGAATGCTTCCAACACCAGTCCCTTGTTTGACCAATCATTCAAATCTCTAACAACCACTTCAAGACAGCCTTTTTTGTAGCTTATCTGCCCGATTACATGGATAATCATTTGTTTTACAGCTTTATCTTCTTCGTATTCTAACTTCTTTAATATGGGCATGACTTCTTCAGGGTGGGTTCTTCCCCTGAGTTCAATTCCATGTACAATTTCCCGCCTAATCATTGGATTTTTGCTTTGTATATGTTTCGATGCAAATTTAAAGGTTTGTTTAGGATTTCTTTGGCCCATACGTTTTAAAGCTCCAATAACAGCATTTCTAACAGAATGGTGCTCATCTGTTAGTGCTGTTTCAAATATAACCAGTATATCTGTGATGTCCTTAGTTCCTATTTCACCGAGCACGTAAACTGCTGTTTGTCTCACCTTGGGATTGGAATTATTCAAAAGCTCAGCCATGATTGTAAGAATTTTTTTATGCAAGTCATTGTTTTCTAAATAAATTTTTGCAACTGCATTGTATGCTGCTTTACGTATGTATCCATCTTCATTTGAGGCATACTGAACCAGGATTTCTGGTGCAGAACTATTTCCATCACCGTCGAATTTTGCATTCAAAATAGATTCCTCAATCTCGTCATGTATTTGTTTAACAAGTTTGGATCTTTCATCCTTTGATAAATCATAGAATCCCATTTTTATCAGCTCGAAGTTAATTCTTTAACAAATTATCCCGATTTATGGCCATAGTTGGTGGTGATGGAGTTCAATCTATAAAAAAAAGAGTAGGTTTGAAACCTTAATTTCGGGGGCCATTTGGCTTTTTGATATGGTTTTTTTTTGAAAAAAGTTTTGGGGATTCTTAGGGCTTTCAATTGCTTGAGAGTCCCTCAGAATCATGACCATATTTTTTTTAGCCTACAACCCTTAACTTTTCAACCAGTATCCTTGGGATTACAAATGGTCCTATGCTTCGTTTCTCTGATTCTGTTGCTGATGCTATTCCCATGGCTTCAAAAATATTGCCGGATAACATTGCCTTTTTAACTGGATATGTTACTTCACCATTTTCTATTTTAAATGCATTCATGGCTTCAACTGAGAAGTCTCCAGATATTGGGTTTGCTGTGTGTGCACCTAGAACATCTGTGACAAGTACTCCCTCTTTCAGATCGGAAATAGGGTTCACTTCGTTGAAGTTTAAAATGAAATTCGATAAACCCACTGCAGGAACATCTCCATAGGAACTTCTCATACCATTTCCTGTGGATTCTACTCCTCCCTTGTTGGCTGTGTAAATATCGAATAAAAAGTTTTTAAGGATTCCATCTTCTATGAGAGCAGTTTTTTGACTTGGAACTCCTTCACCATCACATGTGGCACTTTGAAGCCCTCCAGGTAGTGTTCCATCATCGTAGATACTTAGGGAACTGGATACCACTTGTTGTCCAACCTTGTCTGCATACACTGATCTGCCCCTTTGAATGTTGTCTGCATTGAATGCACCGTAAAATGTTCCAAGCAAACCTGCAGCTGCATGATGATCCAGAACTACCGGAATATCTCCAGTGTCTATTGTTTGACCTTTCCTTGATTTTTTTGCTATTTCACATGCTTTTAGGGCGATACTTTCAGGATCAATGTTCATGAACCTTGAAGAATCAGATTCACTGGCTGTGGACACTGCATCTCCATCATCTGCATTGACCGCCATGTAACCTGTGAATATTGATGAAACATCCTTTGCAACTGCTCCTTCTGAATTTGCCATTATTAACTTGCTGTATCCTGTTGAAAAACCTCCAGATGTGGGTTCGCATTTTTCTTCTACAACTGTTTTGAGCATGATCTTGGCAACATCAATAATTTCCTCAAGTTCCAGATATTCAATTTTTGGGTCATAAATATCTTTGATCTTAGGATACTTTGAATTGGGGGCAAATGAAAAGTTTTCATCTACTTCATTGGATTTTGCATTGAAAATTGCATTTTTAACAGTTTCTTCAAGGCTGTCTGTGTTGGTTGTGTATGAAAATCCCATTCTACCATCAACTATGACCCTCACACCAACACCAAATGTGAAGGCTTCCTTGGCAAAGTCGACATTATCATTCTTAATGTCAACATCTACTCCTTCTTCCTTTTCAACATATACCTCTGCTTGATCCGTATATTTTAGGGCCAGATCAAGTGTTTGGTTTGCTACATCATGCATCATCTTTTTTACACCTCGAAAAACTATACTTAAAGAAAAATTTAAGAAACATTAACTCATTTGGAATTTTTAGTCTATTTTTTACAATATAAATCTCTCAACAGCTTCTTTAAATCCATCTCCATGAGCGTTTTTTGTCACGTAATCTGCAATACCCTTGAGTTCTTCATTAGCATTGGACACCGCAATCTTCAATCCTGCTGCAGCTAAAAATTCCATGTCATTCTCACTGTCTCCAACTGCCATTATTTCTTCTGCATTGAAACCCAATGCCCCTGCAACCTTGAGTAATGAAGATCCCTTGTTCACTTCAGGATCGGTTAGGTGAATTGCAAACTTGCTGTCATACACCTCCACAGGATGATCCTTAAGAACATTCTTAATGGTAGTCACAGGCACCTTTCGAGTTAAAGCTATTTCTGAAACCCTTAAATTTGAGTTTTGAACCTTTTCAACAGGAAGTTCTGCTTTGAGGTATTCATAAGCCTCGTTACAAAGTTTGTAATTCCCCAAAATTTCGGTTTTACCGTTGAACTCTATCACCCCACCATTTTCAGCCACAATTCCTCCGGATGTAGATAAAAATGTGCTTAACGCATTTGTAAAACATGAAATATTCCCAGTTACAATAATAACTGGCATTCCCATATCTTCAACACGATGTATGGTTTCTATGGCGCTTAAACAACCTCTTCTACTTGTATTTGTGATTGTTCCGTCAACATCTGTGGCCAGTACTTTAATCAAGTTTAGATTCTCCTCTTTGTGTGCTTGCTTAGAGTTCTGGGTCGAATGAACCGTATCTGAATGCAATATTACATGTACCTTCCTTACTCACCATGCATGCTCCAACAGGATTCATTGGGTTGCATTCTTTCTTAAAGAGTTTACATTCTTCTGGTCTTGCAACTCCCCTGAGTATTGGTCCACAGATACATCCAGTTACAACTGGTTCTGATTCTCCTATGTCTATGTCAAATTTTTTCCTTGCATTGAACTCATCAAATTCCGGTTTGACTTCGTACACTGAGTTCGGAATTTCAGGAAAACCTCTCCATTCCCTGCTTTTAATGAAAAATACTTCTTCAAGCAGTTCCTGAGCTTTAACATTTCCTTCATCCCTTACTGCTCTTTTATATTCGTTTTGTACCTCTGCTTCACCATTTTCGAATTGTTTAAGCACCATGTAAATTGCTATCAACACATCGAATGGATTGAATCCTGCAACAACTTGGGGAATTCCATAGTCCTTTGAAAAACTTTCGTATGGTTTTGTTCCTATGATGGTTGAAACATGGCCAGGTTCAATTAATGCGTTTAAGTTTACTTCTCCAGATTCTATTAAAAATTTAAGTGCTGGAGGTATCAGTCTGTGTGATGAAATAACTGAGAAATTTTCAGGAGGTCTGTTCACAAGTTCTGCTGCTGTTGTGGGGGCCGTGGTTTCAAATCCTGCTGCCATGAAAACAACATCGTTATCAGTTTTCTGGGCCATTTCAACGGCATTGTTAACTCCGTAAACTATTCTTACATCAGCACCATCTGCCTTAGCATCTGCAAGCGTTCCTTTAGTTCCTGGAACCCTTAACATATCTCCAAATGTGGCTATGGTTACTCCTTCCCTTGCAAGGTAGAGACACTCATCAACTTCCCTAGATGGTACACAGCACACAGGACAACCTGGTCCTGCTACTATTTCAACCTCTTCCGGTATCAAAGTTCTAATTCCGTACTGCATAATGGTATGTTCATGGGATCCGCAGACATGCATTATCTTTACGGGTCTTGAAATTTTTTCTATTCGTTCTATGATTTCTTTAGAAAGGTTCTTCATTATTATACACCATGATAAGTTTAATGTGAACTGGACTGAATAAAATCCATGTTGTACTAGTTCATCTTTTTCAATTGGTTTTGTATTATATCTATTGTAAATACAAATAGATAAAAATAAGTATAAACTAAACTCAGTATGTTGACTTATATTAAATGATCTTAATATTTTTTTAAATAAAATAAACTCGAATCATCTTATGGAAAAATAAAATGAAAGTTGCAGTTTTAGGACTTGGAATAGAAGGTAAAAAATCAGTTAAAGCTCTTCTTGACTATGGAGCCAGTGTTTACGCATCTGATCTCGATCAAAGTTTAGATCTATCTGAATTCAAATCAAGTGATCTGGATGTGGATCTTGGATTTCATGATAAAACTAAAGTAGATGCATCTGACTGTGTGGTTTTAAGTCCGAGCCTATGGAATAAAAGTGCTATTAATCAGATTGTAGGGAAAAATAAACTGTTTTCAGATGTTTTAAAAGGGCATAAAACTATTTTCACCATTGGTGTCACAGGCACCAACGGAAAAACAACATCTTGCCACATGTTAAATGAGATCCTGGTTGAAGCAGGTTACAAAGTTTTAATGGGTGGAAATGCTGGTGGTGGTTTTGATGGTTACACCCAACTAACTATCCAAGCAAATGAATCAAACTACGATGTCATGATCGTAGAGGTTTGTGACATGACCCTTGATTTCGCATCCCGTATCTTTGAATTTGACATGGTACTCGTAACCAACATGGGATATGATCATATGGAGCACCACCAATCCATGGAAAACTATCGAAGTTCCGTTGATAAGTTCCTGAAGGATGTGGATCAGGTCGTGTTAAATGGTAACGATCCCATGCTTAAGGGATGTAAATCTAGAAATGCCCAATACTTCGATTCCGAAGTTAGAGATCTAAAATTATTCGGAAGTTTTAATCAAGAAAATGCATCTGGAGCATTTAAAGTTGCAAGCATTTTAGGGGTGGAACCTAAATTAATTAATGAGGTTCTATCCAGTTTTGAGGCTGTTGAAGGACGAATACAAACTTTGAAGTTGAATGGTTCTGAAATAATCATCGGTAAAACAGATAATCCCGATTCAACCTCCGCAGTTTTGAGTGAAGCACAACCCGACATTGTTATTATTGGAACACCCCGTAGAAATGAAAAATTCCGGTACAACATCTTGAAGGAAGTTGCAATGGCAGATCCATCAGAAGTTGTTCTTTTTCCAGGTTTAGATGATACCACAGAATTTGCAAGGAAAGTTTTGATTAATTTTGGATACAGCGGCACCATCATAGTTACAGAAGACAGGTCCAATCTAGTTGATCTTGTGTTGGACTACACCGAAAATAATGGTAAAATATTCATCGGTGGAAATGGTCAGGCCAAGATCATGTCTCTCCAGTCTTCATTATTACAGTTGGTTGATGAATAATTCTTGTTGAATTGCATTATTCTTTCAGCTTAATGCAGCACATTCAAATGAAAATCACATACTATAAATATATTGATGTAACACCTTAGATTATGCACACTGATTTTTATGATGCATTTTTTTGGGGGAGTCATTTACTAGGAGAGATATGTTTGATGAATGAAAGGAGGAATTATCCTGACCAATTACCTTGAAAATCCCATTTTAATACTTTTAGTTTTAATTATCATTGTGGTTGGTCTGGGAACATTGGGAAAAAGTTTAGCTACCAACATACCTGCTCAGAACCCAACAGAATTTTCTGCAGTAAATATTGGAGACACAGTTGTTAGCGGAGAGAACGTTGTTAACAGCAACAATATCAGGAAAGTACCTGTAATTTACCATCCAGATTACTTGATTGATGACCTAAAAAATCAAGAATATGGTGATTTTTACACCGCACTGACAACAGGATCTGTTGAAACACCCATAAACGAAATAACCAGCGGTAACGTTACAAACACAGGAATTGCTAAAGGATTCAGCGGCCCAGGAATGGTCACTGTCAACGGAAGCAAATTAGTTGTTAATGCCCCTGGAACATTTGTATGGGGATTTAAAACACCCTACACAGTAGCTGTTAAAACTGCACACGGTGTAGACATTAAAGTCGAAAATAAAACCGTTAAAAGTGTTGCAACTGCAGACATCAGCAACAGCACAGTTTCAGGAACTAACATGACTACCAACTCCATTAAATCATGGTATAACTCCTCTGATGTTGGTGACAATCTAACAATTGATTATTCACTCGCAAAATTCAATGATGGACGAAACACAGTAACTCCAAGTGAAATAACATCACTATTTGGTGCAAACACCACCAAGTACATGGCAGGATATCCTTCAGGATCTCCAGTGATGGTTTACAATGGAGCCACCAATCAAACCGTGGTTGGATCCGGTAACAGTGTTTTAGGATACTACGCAGAATACGACAACAGCCTTCGTGAAGTAAATGCACGGGTATTTGTTGATGGTTGGAACAATACAATAGTACCACCACACACAACAGCTTATGGAAAAACGAATGTTACCTTTGTAGGAGTGTACGACCCAGAACTTAAAAGTTACCCATCACACGGTGCATGTCCCTCAGGAAGAGCATTAAGAGCTGCAGTCATGGATGCTGGTTTCCCACTTCCAAGCGGAATGTCAAGCGGATTTTACGCAGTATCTGTGGATGCCAACCCGAGTTCCGGCATTTCAATTTACAATCCCACTGATTATCCTGTGAAGGTGGTTCTTTGGACTGTTGGTGGCGGTACGGGCATGTCAATATATGCACAGGCAATCCAGTACACTTCATAAACCCCATTTTTTATCTTTTTTTATCCTTTTTTTGAATTTGCCAATTATTTAATGAATTAGTTTTTAAACCAATTATTTTATTATTCACAATCTATAGATATAGTTCTCATGAGCAAAATCATGGTTTCAGCAGTGATCACAGCAGCTGGTAAAAACAGGAGAATGATTGAAGACCTTAAGTCCCGTAAACTGGAAATTAAACACAAACTGCTCATGGATATTGGTGGGAAACCTGTTATTCTACACACCATTGATAACGTGCTAAAGTCGGGTGTGGATGAGTGCATAGTGGTGCTTGGTCATTTCAATGAAGAGATAGGCCCAGTACTTGAGGACTATCCTGATGAGCGATTGAAAATTGTTAAAAATACAGACAAAAACGTTGAATTATCTGAAACACTTCTAAATGGGGTTCAAAATTCAAGTTCAGGTTTGGTACTGTGTGTAGCTGGAGATCAACCAACTGTAACCGCCGAAACGTACAGAAATTTGATTGACACCGCCGTCAACTATCGTGATCCTGAAAACATCGTTTCTGTCTTGGCCAGAGAAGCTACTGGATTACTTCAAACTGCTAAAGGGTTGGGTATGCCCTTTATCTGCCATTTAGACCTGCTTTTGAAATATTTACCCCATGATAAAAACAATTTAAATCCAATATTAATCAAGATGATAGGAGATGGGGTTGTTTTTTATGGAATTCCCTCACTAAACAAACTTGAACTCATAAATATCAACACGTATCAAGACTATATCGATATTAAAGATCGTTTATAATGGTTTAAGTCCTGATCCAATATTTAGTTTGAGTATGGCCAAATAAAATTTAATTCAAACCAGCCAATGTCAAACTATTGAAAATTAATATGCAAACCCCGAATTAGTCCAGTTATTCCTGATCGAATCTGTAAATACTGTTTATTAAAATTTGTTTTCAACATTTAATGCTGTTTTCATTTAAATATCCCTATTTCAATGTTTTATTCTTAAAATATGGCTAATTAACCGTTATTACACATAGAAAAATTTAATAATACAGAAGTAGAAATTAACTTTCGATAATCATTTTTTATGAAATTCGAATAAAAAAATATATCGGGGGTTGAATGGGGGCGTAGACCAAAAAAATAGAGTGGACAACAATTTTTTTTAGTAGATAATTTGTTTTTTTAAATAATTTTGTCAACAAGTTATTCCATAAGGGGGAAATTCAATTTGAACATACGAAAAAAAGGATTGATAATTCTGTTGATTATGGTTCTTTTTATTTTCATGGGTTCGGCAAGTGCTGCCAACACAACAAAAAAGGTAAGTGTGAATGATAAAAAATTTGTCAATGTCACAATACCTTTCACCCAAAATAACGGCCAAATAGCAGATAAAAATGTGAAGTACTCGGCAAACACGTTTATTGGAAGTGTTTATGTCGAGAACAATGGAATTATTTACAGGTTAAGTAAGGATAAAAAGTCATGGATCGTTAGCGAGAATTTTAACGGTGCAAATCATGTAGCTGTTTCAGGACTCGACTCTTCAAAAACCAAGGTAAACTACTACATTGGAAAGAATTCTAAAGACTGGAAGAAAAACGTTTCAACCTATAATCAGGTTCTATACACCAATCTTTACACAGGTGTGAACCTCCATCTGAAGGCACATGGAAAGAACATCGAAAAGATATACGTTATAACACGTAACGGAAGTCCAAACAGTATATGGGTTAATGTTAGCGGATCTACAGGATTAAAAGTTAACAAAAATGGGGAACTTGAAATTCTAAACGGTTCAAGTGCACTTAAACTCACAAAACCATTCGCTTATCAGATGATCAATGGAAAACGTGTTGTTGTACCTGTTTCTTACGTTTTAAACGGAACAAGCTACGGATACAAAACTGGGGCATACAACAAGAAATACAGGCTGTTCATTGACCCATTACTTTCAAGCACCTATCTCGGTGGTAACAGTTATGATGGGATCAATGCAATTGCTGTGGACAAAGATGGAGACGTATACGTAACAGGGTACACTGGATCAAATGATTTCCCAGCCTCTGGAACATATAACAATGGTGCTCCAACAAACGAATGGGATGTATTTGTATCCAAATTCAACAGTGACCTCAGTACCTTAGAACAAAGTACTTACATTGGCGGAAGTTACAGTGATCAGGCCTATGGTATTGCACTGGATAACAGCGGCAGATCCGGATGTAATGTATTTGTTACAGGTGTAACCTATTCTCATGATTATCCTATGACAAATGGTGCATGGACAGTTCCATGGGATACTGGAGCTGGTGATGTTTTCATCACAAAATTGAACAATAATCTAGGTTTAAATACAAGTACTTTCTTCGGTGGAAATCGTTCAGATATAGCTAAAGGAATTTTGATAGATGCTTCAAACAACATCTACATAACAGGACAAACATTCTCCTACAACGGAACTGATCCTAAAGGCGCATCCGTAACAGGTTATCCTGTCAGATATTCTGGTTTTGGAGAACCTACAAATGCTTATACCTATGTTGGTAATGGAGATGTATTTGTATCAAAATTAAACAATGATCTTACTTACTTCACATCCGGAGTTGTTTTCGGAGGTGAGGGAACTAGTTATGCTAATGCAATAGCTGTAGACCAACAGAATTATATATACATAACCGGAGCAACCAATGCTTCTGATTTCCCAGCCATACCACTAGCAAACACGTATCCCAAGAACCCTAGTTTAGTAAACAATAAAGGAGATTATGATGCATTCGTTGTTAAATTATCATGCCAGTACCTCGAAAATATAGAAAGCGCAGCTTTACTAGGAGGATCTGCAAAAGATGTGGGTAATGGTATTGCTGTAGATCCTGTTGGAAGAGTTTACGTTGTTGGAGGAACCTGGTCAACAGATTTCCAGCCAATAGTTTCACAACAAGCAAGTAACAACAGAGGTCAGGAAGATGCATTTGTTACCATATTAGATAAAGAACTGCAATCAGTCCAATATAGTATATATCTAGGTGGTAACAGTAACGATGTTGCAAATGGCGTTGTTGTTTCAGGATTAGGTCCAAATTTCGGAGTCGTTGGAACCACAAATTCAACTAACTTTGCAGGTGTAACATCTTCCCCAGCTTACAACGGTAATGAAGACGTATTCTTCTCTGTGCTTAAAAATCCAAACACATCCCAACAAACCTTGGATACCTCAATAATAGGCGGGGCAAATGCAGATTATGGAAACTGTGCAGCAATGACCGGTAGTGGACAAGTGTATGTGGCAGGTAATACATGGTCTAATGATTATCCAACCACCATAGGTGCTTACAATAATTTTGCACATGATGATCTTGGATACACAAAAGACGCATATGTAACAGAGATCGACAACTTCGTTGACACAGAACCTCCAATTGTAACCAAAACCGATCCCTTAAAAAATGCAATTAATGTACCTCTCAATAAGGTAATTACGTTAGTATTCAATGAACCTATTAAAGAAGGGGCAAACTTTGCAGACATAACATTAAACTCCAACACTGACCAAATAGCTGCTGACATAAGAATAACAGGCAACTCCCTAATAGTAGTACCAATGGAGAAATTATTCAAAGGAGTAACATACACCCTTAACTTACCAGATGATGCCATAGAAGATTTAGCTGGTAACGCTGCAAGCTCTTACACCACTAATTTCACTACAATTCCTGCAGCACAAGTTAAAAGCACAGATCCAGTAAAAAACGCAGTTAATGTAGCATTAAACAAATCAATCAAGGTCGTATTCAGTGAATCTATAAAAGCAGGAGCAAACTTTTCAGGCATAACATTAAGCACTGTTAACGGTCATGTGGCAATAAAAACTCCGACAATATCCGGTAATTCGCTTAATATAGTTCCTTTGGCCAATTTAATTTCAGGAACAACATACACCCTAAACATACCTAACGATGCTATAGAAGATTTAACAAGCAACCCTGCTGCTTCATACACAACCAGCTTCACCACCGTTCCACCATTACAAGTAACAAGCTCAGACCCAGTCAACAATGCAATCAATGTTCCAGTAACCAAGGTAATAAAAATCATATTCAATAAACCGATCTATAGTGGATCCGCCTACAGCCAAATAACATTGAAGGACAGTTCAAACACAAATATAGCAATAACAAAGTCCATAAGCGGTAATGTTTTAACCATTACCAAAAGCAGTGGAACATTTGCAGGTGGATTGTACACACTAACCTTACCTGTTAATAGTGTTGTAGATGTTAACAACACAAGTTTAGTCTCAGGTTACACAACAAAATTCACAGTTGACGCTGTGCCTCCAAAAATTGTCAGTACAACACCAACAAATTCTGCAACCAAAGTCTCTACAAAGCAACAGTTAACAATAACATTCAGTAAACCAGTTGATAGCGTAAATATGAATTTGGTTACGATAAAAAGTACTAGTGGAACTGTTATAAAACTTACCCCCTCTATAAGCAAAGATGGTAAAACTTTAACTTTAACCTTGCCAACAGGCACATATGCTAAATCCACAAAGTACGTAGTAACATTCCAGTCAAAAAGCATTATTGATAGAAGCGGCAACTACATGGCAGCACCGTATTCATTCAGCTTTACCACAACGTCTTAGGAACAATCTCCCTTTCTTTTATTTTTTTGAATTCAATATCCACTAATCTTTACAATTCTTTAAGTGTATTAATCAAATAATGGGGTTTAACTAATTTTCAATTACACCCTCAAAAAACCAAAAATAACTTAATTATTCTAAACTAACAAATTTTGTACTACAATCTATCTTGAACGAAACTGAACTTCAGCTTAACTAGATTTTTATTAGATAAAAAAAACATGAATTAAAAAAATACAAAAAGAAATTAAAATAAAATAAATAATTGATGTTGATTTAGAGTGCTTCGAGTGCGTTTACAACGCAGCCTATATTTTCACCGTTCATTCCAACTATTACATCGTCGGTTTTTATTCCGGCATATTTTCTTGAGCCACTGCATCCCAGTGTGAAGTTTGGTTTTTTAGTTGTGTAAGGCCCTGCAACTGCATCTCCACAAATGGATTGAATTCCAGCAAAGTCTGCTTCGATCCTTCCTCCAAGGGTAAATACCATTGCCTGTGCCAACATCATCGCTTGTTTTGAGTTGCCTATTATGACCACCACATCTGGATCGAAGGGTGCTGTTTCCAGGGGTGCGTAGATTATAGCCTTCATAATTGGATCTATTTTGGGTATGGCATCAACTGTTCTCTTGGCTGCACCGAGGCTGGAAAACCTTTCCAAGGAGTAGTACATTTCCCCTGTTTTAACCTTTTCAGGCGGTTCCATGAGCCCTATTGCACCAGCTCCCCCTTTACATAATTGTTCTTCAACAGTTGCGTAAAATGTTTCTCCTTGGGCTGCTTTTTGTACCATTTCACAGTGCCTTAATTTGGAGTCTATTTTGGAAATGCCCTCAGGAATGTCTTCTTCCCTTAAAACAAGTTTAACTGCAACTGGAGATTTTTCTAGTCCAAGTTTGGTCTTCATCTTATTTGATAATTCCTCATAACCGTTCACATCACAACTACTCATGATATTCACCTCTTAAAAAGATATTGTGTGTTCAGAAATATATTATTTGCTTTATAACGCCGTGAATATGACTTAGAAAAATAAATAAAGAAAATTTATAATTTATAAAAAAAGTTTTGAAATAAAAAAATGTTGGTATGGGTTTCAGTTATCCTGTTGATCTTATACCATCAACGAGTTCCTGAATTTTGTCTTTGATGTTGGAACTGTTTTCAACAACTGTACCTGTAACCACCATATCTGCACCTGCAGCTGCTACTTCAGCAGCGTCTTGAGCTGTTCTGATTCCACCACCCACTATTACAATGGAATTTGTGGTCTTTTTAACGAGCTGTATCATTTCCTTTGGAATGTGCTCATCAGCCCCTGATCCTGCTTCGAGGTAGAGGAGTTTCATGCCCATGAAGTCTGCAGCCATTGCATACGCAGCTGCCAGATCAGGTTTTTTCCTTGGGATTACCTTGGCGTCTCCAACCCATGCAACTGTTCCACCAGGTTCCACAACTAAATATCCCATGGATATGGTTTCAATGCCCAGTTTTTTAATTGTTGGAGCACCTAGTGCTTGAGCTCCAGTTATCCAGTATGGATTACAGGAGTTCAGTAGACTCATAAAAAATATAGCATCAGCATATTTACTAACACCAGTTATGTTACCAGGAAACAGTATGATCGGAACATCAACATTTTCTTTAAGTGCTTTGGCTGTTGCATCAAGCTCTGTAGAATTAGTTGTTGAACCACCCAACATTATACCATCTGTTCCACCAGAAACAGCATTTTTAGCTATGGAAACTGCTTCTTCAGGCGTTTGTTCCTCGGGATCAAGAAGTGTTAGGTGTAACTTGTGATCCTTTAGAGTTTCTCTGATGTAATTTTCAACGTTCATCTAATCACTCTATTAAAACAATCATAGAAAAATATTAAAATCAATATTAAACATTAATTATCATTTTAGGACATATAATTTAACATTAGGGTATTAAACCCCTAGTTAAATCGGTATGTGCAAAATTAACCTCTTGCTTCTTTTGCTTTATATCTTAAACCTTTGTAACCGCATTTTCTGCAAGTCTTTGCAGTCGGTGGGTTCCTTGCGTTACATTTAAGGCAAATTTTAATTTTAAACAGCCTGTTCTCTGCTTCTTCAAATCTAGCCATTTTTAGCCTCCTATAAAACTATTTTGAATCTTAACAACTTCAGCACTTGTTTTAGCACTTGAATATTCCTCTAATAACTCATGGTTGAGCTTGAGAAAATGAGGTCCCCATTTGAACTGGGACATTATTTCAACAGCATTATCTTTAAGTCCCACTATATAAAAAGTTGCTGCAATAGCCTCTGCAGTTGAGAGTTTGCATGGCTTTCCATAATTGACGGGATTCGCTGCAACAAGGAAAGGAAGAGATCTGTGATATTTTTTGCCCTTGAACATTATACTGGACTTTTGAATTCTGTTCCAAGAACAGTCAAGACCTACAATACCATTTTTTTCAACTATTTCTCTGTCTTCGTATGAAACCGATTTTGCAGAAAATGGATCCAGTACTAATGCTCCTTTAGGTAACATGGTAAGTTTAGTTACAACTTTAATTTTACCCTGCCTTTGAAGCTTTACAGTGGTACATTTTTTAGGGTCACACTGTTCTGCATGATACACCGATACTTTCATTGTTTACATCTTACCTTGATCTTCCCACTATAAAAAGATCGTTGATCCACATAAAATTTTTCCAAAATCAACAAATTAATACTCCCCTAAGATTAATAAATGTATGTGAATATATAATATATGAAGTTTTATTATAAATTCAATTAGGGGGGTTAAATAATAAATAATGGAAAAATAAGACTAAATAATCAATTTTCTAGTTTATCCAAGTTTTTTTTATTAATTGGATTAATATTTCTCGTGACAATAATAGTATCTGGAACTGTAAGTGCAGCCAGCTACAATGTAACACCTGGACCCAATGCAATAAAAATTGCAATTAACAATGCTCATTCAGGTGACACATTAAATTTGAACGGAACCTACTACGAACATGATCTTGTTGTAAATAAAAACCTTACAATTAGAGGATCTAATCAGAGTGGTGATTCCAGATCAGTTATCGATGCTCAGAAAAATGGCAGAGTATTTTTAATCAACTCTGGAGTTAAACTGAATCTTAATTATCTTCAACTTGTGAATGGATACGCTTCATCAAACAAAACAAATCCCAATGGTGGAGCCATATACAACAACAAAGGAACATTATCTGTAAACGATACTAAAATTAATTCTAACTACGCCAACTACGGTGGAGGAATTTATAATTATAAAGGAACTGTTAATCTAAGTAACAGCCTCGTATTCCTCAGTGCTGCATACTACAATGGCGGAGGAATCTACAATATCGGTACTATGACCTTGAAGAATGCAACAATTTTTGAAAATGTAGCCCGTTACAACTATGGAGGAGGTTTATACAACTTTGGTACTATCAACATAAACAACTCTAAATTTTTTGAAAACAGTGCAAAGTATGGTGGTGGAGGAATCTACAACAATTTGTACACTGCAAAAATAACACAAACCAACATATTCCTAAACAACGCACCAAAGGGTGGAGGAGTCTACAACAACATAGGAACGTTGAACATGACCTTCTGTAGGATAACAAATAACCATTTATACCATGGATGTGACTTCTTCAATGTAGCCGGTAAAGTTTGCATACCATACAACTGGTGGGGTACAAACAAAAAACCAACTACCGATATTATTTATGGTTATACAAACATTAAATCATGGTTAGTATTAAGTATAAAGGCATCTCAGAACCTAATTCCATTTGGTGGCCAATCTAACATAACTGCAGACTTTTTACATGATTCAAACGGCTTTTATCATAATCCATCATATGGATATGTGCCTGATGGTATACCTGTGTACTTTACTACTGATCTAGGAAACATAAACAGCTCAGCAAGAACTTTAAAAGGTGCCGCTACAGCAATTTTATACAGCGGGGACATCAGTGGTATAGCCAATGTGACAGCCACAGATAATCAAACTACTGTGTCAACATTAGTTAATATCGACACAATCGCACCATCAGTAACCAACATCGATCCTAAAAATAACATGTTGAATGTGAAACCAAATAAAATAATTACTATAACCTTCAGCGAACCTATCAAGATGGGAAACGGACAAATATACATCACAAATATTCAAGGACAAATAATCCCAATAACAACAAGCATTTACAATAATACCCTAAATATTACTCCAACTAATCTACTAAATTCCAACCTTTACACACTAACTCTTAATTCCAGCAGTATAACAGACATAGCCGGTAATGGAATAGAAAATTGGAGTAGTGTATTTGGTGTAGGAATACCACCAAAAGTGGTCAGTGTAGATCCTACAAACAATGCATACAACATCCCTTCAAACAAAGTAATCTCAGTAACCTTCAATGAATCAATCAAAATAGGAAACGGACAGATATATCTCAAAAACAGCGATGGCAGTTTAATACCAATATCAATAAGTTCAGTTGGGAATAAATTACAAATAACTCCAAATAACAATCTAAATGAAGATTATTATACTATAATACTTAATATAGGTAGCATAACCGGTTTAAATGATAATCCAATAGATAATTGGAACAGTACATTTAGCACAGGTTTATCACCCACAGTATCCAGTATAAATCCATCAAACAACGCAGTAAATGTAGTTCCAAGCAAGGTAATCACTATAGCATTCAACGAACCAATCAAAATAGGAAATGAACAAATTACCCTTCAAGATAGTAATGGAAAATTAATAGCAATAACGACCAGTGTAAATAATAATATATTGACTATAACACCCGTTAACAATCTTACTGAAGACAAATATTTTGTAACTTTGTTATTTGGCAGTGTAACTGACTTGGCAGGAAATCCGGTAGCATATTGGAATAGCACATTCAGCGTAGGCATATCTCCATATGTATTCTCTTCTGATCCAGCAAATAATTCAATAAACTTTGCAAAAAATAAACCAATTACAATAATCTTCGACGAACCTATAAAACCAGGACTAATGAATATTACACTAACAAACTCCGGTACACCTATATTATTTACAACAACTGTAAGTGACAAAACTCTAACAATAACACCAACTACTGCACTAGATCCACTAACTCTGTACACCGTAACATTAAACCCGGGAAGTGTTGTTGATAATGCAGGTAACCCATCAACATTCTACACAATAAGTTTTAGAACAGAAGCATAAAATATTCCCTTCTTTTTTTCTTTAGAAATAACTAATTTTAGCACAGATTTTAAACTTTAATCAAAATAAAACATTATTTTAGAACTTGATTAACTTAAATTGCCATTAAAGATCTTTTCTCTCGTTGTCAAGAATCATTGAAACTGCACAGCCTGGAGATTTTAAATGTTCGAGATCGTAGTACCTTCCTCCAGAGGCCACAGCAAGTTCCATGTTCATGTCCCTTCCGTACTTTACTGCCTGCTCAAAATTAATAATAATTGTATGGATCTCATTTTCCTTGAGGCTTCCTGCAATATCAATAGCATCATCCACTGGACTCTTACTAATTGCTACGTTGGGCATTCCATCGGTTAGTATCAACATCATTGGAACGTATTCATCCCTGAACTTTTCCTTCTTAAGAATCTCAAATCCCCTTTTCATTCCTGAAGCTAGGGGTGTTGTTCCACCTATCTTAAGATTTTCAATCTGTTCCTTAAATGATACTGCCCTTCGTGTTGTTGGTATTATAATCAAAGCATCTTTACCCTTAAATCCAACAACACTGACCTTATCACCATTTCTAGCTGCATCTTCTATAAGGTTGTTGAGTATGTCCTTAACACGTACTGCTTTTTTTTCACCGTACATGGATCCACTAATATCAACAACAACTGCAATGGAAGCTTTAGCACCATGTTTACGAACCTTTTGACGTAAATCTTCAGTTTTAACAGTTATCTCCCCTTCAGAACGAAGGGCAGCAGCCCTTAATGTGGCGTCAATGGCTATGTCATTGCCCATATCCTTTGGAAACTTGCTTTTAACATATTTTCCCTTGGACGTGGTTGAATCAACTCTTTTTCCATAGAGTTTTTTCTTAGATTTTCCCTTGATCTTCAACAATTTTTTTATATCAAGCCCCTCATCACAGGATTCTGTTTCATCCTCTTCATCTCTTGATCTGAGTTTTTTTCCTGTATCCCTTTCCCCCATATCTTCAAAATCATCAGGAACATTTTGAGGTTCAGGTTCTGATTCCGTTGTTTTGGGTTCGTCTGAAGAATTTTCTTGGGATTCATCTTCAAATTCTTGGTTGTTCCCTTGGGATTCATTGGAGTTTGAAGATCCCTCTTCCCCACCTGATTCTTCAGTTGAGGTTTGGGTGTCCCCCTCTTCATCAGTAGTATCTTCATCAGGTTCTGGTTTTTCAGAGTTTTCCCTTTCTGAGTTCCGTTTATTTAGATCATCCATGGCCCTCTGAACCATCTGCGATATTTGGTTTTTATTTTGGGAGGTGTTGTGGAATCTTTCACCCAGTACCAGTATTGCAGCCTCTTCAACATGGTGCAGATCTACTTCCAATATCTCGCTGTAGGCAGCTATGGCTTTTGATGTTCTTAGAATTGCTATGTCTGCCCTGTGACCATCCACACCCATTTCCATGCATAGGTATGCTATGATCTCCAGGAGATCCCTGGAAATATGTACTTTTTTAAGAATTTCCCTTGCCTTAACTATTTTATTAAGAATTTCAGTTTGTTTGGCTTCGAATTTCTTTTTAAATGCAGTAGGATCTCCCTCGAAATCCTCCCGCCGTTCCATTATTTTTACACGTTCCTCCAGATCCATGATGGTGTGGACAGATATGTGAAGGCCAATTCTATCTGAAAGTTGGGGTCTGAGTTCACCCTCTTGGGGGTTCATTGTACCAACCAACATGAACTTGGAAGGGTGTGCAACTGAGATGCCTTCACGTTCCACTAGATTCACACCATAGGCTGCGGCGTCTAGAAGAACATCTACAAGGTTATCATCCAGCAAATTGATCTCATCAACGTAAAGAATATTTCTATTGGCTTCAGCAAGAATTCCTGGTTCCAAAGCTTTTAATCCTTCTTTAAGTGCCTTTTCAATGTTTATGGATCCAACAACCCGGTCTTCTGTAGAACCCAGTGGAAGTTCAACCACCCGCATTGGTTTTAATTCAGTCTCAAAATCAGCTGACCTGCATGAATCACATAAAGCATCAGTATCATTTGGATCGCAGTTGAAAGGACATCCCTTTACAACATTTATTGGAGGTAGGAGATCTGCCAATGCCCTCACAGCAGTTGTTTTTCCTGTTCCCTTATCTCCCTTTATTAAAACTCCACCAATACTTGGATTGACAGCGTTTAATATTAGGGCTTTTTTAACATCAGTTTGACCTACAATTGCAGAAAATGGAAAAATAATGTTTTTCAATAGTCTCACCATGGTTTAACAGTAAATTCCCTGATTTTTAAAAACTTGTTATTCTAAGTTTTTTATATGAAATCTAAAGAATAAATAGATGTAGTAATGGTCTAAGAACTTTTAATTTCTTTACCAGGATCATTATTTTCCACATAACAAAAAATAAATATCTCCCGAAACATAGTTGAAATGGTGATTATATGTGTACTGTTGGAGGCCCAATGGCCGATCTTAAAATGAAAAAGCTCAAAACAAAACGTTACAAATGTTTAGACTGTGGAAACGAATTTCAGGGTATAGGAAAAAGAGTAGTTTGTCCTTCATGTCAGTCCGAGAACGTAGAAGAATCGAATTAAATCCAGATCAAGTATTATTTTTAACAGGACCTTCTGGAAAGCTTGGGCTGGTTAAGACAGGACATGACATGCAGATATTTATTGGAACTCCTGAAAAAGAAGAGATCGTTGTTTTTTTAGGGAAGGATGATCTTATTGCAGTATCTGCATTTGAAAGTGGTAAAAAAGCAGAAAAGGGCATACTTGCCATGATGTACCTGCTGAAGGAATTTTCATCACCCATCATTGTACTTCCTGAAAACCATCCCACATCCCAAAGGCTGAAGATGGTTGTTGCATGTGGGGATCATATCAAGTTGGACTGTGATGTGCAGGCCGGCACCCATCCAGAACAAGATATACTGTGTGCATGTTCCGAACTTTCTGGTCTGGATATAGATGCAGTTGAGGACGGAGTCGAAATTGAAGGAAATTTTGAACAGTTTAGGATGGACAAACTGGATCAATACTAATTCCTACATGAAAAAGGAGCATTAATAGTTAGATTTTTAGTTTTTTACACTGCATAATCAACTTAATATAGTAGTTGCAACTTATTTAGTATATGGCATTTATGGAATTTTATCAAATATTTGGGCAGATCGTGTTCATTCTGGCCATTGTGCTTTTGACCCTTCTTTCTGTTACCCTAATACTTGGAAAACTTCTTCTTAAAGAAGATAAACTTGTTTTTCCCAGGCTCTTACTATTTACAGTCGATATGTTCTACGGAATCTTTAAAAAGTTCTCTGAAAACGTTGGTGTGGATGGAAAGATAGTGGATCAGATAGGGGTAGAAGTCCGGAACAATGTTAATGAAAAGGTTTACAAACATACAAAGCCACAAGACAAGATCGTGGTTCTTCCACACTGTCTCAGATCAACAGAATGTGAAGCAAACTTAGAAACATCAGGATTGGTTTGCAACAATTGTAACAGATGTGTGATAGGAGTCATAAAAACCAAAGCTGAAGAAAAGGGATTTAAAGTATTTATTATCCCAGGATCAACTTTTCTAAAGAAAATATTAGAAAAAAATGATTTCAAAGCTGTTTTAGGGGTGGCATGTTACCAAGATTTGAACCTGTCCATGATGAAGCTGTCAAAATTTTCATGTCAGGGCGTACCACTGTTAAAGGATGGTTGCATCAACACCAAAGTAGATGTTAAAGCTGTTTTTGAGAAACTGGGTGAGATCCAAAATCAGGACCCTAACCCAATTAGTAGCTCTTGCAGCAATGAATCCTACAACCAAAAAACAATGTAAACCCCAAATTTATTATTTTACAATTAAATGAACAATAAGTGGCCTAATTTTATTCTATCGTTTAATTAATCGTTAATTTCTTTAAATAGAATTATAATATGCTATTTTTGGCAAATAATAAATATATCAAGGTTTCTTCTAATAAAGAATATGATACTCTTGTTACAAAAAGAATGAATACCTCAAATTTAAGAAAAATAAGTTAAAAAAGAGGTTATTTCTTAAAATTAGCAATCCAAAGAGCTTATCAGTAATATTGATTATCAATAACTGTTTAGGTCGTCTTAAATTAAAAAAACAGCCATATGAACGACTTTTTTTGAAAATTAAATCAAAAACTTTATAAATGATATTAAATGATTATTGATTAGTCTAGTAAAGTTCGATAAGAAAGAATCTTATTGAGGCTTATTGGATACGGAGGCGATAGAATTAAGCAAAAATTGTTTTTATCAGTGCTATTGTTATTTGGTGTAGCACTACTTTTAAATGTAAATTCAGTATCTGCAGCTAATGCAACAGGTATCCATACATCACCTAAGGTTGTGGCTGTTGATCCAGCGAACAACGCAATAATTCAAAAGAGTCAAAACATTAAAGTAAAGTTCAACGAATCTATTAAATCAGGAAACAACTACGTTGAACTCAAACACGGCAACGTCCTAATTTCCACTAAAAAAACTGTTAATGGCAATACATTAACCATTACACCTTCAACCACATTATCAACTAATTACAAATATACTCTAATATTACATTCTGGCAGTGTCACAAGTATTACAGGAGATAAAATAGGAGTTTATACCACAAGTTTCACAGTATCTCAACTTACATTGGCTCAAATGAAAGATGGATTAAAAAGAGCCCAAACATTCTACAACACAAACTACAGATTACCTAACTACGTGAGTTACGGTGACACCAAGATATCCATAACTACCTTCCAGAAGATCATTGCTACCCAGGGACTTAAAATTAACACAACAACTGTTGTTAAGTCATCTAATTCTGACATTGATTCATCAGTAGCAACCATCATGAAAGGCGCATCTAAATATAGTTACAGCCATTCTGCATCCACTGCAGAAGCTATGGAACGTAATGGTGCAGGTGACTGTTGGGCAATGAGTGATTACCTCTACAAGAAAATGAGGGCAGCAGGCATTCATTCAAGAATCATACAGTACCCAACTAGGTACGCAAGTAACCACAGATCTGTTCAGTACCTTGAAAATGGCTCATGGGTCGATGCACCCTACAGAACCTACTTCTCAACTGACATGTTCAACAACACTCAGAGCTATGGAACTGTTATAGCAAAGTGTTAAAACATATCCATTCTCATTCTTTTTTTTTAAGTTTAGTACATTCATCTTGATTTTATAATTGTTTTATCAAAAAATCTCTAGATCAACATCTATTTCTAAAAACTGAGTTCCCCATTCATCCCATGAAATTCAACGTTGGGTTAAAAAATGAATGGATAGTTTCATGCAAACTACCCTTGGGATGAGCCATTTAAAACTTGATGAAAATTCAAATATTTTTGAAGCTCTTCAACTGTTACTAAATAATAACACATTCATCCCTTGAAATGGTTTAACTTAAATAACGTGTTTATTAATTCTATTTTAGTATTACTTCTTCTCACTGTTTCGGAAAATTAAATTGAAAACTTTATATAGTTAATGACCATTAATTATTAAATGACCTTTGGTAATATTGTTACTAAAGGTTATTTCCGGATTTAATTTATTTAAATTCGGATGGAATGGAAAAGGAAAGTGAATAATTGAGTATAACTCGAATAAATTCATATAAAAAGTTTTACTGAAGAATAAACGTTTAGAATTACTATTTCCCTCCTACGAAACGGGAAAACACCAACTTTGCCAATTTGGAAATCTAAACACCTGAGGTAAATCCCATTCCTCTACATTTCATTATTTTAATGAAAAACAATACAAACGAGGTGTAAAAGTAATGCCAACGTATGAAGATAAAATAGACCTATACGGGGTAAATGGAAAGCTTTTAGAATCAGATGTACCTTTAGAAGCTGTCAGTCCAATGGTAAACCCTACTATTGGTAAAATCGTATATGATGTAAAACGATCCGTTGCTGTAAACTTAGCCGGAATTGAAAAATCTCTGGAAAAGGCAGCATATGGTGGTAAATCCAATTTTATCCCTGGAAGGGAATTAAAACTAGATCTTAAGGGTAATGTAGATGTATTATCCGAAAAGATCGAGAAGATAATTAAGATCGACGAAGATGATGACTTCAACTTGAAGTTAATCAACGGCGGAGATCAGATGCTTGTGCAGATGCCAGCTCAGAGAATAAACAGGGCAGCAGATTACACAGTTTCCACACTAGTTGCAGGTGGAGCAGTAGTCCAGGCAATAATAGACACATTCGATGTGGACAAATTCGATGCATCAGCAGTTAAAACAGCAGTATTAGGAAGGTACCCTCAGAGTGTTGATTTCATGGGTGCAAACGTTTCTGCATTATTAGGACCACCTGTAATGCTTGAAGGACTTGGTTACGGTCTAAGGAACATCATGGCTAACCATGTTGTTGCAATTACCAAGAAAAACACCCTTAACGCAGTAGCTTTATCCTCAATCCTAGAACACACCGCAATGTTCGAAACTGGTGATGCATTAGGTGCATTCGAAAGAAGCCACCTATTAGGTATGGCTTATCAGGGATTAAACGCAAACAACCTAGTGTTCGACCTAGTTAAAGAAAATGGTAAGGGAACAGTAGGTACAGTTATTGCAACATTAGTTGAAAGGGCAATTGACGATGGCGTCATTAAAGTGGCCAAAACAATGCCTTCAGGTTACAAAGTTTACGAACCAAATGACTGGGCACTATGGAACGCATATGCCGCAGCAGGTCTCATAGCATCAGTAATAGTTAACATAGGTGCCTCAAGGGCAGCTCAAGGAATAGCTTCAACACTCCTCTATTTCAACGACATAGTGGAATACGAAACTGGACTTCCAGGTGTTGACTTTGGAAGAGCACAGGGAACTGGTGTTGGAATGAGTTTCTTCTCCCACGGTATTTATGGTGGTGGAGGTCCTGGAACTTTCCACGGTAACCACGTAGTTACAAGACACAGTAAAGGTTACGTAACCCCATGTAACGCAGCTGCAATGTGTTTAGATGCAGGAACCCAGATGTTTTCAGTGGAATCTACCTCTGGATTAATAGGTACTGTGTATGGCGACATTGATTATTTCAACCAGCCAGTTAAATACGTAGCCGATGGAGCTAAGGAAGTCAAAGATATTATTTAATCTGAATAGTTTTAGGTGATGTTTTATGGACAAAATAAAAGCCGTTGATGTAAAAATATTCCCTTACAGGCGTTTGAAACCACAAACAACAGAAAAGGTACTTAACGGTATCATGGAATTTGATGGTGTACTGAGAGTTTTGGTTAATGGAAATTCCATACCAAAAGTAGTAAATTACGGACCTGCAAAGGGAACTCCAGTGAATCATGAAGACAGAAAGGTGATAGGAGTTAAAAATGAAAATATTGAACTCTGTGTATCAGTTGGAGAATTGATCATTACCGTCAACTATGATGAACTCGAATCTTTCATGGAAAAACTTGATACTCTTTTAAAAGAAACTTTAACCATGAAATACGATGTAAAAACCGGAATTTTTACAAAAACAGACATCACTGTCTCAGATTATATAAAAATAGGTTTAGGTTTAGAGAATGGAATAGATCCGAGCCTCATAGGTTTGGTAGATCCAAACTCAAAATCCTCAGAAACCATAAATTTAATAGGTGATTAAGAATGTCTTATGAAGTTCAATACACCCCCGGTAATACAAAAATTGCTGAAAACCGTAGGAAACATATGGATCCTGATTTTGAACTAAAAAAGATCAGGGAAATAGCTGACGAAGATATAGTCAAAATTCTAGGGCACAGAAACCCGGGTGAAGGATATAAAAGTGTTCATCCTCCATTAGAAGAGATGGACTTTGAAGAAGATTTAATGAAAGAAATGGTGGAGCCTATTGAAGGTGCAAAAGAAGGTAACAGGACAAGATACGTCCAGTTCACAGATTCTATGTACAATGCTCCAGCTCAGCCATACGACAGGGCAAGAACATACATGTGGAGATTCAGAGGAGTAGACACAGGTACACTGTCCGGTAGGCAAGTTATAGAAATAAGGGAAAGGGACTTGGAAAAGATTTCCAAAACACTCGTTGAAACCGAACTCTTTGACCCTGCTAAAACAGGTATTAGGGGCGCAACTGTCCACGGACATTCATTAAGATTGGATGAAAACGGTTTAATGTTTGATGCTCTCCAGAGATATGTTTTCGATGAGAAAACAGGTTCAGTATCCTATATTAAAGACCAGGTTGGAAGGCCACTCGATGAGCCTGTTGACATGGGAGCACCATTGGATGAAGAAAATCTCAAAGAAATCACAACCATCTACAGAAGCGACAACATCAGCATGAGGGATGACCCTGAAGCTATCGAAACAGTAGAAGCCATTCACGCAGCAAGAACAGATGGTGGATTCGGATTAGAAGTTTTCAAAGATGATTTAAAGCGCAAATTAGGTGAATAAGATGGAAAATGATAAAAAGTTGTTTTTAAAAGCTTTAAAAAACAAATTTAACGAGGACCCTAACGAACATTACACCGACTATTACTGCTACGGTGGTTGGGAACAATCCCCTCGTAAAAAAGAATTCAATGAATTCTCCAAAAAACTAGAAGAAGAAAGGGGACTCCCCGGTTACAACCCGGACATAGGTGTTCCACTAGGACAGAGGAAATTAATGTCCTACAAAGTTTCAGGAACAGATTCCTATGTTGAAGGTGACGATCTTCACTTCCTAAACAACAGTGCTATCCAGCAGTTGTCTGACGACATCAAAAGGACCATCATTGTAGGTATGGACACAGCTCACGCTGTTCTAGAAAAACGTTTAGGTGTAGAAGTTACTCCTGAAACCATAAACAACTACATGGAAACCATAAACCACGCACTCCCAGGAGGAGCTGTTGTGCAGGAACACATGGTAGAAGTTCACCCAGGTTTAGTTGGAGACTGTTACGCAAAACTATTCAGTGGAGATGACGACCTCATAGATGAACTCGACAGCAGATTCCTCGTCGATATAAACAAGGAATTCCCTGAAGAACAGGCAGAACAGCTCAAAGACTACATCGGTAAAAAAACTTACCAGATAAGCAGAGTACCTACCATGGTTGTAAGGGCTTGTGACGGTGGAACAGTTTCCAGATGGTCTGCAATGCAGATTGGAATGAGTTTCATTTCAGCATACAAACTCTGTGCTGGAGAAGCAGCAATTGCTGACTTTTCTTACGCAGCAAAACATGCTGACGTAATCTCCATGGGAAGCATCTTACCTGCAAGAAGGGCAAGAGGACCTAACGAACCTGGTGGAATTCCATTCGGTGTTTTAGCTGATATGATACAGACCTCCAGAGTATCTGAAGACCCTGCAGAAGTATCTCTACAGGTAATTGCAGCAGCAGCAGCAATATACGATCAGATCTGGTTAGGTTCATACATGTCTGGTGGTGTAGGTTTCACACAGTATGCAACAGCTGCATACACCGATGACATATTAGACGACTTCCTCTACTACGGTAAAGAATACGTAGAAGACAAGTTCGGATTATGCGGTGTTAAAGCAGATGCAGATGTAGTTAAGGATATATCCTCAGAAATTACACTCTACGCAATGGAACAGTACGAAATCCCAGCATTACTCGAAGACCACTTCGGTGGATCACAGAGAGCATGTGTTGCAGCAGCAGCAGCTGGATGTTCAACAGCTTTCGCTACAGGTAACTCCAACGCAGGTATCAACGGTTGGTATTTAAGCCAGATACTCCACAAAGAAGTTCACAGCAGGCTCGGTTTCTACGGATACGATCTGCAGGATCAGTGTGGTGCATCCAACTCACTTTCAATTAGAAGTGATGAAGGTTTAATACACGAACTCAGAGGACCTAACTACCCTAACTATGCAATGAACGTGGGTCACCAGCCAGAGTACGCAGGAATTGCTCAGGCACCTCACGCAGCAAGAGGAGACGCATTTTGTGCAAATCCTTTAATAAAAATTGCATTTGCTGACAAGAACCTTGGATTTGACTTCACAAACCCAAGAAAATCCATAGCTCAGGGAGCTTTAAGAGAGTTCATGCCTAGCGGAGAAAGAGGTTTAATCAACCCAAGTATTTAAGTAACATCTTTGGTGGAATTCAGTTTCCACCCTTTCTTTTTTTATTTAAATCTAAATTTCACCAGATATTCATTCTAAAAATTTTGTTTCAGTTTATTTTAAAACTATTTTCAGGTTTCAATTTGATTTGGGTTTGAAAAAATCAAAACAAAAGTCAAATATATTAAATCACTGTAATATTACTAACAACAAATTTTATTGAGGTACAGTATTATGGGGGTAAAAATTTATGTCCATCACTGATAGAAGGGAAAGGGAAAAAAAACAACGCCAGCATGATATAATCAATGCAGCTGAAAAATTGTTCTTTTCTAGGGGTTACGATGAAGTATCTATGAATGATATAGCACTGGAAGTTGAACTTTCTAAGGCAACACTCTACCTTTACTTTCAGAACAAAAAATCATTATTTTTCGCAATAGTTCTCAGGGGAACTAAAATACTTAATTCAATAATAAGGGAAGCTGTCAAAAAAGAGGATAAAGGGATCGATAAGATCGCAGCCTACAGAAACGCCTACAATGAATTTACATGGAACTATCCTGATCACATCAACATATACAACTACTTCAGATCAGGAAGATTTAACATGGAACCTGATGGTTCAGATGAACGTAAAACTAAATCTAAATCCAATGATAATTCAATTCCCTATGAAATAGCATGTGAAACTGAAATATCAAAACTCAGGAAGGAAAGATTTTCAATTCTATGTCAATCTGTACAAACTGGTCTTGATGATGGAAGTATAAGGCAAGATGTGGATCCTGTTGAAGTATCCATACTACTATCTGCAATTTCTAAAAGCCTTTCCAACATCCCCGCCGATCATCTCCAAGCACTTGAAAAAAGGGGAATAAACAGTGAAAGCTACTTCAGAGATGTGAGTGATCTGATACACCACATGATAATGAACTGGGACTACGAACAGACTGAGTAAAATTTTGTTGCAAACTACTGAAATTCATTAACCCCCCAATATCAATATATTTTAAAATCAAAAGGCATATATCCATGTTATTATTAATCTGAAAATTTTAGTCGGGAAAAACAAAAACTTAAACCTAAAAAATTTTTTTATGAAAAAATCCACAAACCCTGACTTAAACTAAAAAAATCAGGTTTCTACAAAGTCAATTGTTGTTTAAAATGACCGTTCCAAAAGTTATAGCACACCAAGAAAAAACAGCCCAAATATTGAATAAAATATTTATCCTGATTCAAAACAAGACTGGGCACGATTTTTCAGCATACAAAAAAAGCACCATAAACAGAAGAATTCAAAAACGTATGAAAACTTGCCAAGTTGACGAAATATGCGATTATTTAGAATATCTTCATGAAAATCCCGATGAAATTCATCTGCTATATAATGAATTACTGATTAACGTTACTCAGTTCTTCAGAGATCCTGAAGCATACGAATCATTAAAATCTAAATTCTTTATAAACATATTAGAAGCAAAAGATGATGATGTTATTAGAATTTGGGTTCCAGGTTGTTCAAGCGGAGAAGAAGTTTATTCAATTGCAATCATGATTAGTGAACTGTTTGAAGAAATGAATCAAAATTTCAAGGTTCAAATTTTTGGAACAGATATAGATGAATCTGTCATACGAAAAGCTCGTTCAGGAAAATATAAAATATCTTCCAATATCCATTATGACAGACTCTGCAAATATTTCTACAAGAATGGTGATGAATATACTATAAAAAACGAAATTAGAGAAATGATGATATTCTCAACTCACAACGTCATCACAGACCCACCATTCACTAGATTAGACATGATATCTTGTAGAAACCTTTTAATTTACCTGGAATCATCTGCTCAACAACAAGTTATCTCCAACTTTGTTAATGCCCTCAACAAAGATGGGATTTTATTTTTAGGTCCTTCAGAAAATATTGGAAAATTTTTAGATACATTCAAAATTGAAGACAATAAATGGAACATATTTAGAGGCGCTAATTCTGGAAGAATGAGATTAAACCTAAAAACAAATTTTCTCACTCAATAATCCTTTTTTTAATTACAGCCATTGATTGATTAAAAATAAGTTGAAGATTCAGTAAAGACCATTGGAACTATTAACAATTTGATTATTAGAAATTGTGAAATAAAATGTGGAACCATTTCCTTCTTCTGATTCTACCCATATTTTTCCACCATGTCTTTCAACAATTCTTTTACATATTGCCAGCCCTATACCTGTTCCTTCATAGTCCTTCCTTGTGTGCAGTCTTTTGAAAATGCTAAAAATTTGTTCCTGATGGTTTTGGTTTATTCCTATTCCATTATCTGTTACACCAAAAATACATTCATCATCCAATTCCTGGGCAGAAACATGAATTTTTGGAGGTGTATCACCATGGAACTTTATGGCATTCGATATTAAGTTTTGGAAAAGCTGTCTGATCTGTGAAGGATCGCCATTAATGGTGGGTAAAGGATCATAAGTTATTGTGGCATTATTTTCTTCTATTGAAGATTTAAGATTGAATGAAACATCATCCAATGCAACTTCTACTAAAATTGGTTCAAATTTATGTACCTCAGTATTCAGTCTTGAAAATGCTAATAAGTCATCAATCAAATCTTTCATACGCTGAGCACCCTCAACAATGAAATCTATGTAATCATTAGCATCATCATCCAAGTGATTCTTGTACCTTCGTTCTAGTAGCTGTGTGAAACTTGCCACCATACGCAATGGTTCTTGTAAATCATGGGATGCCACATATGCAAATTGTTCCAATTCTTTGTTTGAGGTTTTTAATTTAGTCACCATTTCCATGAGACTGTTTTGTGCAAGAATCAAATCTTCATTTGAAGTCTTAAGTTCTTCAGTAGTGGCTTGTAGTTCCTCATTAGTAGCACTAAGCTCCTCAGTAAGCTGCTGTTCCTTTTCCAGCATCTTTTGTTTGCGCCATTCTTCCTGTTTTATTTGTGTTATATCATCAAAAATAACTACGGCAGAAATTATTTGATTTTCTAAATTGTATATTGGTGCAGCACTTCCAAGTATAGGTATGACTGTTCCATCGGGCTGTTCTAAAATCATTTCCTCATTACGGACCATTTGACCTTTTAAAGCTCTGCCTGTCGGTCCATCTCCAACGGAGTACTCTGATCCGTCTATCTTCTTTGCCTTGACTTTGGCTATTGCAGTTGATAAATCCATGCCAGTTATGTTGATACCGTATATATCCTTGGCTCTTTGGTTAATGTAGGAAATATTTCCATCTGCTTCAACTATGATTACAGCAGAAGGATTTGTTTCTAAAATGGTTTCTAAACGTTCATTTTCAATTTTGAGCTGTTTTTCTGCTTTTTTGCGTTTTGTTATATCTTTACCATATACCGTGATCCCCTCTGCAGAGGGATACACAGTAAATTCCTTGTAGCTATCTGTGTAGACTGTTTCCCAATCGAACAGTTTAATCTCTCTCTTATCCATTGCTTCACGAAAATTTGTTTCGAGCTCGGTCCCCACAACCTTATCCACAGCAGACCATATGTTTTTTCCTAACAGTTCAGAAGATTCATACCCCACATCGTTAGCAGCTGTTTCATTCACAAAAATAAAATTCCAATCACTGTCAATTGCATAGATATAATCACTGATACTTTCGATCATGTCTGAAATTCTTTGTTCACTCACCCGTAATGCCTTTTCAGCATTTTTACGTTCAGTAATATCACGAACAAATACTTCAGTCCCCTGTATTTGACCTTCATTATCATAAAGGAACTGTGAATTTAATGAGACATCAAAAGTTGTACCATCCTTTCTTAATGCAACACTCTCATAATCTTCTACATTACCTAATTTTTCCAAGTTTTCCAATAGATCATCCCTATCTAACTGATTTTTATACAAATTTTTTATATAGTTACCAATCATTTTGTTTGGGGAATCATAGTTGTACATGCTTGCTGCAGATGGGCTGACCATCGTGATAATTCCATTGCTATCAGCTTGAATATAAGCATCTTGGAGATTATCTAAAATGGTTCGATATTTTTCTTCACTATCTTTCAACAATTGCTCCATCTTTTTACGTTGTGTAATATCCCTATTCGTTTCAATAACGATTAATTTTCCTGAAAAATCCTTTATTAATTGTTGTCTACTTTCAACAACAATCAACCGGCCATCTCTGGTTGTGTGAATTAATTCTCCAGCCCAATTTCCATTTTTCTTGAGAATTTTGAGAAAATCTTTAAATTCTATTGGAAAATTAGTTTTAAGCAAATCATGACTTACATGGCCTATGGCTTCTTCATTGCTAAATCCGTAGAGTTTTTCAGCACCTACATTCCATGATATTATTCCATCATCATATTCCCATGAAAAAATGGCTTCATAAGACACATCTAATAATGCAGCTTGTCTCTTCAAATCTGCCTCATCCTTCTGGCGTTTGGTTATATCTGATATAAATGAATAATAAAATTCTGGATTTCCATCAGCCGCCATATTGATGTCTACAAAGAGTTCTATAGGCACCCTAGATCCATCCTTCCGGACATATTCCTTTTCATAGCGAACAGGTTGGCCTGTTCTATGAAGTTCATCCAACTTTTGACTTTCCTTCTCCCGCCACTCAACCGGAGTTAATGCGTCGGACCAATCAATGGTATTTAATTCTTGTTTTGTGTAACCTGTGAGTTCTTCAAAGGCATGGTTGAATAGTCCAAGTCTTCCATCAGGAAATCCAATAGCAAATGGTTGTGATGAATGCTCCAAAATATTTGCTAGAAATTCTTTCTCTTTTCTTGCTTCACGTAAAGAATTTTCTTTATCATAGGCAACAGCTTTTATTCTATTCCTATGATACAGCTCTGCTACGGCACTGATCAATATACCAAATGTCAAGAAAAGTATTAACCCTACTAAATCTGTTGTTGACGCTATTGATAATTGTCCCTGTGGAGGTAGAATCCAGATGTCTGCCACTGACAAAGAGGTAACTGTTGCCACTAGCCCTGGACCAAATCCCCATAACAATGAAACTATGATTACAGCAGGATAAAATAATATGTATGTAGGTAATCCTGGGCCAAATTGTGCTGTTAAAAAAGAATATATTCCAAAAGCTAAAATAATTAGTAAAACTGCCCCAATATATTGGAATATTAGATATAACCAGTAATTCTCTTGGAATGCATCGATAAAATGGTTGTGTGAAGTGACTTGGTCTGAACTTTCAGATGTTTCCAAATCTTTTTTTAGATATGCAGACTTCGAATTTTGTTCTTCTTTGATGATCCTTGCTTTATCTTCGTTATCTACCACAAATTAACCCCCCCAAAAAATGGTTTAAAATGAGATAAATAACATATGAAATATCTATTAATTAAATTTTATCAAACTCGGGTTAAGTTATCAATAACTATAATTCCAATTCATACCTAAATGATTCAGCTATCTACTTAAAATTCAAACTGCTTTAACTGGAATATATGATCTCCACTACTGTTGAAAAAAAACTGATTACTAATAATTTTCTAATCGATCCAACACCCTGGTATTATACGAGTGCATAATTTTACAGTCTTTTGTTGGTAATTTAGCTCTTAAAATTAGTTTTAAGTGTATGATTTCGACATTATAATGTTTTGAACTTAGAATTGATTCAAATCTCCCTAATTCATGTCATTATCAGAATTATTAATATTGTGAGGATGTGATTTTTCCATGAAATAAGTTAAAAAATATTGAACCACACTAAAATTTATTAATTTTTAAAACCAATCAATAATAATCCAAAATTTGGATTATTTTACTAATAATATTATTGAACACAAATAAAATATCTTTAAAGAGGTTACACCATGGAAAAAGTACTTTTTGTATGTGCAAGTCCACGTAAAAATGGAAACACATCACAAGTGATTTCTAAATGCGCAGAAGTAGTGGAAAAAAATGGATTAGAAACCGAAGTTGTGTACTTGAGGGGAAAACACATAGAATCCTGCAGGGCCTGCGGTAAATGTGCTAAAATCCACAAATGCAAGATAGATGATGGTTTGAATGAGATCATTGAGAAAATTAAGGAATCTAAAGGGTTTATAGTGGCCACACCTGTATACTTCGGTACTGCAAGGGGAGATCTAATGGCAGCACTGCAGAGAATTGGTTACGTTTCTATGAACAACGGCAACTTCCTATCCTGGAAAGTGGGAGGACCAATAGCAGTAGCCAGACGCGGAGGGCAAACATCAACACTTCAAGAGCTTCTAATGTTCTACTTGATAAACGATATGATTGTGCCTGGTTCAACCTACTGGAACATGGTGTTCGGAAGGGAAAAGGGAGAAGCACTGGAAGATGCTGAGGGCATCCGTACAATTGAAAGATTTGGTGAAAATGTTGCCACATTAATTAATAAGATCGTTTGAAGTAACTTAATTCAGGGATTATAAATGACAGAAGAACAACTTTACAAGAACTTCGCAAGGTACTACGACAAGATCTACAAGGGAATGGATTACGAAGGAGAAGTAGAATTTATTAAATGGGCCGTCCACAAACACCAACCCAGTTCAACCAATCTTCTAATGGATGTTGCATGTGGAACAGGAACACATGCACAGAAGTTAACAGATAACTTCAAGATCACAGGCGTTGATTTAAGCTCCCAAATGCTTGAAATTGCCAGAGAAAAGGTTCCAAATGTCAATTTCATACAGGGAGATATGAAGAACCTAAACATCGGATCCAAGTTCGATGTTATCACCTGTATCTTCTCTGCAATCCACTACAACAGAAATTTAAAGGAGCTCGGGGACACCATCCAAAATTTTTATGAACATCTAAATCCTAGAGGAATATTAATATTTGATCTGAGTCTAAACAAAAACAACTGGATAGAAGGTTTAGTTAGTGTCGACACTGTTGTGGAGGAAGACCTTAAAATAGCCAGAATTTGTCAGTCCAAGCTGAAAGATGGAATATTCAATGCAAACTTCGTATTTCTTGTGAAAGATGATGGAGAGTTTGATTTTGACATTGATCAACATGAACTGGGTGTCTTTGAAGTGGAAGAGGTAATAAATTTGATGGAAAACAAAAAATTTGAAACGTTTGTCTATGCAGGTTTCAAATCTGAGGAATGGACAGAAAACAGTGTTGAACGTCCAGTTTTTGTTGGAGTCAAAAATCTTAGGGGTGTTAGTTTATGAGAGTTGCAGTGGCTGTTTCTGACGATGAAAAATTCACAGAACATTTCGGAAGGGCGCAAAAATTTCTTATCTATGAATTTGATGGGGATAAAGTTGAATTAATAGACCGAAGAGAGTCAAAAAAGGTTCCTGGAGAGAAACATCAATGGAGCAAATCTCTTAATATTGTAGAGGATTCTGATGTTGTAATATGCCATCAGATTGGAATGACTGCAAAGCCCGGGCTTAAAAGTGAAGGAAAAAAAGTTGTTGAAGATGAAGGGCCTGTTGAAGAAGTTTTAAATAGATTTGTAGAACATGAGAAGTTCCTTAGAAAACCCCTCAATTTCTAATATTTTTTTGTAAATACTAGTTTTGAGTTTTAAATATAATTAGGTGTGAAATATGAAAGTTTTAATAATTTACAATTCAGTTCATCGTGGAAATACCGAAAAAATAGCCAGAGCAATGGCAGATTCAATAGATGCAGACATTTTAAGTTACAGCGAAGTGGATGGATACAACGTACTAGACTACGATCTTGTCGGATTTGGATCCGGAATTTACTATGGTAAACCAGGGAAGGATTTTGTTGAATTCATAGATAGTTTGCCCATAGTAAAGAATAAAAAGGCATTTGTATTCACAACCAGTGGAAAAGGTGATTCTAATTACTCTGAAAAACTTGCAGCTAAAGTTTCAGAGAATGGATTTAAAATAGTGGGAGAATTTTCCTGCAAAGCCTTCGATGCATGGGGTCCTTTAAAATTGGTTGGAGGAATAAATAAGGGCAGGCCAAATTCTGATGATCTGAAATCTGCTCACAATTTTATTTGCCAACTTGTTGGGGAGGAAGGTTAAGGAAATTTTTGAGTTTTTGTTACATTGCAACTCATGTAGGAAAAACCTATATACCATGAAGTTAAACTTTATTTAACCTCGGTGTGAATTTTAATCTTAACTTGTTTTTAATTGTTTACATGATCAGGTACTGGATCCTTAACAATCTTTATAAACCATGAATGTGATTTATAATAAATGGTTCTTATCCAGATTAACTAGATTATGATTTTTTAGAATTGTATCAAGAACATGAGGTTTTTATTGATAAATTTTTACAGGTAAAAGTGATATTATGGCTAAAGCGAGACGTAGAAGAGTAAGAGATACTTGGAAGGAAAAACAGTGGTACACAATAATGACTCCTAAGGATTTTGGAGATCAGGAAATTGGTACAACCCCTGCAAGGGAACCAGAACAGTTAATGAAAAGGAGAGTTGAATCCTCCCTCCGTGAACTAACTGGAGACTTCAGTAAACAGTATATCAAACTTTTCTTCGAAATAAATGAAGTTGCAGGTGACACAGCAACCACCAGCTTTGTTGGACACCAAGTAACAACAGACTACGTTAGAAGTATGATTAGAAGAGGTACAAGCCGAATTGATTCAATCGTGAACGTAACATCCCAAGACGGTGTTAAGCTTAAGGTTCACGTGCTTGCAATAACAATTAAAAGGGCTAAATCCTCCCAGCAGAAGTTCATCAGAGAAACCATGGAAAAGATGGTTCAAAACGCAGCAAAGGACAAAAAATTCCAGGAACTCATCGAAGATATCCTCGGCGGAAAAATGGCATCCCACATATACCATGAATCCAAAAAAATATACCCCCTTAAACGTGTTGAAACCATCAAAACTCGTGTAATTGTGGAAAAATAATAATGCGGGAAATATATGATTAATCCTCTGGAATATGTGGTCCTTATAGTAGTTCTAGGTCTTGTTGTCTACTTGAAAAAGGCGCTAGATCTATTTGGATCCATTTTCATGATAGTCATGGGTATAATAATTATTTTTAGTGCCGGTGCAAACTGGCTAATGTTAATTTTCCTTTTTCTAATTCTAGGGCTCCTTGCCACCAAGTACAAACATGAGTACAAAAAGAAAATTGGAGTTTACGAAGGGACAAGAACTCTTAAAAATGTTATTTCTAACGGAATTGTCGCCTTTGTAATGGCTGCCTTTGGAAATTATGGTGGATTTATAGGATCTATAGCTACTGCAACTGCAGATACCCTTGCAAGTGAAGTGGGCGTGGTTAAACAACCAAGGCTCATCACAACACTGAAGAAGGTGCCTCCTGGAACAGATGGGGGAATTTCATTAGTTGGAACAGCTGCTGGAATTATCGGTGCAGGGATAATAGGAGTGGCTGCATATTTACTTGGAATATACCCTGACCCATTCGTAACTCTGAAAATATCCTTAGTTGCAGGAACAGTTGGATGTTTTGTTGACAGCATTCTTGGTGCTGTTCTTGAAAGAAGAGATTACATATCCAATGAGTACGTTAATCTCATAGCAACCATAACAGGAGCCGCAATAGGAATCTTAATGGTTTAGGTGATATAAATGAAAGGAATCATAATGATCATTGATGGTATGGGAGACCGTCCCATAAAGGAACTTGGAGATAAAACACCTCTTGAAGCCGCAAAAACACCTAACATGGACAAAATGGTTGAAAGAGGAATATGTGGAATTATGGACCCAATTAGGCCCGGTATAAGGGCGGGTAGTGACACTTCACACATATCGATTCTTGGATACGACCCTTATGAAGTTTACACAGGAAGGGGCCCGTTTGAAGCTGCCGGTGTAGGGTTGAAGGTTCTTCCAGGAGACATAGCATTCAGATGCAACTTCTCAACTGCAGATTCCGATGGAATCATAACTGACAGAAGAGCTGGAAGAATAAGGGAAGGTACTGAAGAAATTGCAGCAGCCATAAATGGAATGGTAATTGCTGACGACGTTGAAGTTATCTTCAAAGAATCCACAGGTCACAGGGCAGTTCTAGTTTTAAGGGGAGAAGGCTTATCTGATCAGATTTCAGATGCAGATCCTAAACACGAAGGCAAACCTCCTAAAAAGGTTGTGCCCCTTGATGATACCAAGGAAGCAGCAAGAACTGCAGATATCTTGAACATGATAGTTTCCAAATCCTACGATGTTTTGAAGGATCTTCCTATAAACCTTGAAAGGATTGAAGCTGGTGAAAATCCTGCCAACATAATCATCCCAAGGGGTGCTGGTGCAGTACCATATGTAGAACCCTTCGGAGACAAATATGGTTTAAAACCAGTTTGTATAGCTGAAACTGGATTGATCAAGGGAATAGGTAACATCACTGGCATGGACCTTATTGATATCGAAGGTGCCACTGGAGGTATTGATACCAACCTTGAAAATATTGAAAGGGGAATTCTCGATACAGCAGCCCTTGATTACGATTTTTTATTGATAAATGTTGATGGTGCAGACGAAGCCGGACACGATGGACAGTTGGATGAGAAAATCAAATTCATTGAAAAAGTGGATGATATGCTGGCCAGATTAATGGAAATAGAAGATGCTTACTTCATTTTGACTGCAGATCATTCAACCCCTATTTCCACCATGGATCATACTGGAGATCCAGTTCCCATCCTCATAAACGGCCCAGAAGTTAAGGTAGATGATGTGAAAATATTCAGTGAGAGGGCTGCTGCAAAGGGAGGTCTTTGCAGAATTCAGGGATGTAATGTGATGGACATACTAATGGACCTCATGAACAAATCAACAAAATTCGGAGCCTGATGGAGCATTCAAACCATGTCATTAGAAATTCCTAAATTATTTGGAACATCCGGAATAAGGGGAAAGGTCGGTGAAGATATCAGCCTCGAACTCGCATTAGATGTTGGAAGAGCAATAGCATCTTACATAGGTGGTGAAGGCGGTAAAATTGTGCTTGGATACGATTCCAGGACATCAAATATCATGATGGAAAATGCAATTACTGCAGGAATCCTTGAATGTGGTTGCAACGTTGTGAAACTCGGAATGGCACCAACACCCCTTGTGGGTTATGCAACCATCAAGTTAAATGCAGATGCGGGGGTGATGATTACTGCATCACACAATCCACCGGAGTACAATGGAATAAAGTTATGGAACCCCGATGGAATGGCCTACAGACAGGAACAAGAAAGAACCATCGAGGAGATTGTGCACAAAAAAATTTTCAAAACTGTTTCGTGGCAAGATATTGGGTTGATTGAAGAGAATGAAGATGTTGTAAACGATTATATTGACGATATTCTGAAGCAAATCACGATCAAACCCGGTACCAAGGTTGTTGTGGACTGTGCAAATGGTGCAGCATCCTATTTATCCCCATTAATACTTAGAAAGGCAGGCTGTGATGTTGTATCAATAAATTCCCATCCTGATGGATTTTTCCCAGGCAGGATGCCTGAACCTTCACAAAAAAATCTTCAAGAACTCATGAAGGTTGTGAAAGCTACAGGGGCTGAAATTGGAATAGCACACGATGGTGATGCAGATCGAATGATAGCCATAGATGAAAAGGGAAATATGGCTGATTTTGACAAACTTTTAGCTATAGTATCTCGTGAAATAGGTGGTGTGGTTGTTACAACAGTTGATGCATCCCTATGTACCGATAAATGTATGGAAGAAGTTAATGGAACAGTTATAAGAACTAAGGTTGGTGATGTGCACGTTGCAGAATCCATTGTTGATGCTTCTGCGAGTTTTGGAGGAGAACCTTCAGGTACATGGATACATCCCAACTTCTGCATGTGTCCCGATGGAATTCTTTCAGCACTCAGGGTGATAGAACTGGTTCAACACAATGGATCACTTTCCAAACAGCTGAGTTCGGTGCCAAGTTTTCCAACCATAAGGGACAAGATCATCTGTGAAGATTACCAAAAAGAGATCATCATGTTGAAGGTTCAAGATGAACTTCACAATCTATTTGATGATGTGGTTGATGTAAATCGAATAGACGGTGTCAGAATTTCAATGGTTGATGGAAGCTGGGTACTTATTAGACCGTCGGGTACAGAATCCTATGTAAGGATCACTCTTGAGGCAACCAGTGATGAGAAGGCCTGTATGATCAGGGATCAATGTGCAGAATTCATAGAAGACATCATATAAATTAATATTTTTTTTCTTTTTCAACTAAATTTTTTTTTATCTCAGAAAATTTTTCTGTTCTGACTCTTAGTAAAAACAGCATATTATAAGATTTATTATAGAGTTCAACAAAATAATTATACACCTTAGATAATATACTTTAATACTTAAGATTTATTCTTTTAAAGGATTTTCAATGGGGTTTATAAGTTATGAACGCGATCATACTCACTGCGGGTGAAGGAACAAGAATGAGGCCACTTACCATTACAAAGCCTAAAACAATGCTTCAAATTGGTGGAAAACCTATTTTACAGTACAATATTGAGTCGCTGCGTGATGCAGGTGTGGATGAAATAACCCTGGTGGTTGGATATCATGAAGAAGTGATAAAGGACCATTTTAAAGATGGTAAAGATATTGGTGTTAAAATCAGCTACGTTACCCAGGAAGACCGGCTTGGAACAGCACATGCAATAGGTTCTGCAAGAAAACATGTTCATGGACAATTTATAACCCTCAATGGAGATATTATTGTTGATCCCGCATTGATAACCGAACTTATTGATGGTTACAGGGAAGAAAATGCCAGATCCATGTTGGTGCTTACAGAAGTTGAGGATCCATCATCCTTCGGGGTTGTAGAATTAGATGGAAACAGGATAATCAGAATTGTTGAAAAACCAAAAAAAGAAGAGGCTCCAAGCAACCTGATCAATGCAGGAATATACCTCTTCGATGATCAAATCTTCGATGCAATCGATCAAACACCAAAGTCTGAAAGGGGAGAGTACGAAATCACAGATTCACTCCAGCTTCAGATGAATGAAGATGAAAATGTGGTTGGACTTCGATCAACCAACAGATGGATAGATATTGGAAGACCATGGGAACTTCTAGATGTTAATGAACACTTTCTGAAGGATCTTGAAACAGATATACAGGGAGAAGTTGAAGAAGGCGTAACAATACATGGCCAAGTATTTATAGGTAAAAACAGTGTTGTAAGGTCGGGTTGTTACATCATGGGGCCTGTGTACATAGGGGAAAATTGTGATATAGGTCCCAACAGCTTCATGAGAAAGTACACCAGCGTAGGCAACAACGTGAGCGTTGGAAATGCTGTGGAGCTGAAAAATTCCATAATCATGGACAACACAAATGTAAACCACCTAAGTTACGTTGGAGACTCTATAATAGGGTCAAACTGCAACATAGCTGCAGGTACCAACATAGCAAATCTCAGATTTGACGATGGAAATGTTATGATCGTTGTGAAAAACGAAAAGATCGATTCCGGCCGGAGAAAAATGGGTGTAGTATTCGGAGATGGTGTGAAAACTGGTATAAACAGTAGTTTCAATCCCGGTGTTAAGGTAGGAGTGAATTCCAGAATAGGTGCCGGGGTAATTCTAAGCAAAGACCTGGAATCAAACAAACTGTTAATTGCTGTTCAGGAACATCAAATAATTGAAAATAATAAATCCAAATAAAATAAACACAAAAATCAGCTGTAACTAACAAAATTAAGGAAATGAGATGAAAATGGGATCTAAAAAGTATACATCATTTGAGGGATCAGTAGTTAATGGAAATGTTTCCATAGATGAAAAATCATCAGTATGGTACAATGCAGTGATAAGGGGAGATATAGAGCCCATTAAAATTGGAAAATGTTCCAATGTTCAGGACAACTGTGTCCTGCACTCGTCTAAGGGTTATCCACTCACAATTGGTAACAAAGTTTCAGTGGGACATGCTGCTGTGCTCCATGGATGTGACATAGAAGACAACTGTTTGATTGGAATGAATGCAACAGTGTTAAATGGAGCCTTAATTCGGAAAAACAGCATTGTTGGAGCTGGAGCATTGGTAACTGAAAACCATGAATTTCCTGAAAACAGCCTTATACTCGGAGTTCCAGCAAAGGCCGTAAGAACACTCAAAAACGAAGAAATTGAAAACATAACAAACAACGCCATCAGATACTCTAAAATGGCTCTTAAAAGTGATTTAAATGATTAAAATTAATAAAGTAGTTAAAGAACTTGATCCATACGTTCCAGGCAGATCAGTGGACGACATTGCAAAAACCTATGGTTTAGAACCTGAAAATATAATTAAACTGGGCAGTAATGAGAACCCAATGGGACCTTCACCAAAGGCTGTTGAAGCCTTAAAAAAAAATCTTAAACTCATCCACCAGTATCCAGAATCAAATTTGGAAACTCTTAAAGGAGAAATTGCTGAGTACTCCCAAGTATCTCCATCAAATGTTATTATTGGAGGTGATGGGGCCGACGAAATAATAGATGTTCTTGGAAAGACCTTCACCGAACCCGGAGATGAATTCATAGTCCCAATTCCAGGTTACATGTACTACGAATTCATGCTTAAAATTCAGGGTGCTGTGCCTGTATACGCCAAATGGGATGTTCCAAGCAACACTTTAGATGTTAATTCTGTTTTAGATACCATAACCCCTAAAACCAAGTTAATTTTCCTGTGCACACCAAACAACCCTACAGGGGGTTTGATTCCAAGGCCGGATCTAATTAAAATAATTGAAAATACCGATGCACTGGTTGTGGTTGACGAAGCCTATATAGAATTTTCAGACCACAGAAATGTAGATCTTCTGGAAAAATATGAGAACGTATTCATACTCAGAACCTTTTCAAAGGTGCTTGGACTTGCAGGGATGAGAATTGGCTACGGCCTCTCCAACCCCACTGTCATAGAATACATGCACCGTGTAAAACCAGTTTTCAGCCTCACCAAACTTTCTGAAGTGGCTGCAAGCGCCACATTAAACGACGAAGAATACATCAAAAAATCAACAGAACTTAGTTTAAAAAGCAGAGAACTGTTGTACACTGAAATGTCTAAATTTAATGAATTAACTGTTTACGAATCAGCATCCAACTACATCCTGGTGGATGTGAGAAAAACAGGATTCACAGCCAAGGAACTCACCCAAAAACTCATGGAAAAAGGCGTTATTGTAAGGGACTGCACTTCGTTTAAGGGAATTGATGAGTACTGGATACGTGTCAGTGTAGGAACCATGGAAGAGGATGAAAGGTTCATAAAAATTTTGGGAAAACTAATTAATTAAGGTTTAACATGAGTAAAAAAGGATCCTGTAGCAGCTCCATAGAAATCGGGGGCATGGTAATATCTTCCATTGAGTTTTCAGGTAAAATGGCATTGGTAATCTTCACAGCTAAATGCATGTTAAGATGTCCGTACTGCCATAATTCTGAAATCATAGAAGGTGGAGATGTATATCAGTTGGAAGAAATATTCCAGAAAATTGAAGAATCCATTGATTTCATAGATAGTGTTGTGATAAGTGGTGGAGAGCCATTAATGCAGGATACGCAAGTGTTTGAAATTTTAAAGCATGCAAAATCCCTTGAACTATCAACTAAAATGGATACAAACGGATATTACCCAGAAAAACTTCAAAAAATGATTAAACTAATTGATTATGTTGCTCTAGATATTAAAGCGCCCTTCAATAAATATGAACAGATCATAGGTGAAGCCATTGGATCACAGGTCAGATCCAGCATGGAAATTTGCAGCGAAGATCCTGATACCTTTCTTGAGTGCAGAACAACCTACGTACCTGCACTCATGGAACCTGAGGATGTTGTTGAAATTGCAAAATCAATCCAATGTGACATCTACACCTTGCAACAGTTCAATAGTAAAACTGTGCTTGATGAAAGATTAAAAGAAGCTGTTATGCCTTTGAGGGATGATGTAAAGAAAATTGCAGAATCATTGAAGCCCTACCTGGATAATATTCGTATCAAAACCTACGAGTTTGGAGAAGAAATAATATCTAGTTCAGACAATTAAGTAATAATAATAAATTAAAGAAGGTGTCTTATATACCAATTTTACTCTTTGGAAGCCGTCATGTTGAACTTATAACGGGTCAGAAAACAGCAACTATACGGAAACTATGGAAAAAACCATTAATTCCCGGTGACAGGCTGCACTGCTACTGGAACCTTGTGTCAAAGGAAAGAAAAAAACTTTTCGAGGCTGTGGTAACTGATGTTGAAGTAGTTAAATTTGGAGATCTTATTAAAAATGATTCCCTGGCTAAAGAAGAAGGATATTCAACAGCAAAGGAACTTGAAACAGATTTCAGGAAGATATACCCCGAAGATACAGAAGATTCGTCACTGTTTCAAGTTATAAGATTCAGGAAACTTCCCATCGAGGAATGGGAGGGTAAAAAGATCGATGAAAAATCCCTCATAACAAAAAGGGCAGACATACTCTTTGATGTGGGTAAATACAACAAATCCGTGGCCTGTTATTCTGCGGCCCTCAAATTTGATCCGGACGATGTTTATCTTTTAAATAAAAAGGGGGACAATTTATCAAGACTTGGAAGGTTCAAAGAAGCTGTGGACTGCTACAACAAGGCAATTGAACTAGATTCCAACAACGAGTATCTTTACAACAACAAGGCCATCGCACTTTTAAATTCAAATCAACCCCAGAAGGCTTTAAAATGCAATGACAAAGCCATGAAGATCAATGATTCCAACGAGATAATACTTTACTGGAGGGGTTTTATCTTGGAAATGTTGGGGGAACTGGACTCAGCACTGAAATGTTACAACAAAATACTCGTTATTAACCCAGAAGATCCTGATGTTTGGAATGCCAAAGGCAACATACTATCAGAATTAGAAAGAACTGAAGAAGCTCTGGACTGTTATGATAAGGCCCTTGAACTCTGTCTTGATCTATCACCGGATGCTGCAATGTGGAACAGGAAAGGCAATGCACTCATGGAACTTGGAAGGTATGCTGAAGCCTTGAAATGTTACAACGAAGCCATTAAACACGACAATGGAAACGATGCATTCATCTGTAACAAGGGAGTTGCATTACTCGAACTCAATCGTTACGAGAAGGCCATTGAATGTTTCAGAAGAGCACTGGTTATAAATCCATCCAACGAAGATGCAAAAATACTCAAGGATGAATGTCTTGAAAATCTTTGATACAAAAGGGTTTAACTTTATTTATCTGAAAATTTAACATGTAACTGTAGAATTTCTTTAAATGGTAGAGGGGTTAATGTGAGGGACCGATTACAGGACTTTATAAACTGGTTTTTTGATCAAAGTTTAAGAAACAAAATTGGAATCATCATAGCAGCAGCTGTGGTAATTATATTAATAGCCCTCCTAGTTTTCAATCTTGTTTATGGAGATGCACCACTAACTGGAAATGCACTCAGCCAGTACGAAGCCTCATGTATCTCAGTTGGATATCAAGAGCTCAGTACCAACATTGGAAAGTACACTGGCCAACATGTAAAATTTAGTGGAAAAGTAGTTTCCATAAACACCAACAACGGGAAAACACAAATAGTGATGTCTGTAACCCCAGTTAACGGTGGTTGGTCAACTTCTGATCTTATATTTGTAAGCTACAATGCCCAAACTCAGTTTAAGGCCGGAGACATTGTAACAGTTTATGGAGATGTGGTCGGAACTTACAACTACGTTTCAATTTCCAATGGACAGCTTATAATACCTAAGATAACTGCCAGGTATATGGAAGCAACACCCATAGCCGTACCTACAGTTGTGAGTGTTCCATTCACAAGCCCGTCAAACAACCAAACCAACAGCTCCACCCCAGATAATTCAGCAAACATCACCCCAATAAATTCAACTCCAGCTCCAACTAGTTCAAATACTAACAACCTGCCAACTTAATTTCTATTCATTCTTTTACTAAATTATTAAAAATCCATCGGGATACATGGCGGTTGCAAGCATTACAGTGTTAATGTCCCTGTGTTCTTTCCAGTTCATGGAGTACTGATTTTTAGGATCTAACCAAAATTCATCGATGTATCGGACCATATATCGATAGTTTTGAAGCTGTTTTAATTGCTTGAGATGGGTGGATATGAAAATTTCTGGATTGTTTTCTATGCATCTTTCCATTAGATCTAGTCCCTTAAAACCTATTGAAAGGCCAAGTTCACGAAATGCTAATCTATGTTCTGGATTTAAGGCTAGTTGACCAGTTTCTTTGTATGATTTGATGCCCAAGAGTGCTGAGTTCAGAAGATTTTCCAATATTTCCGGTCTTTTTATGGATCCATAAACCATTAACTGGGTTGTTCTAGTTGCATCCGTCAGAAGTCCTCCGATACCAAGTGGATCGTTGGTTTTAAGATCCATTTTCTTGCATATGGTACTGATTTCATTGATTTCCCTTTCATATCTCTGACCATCAAACATGGACGATATGGTTTCTGTTTCTTTGTAGGTTACATAACCGTCCATGGGATCTTGCTGCCCCATGGAACTTACCAGTGGTCGTTTTAGATCAACACTCATCTTCCAGTAGAGTCTCGATGGAATGTTTGGGGCAGGAGAGTATGTGAAAGCATCATGCGCTGTTTTAAGTAATTCTCCAGCCCATTGAAGATATTTTGTATCACCAGATACTTTGGCTGTGATGTTGAGTGCATGTATCCATTTGGTTATGTAGTGGTAGTATTGGCCATCCATTTCCCACTCGAGAATTTCATCATATTCTTGGTTTTGCTCTCTTTCATCCATTTTTTTCCCTATTCTCAGTCCACCTATGGTTGGATGTTTTTCACCTGTTTTTTTGTCTAGTCCGCTTATCCATCCAGATTTATCTCTCAACTTACCCAGCACTTGATGAACTTGGTTAATGAGTTTTGTTCCAAGATCAAGATAATGGGTGTCTCCTGTTAAGTTGTATAGTCCCATGTAGTTACAGACTGCAAAGGCATCTGTCCATAGATATCTCACAGGTGATGAAAATTCTGGATCTAACCCTGTGTTAACTGCAAAATTAGTCATTAAATCAGTAATTCTGGTTAGTTTTGTTGTTTCCATTTTAAACACAAGCTCTGTTATTTTGGAAATTGTTGCTGTTTATTACTATGGTGTTTGAAATGAATATTTCTTTTGTAAAAACAGAAAGGTATATAAGTATATAAGTATATACTTATGTAACATGATGCTAAGAATTGAACCTGATGACGAAGATCGATCAGAGGAATTGGAAGAATTATTTAAAGCTCTGGGAAATGTCAACAGGTTGATTCTTATTTACTGCTTGGCATCAACGGAAAAAAAAAGCTTCAGCGTCACTGAAATGGCAGAGATGATGGGCTTAACCCAGCCAGCAGCATCACAACACTTGAAAATACTCAAAACTGTAAACATACTACATTCCAATAAACAAGGAAATTATATTTACTACACATTCAATAAAAACGCCCTCGTTGAACACAAAGAAAAAATTGACTCCCTTTTTTGTTGTGTTTTCAACAAATGCGAACACAACGAAGAATGAATTAATTTTAATTGCATAAAAATTTACCTAAATCCTAAAAAATCCTCCAAAAGTGATACCATGAACGATATAAATGTTAATAAAAAATTGTCAGTACTAGTCATATCAGACAAGGTCTTGATACAGGGCACCAAGATGACCCTCAAGATCGGTAAAAAAGTAGGTGGTGAACTCTACCAAAAAGTTGCCAATGATGATTTTCAAGCCATAGCTGTGGCAGTTAAAGAAGATAATTTAGAGGGACTTTATTCAGAGTCTGATCTCTACAGCATCGGAACCCTGATCCGAATAGAAAATATCAAACCATTGAAAGATTTCTACCAAATAATGGTCCAAGTAGAAGAAAGGGTAGAAATAGAAGATGTAATTCCTGATGGTCCAGGATTTAAAGCAACCTACAGAGTTGTACCAGACATCGTTGATCTCGATGAAGAAACTCAACAGGAAATTGTTGAACACATCAAGGATCTAGTATCTGAAATGAGTCAAAACTTTAAAGGCTCACAGACCTACGTAGAACAGATAAACAAGTTAAATGACTTAGGCCAGATCATGGGATACGTCTACCCATACCTCAGGATTTCAATAGAAGAACAGCAAGAACTCCTTGAAATCAGATCTCTCAAGGATAAAAGTTTAAAATTTATAGACATCCTTATAGAACAGAAAGAATCCATCAACTTCCAAATGGAACTAGCTGCCAAATTCAACAATGAAATGAACAGAACCCACAGGGAAAACATGTTGAAAGAACAGTTAAAAGCTATTCAGGAAGAACTGAACGACTCCCAAGGTGGAAGTGGCAAAAAAGATTACAGAGAACTGATTGAAGAATCTGAAATGCCGGAAGAAGTCAAGGAAACAGCATTTGAAGAAGTTGACAAATTAGACAGACAAGGACCACACAGTTCAGAAGAAAACATCATCAGAAGCTACCTAGATCTCCTAACAACCCTTCCATGGGGAAAAAGTGAAATAAAAGATGTGGATATTGAAGCAGCTAGAAAATTGCTCAATGAACAGCATTATGGACTTGAAAAGGTCAAAGATCGTATAATCCAGCACCTGACTGTGATGAAACTAAAACAAAACAAACAGGGATCCATACTTCTCCTTGTGGGCCCACCAGGAACTGGAAAAACCAGTTTAGGTAAAAGCATAGCAGAAGTTTTAGGAAGGGAATATGTGAGAATAAGTCTTGGAGGAGTTAAAGACGAAGCAGAAATAAGGGGCCACAGAAGAACCTACTTAGGAGCCCTTCCAGGAAGAATCATACAGGGAATGAAAAGAGCCGGAACAACCAACCCAGTATTTATTCTGGACGAAGTTGATAAGCTCATGGCAGCCTACAATGGTGACCCTGCAAGTGCACTCCTAGAGGTGCTTGATCCTGAACAAAACGACAGCTTCTCAGACCACTACCTCGAGGTACCCTACGACCTTTCAGATGTGTTCTTCATTGCAACAGCCAACTCCTTCAGAGATATTCCAGGACCGCTCAGAGACCGTATGGAAACCATAGAAATAGGCAGTTACACCAGCCACGAAAAATTCAACATAGCCAAACAACACCTCATACCAGAAGTACTTGAAGATCATGGAATCGACTCTGAACAGCTTCAAATAGAGGATGAAGCACTTAAAACCATTATAGAAAAGTACACAAGAGAAGCAGGTGTTAGGGGAATAAAAAGACAGCTTTCGGCAGTTGCAAGGGTTGTATCTGAAAAGATCGTTCTTGGAAATGTTGAACTACCATATGTTGTAAAATCAGACATGCTTTACGACATACTTGGACACGAACTCACCCAGTACAACAGAGCAGGTAAAAACAACCCTCCAGGAGTTGTTACCGGACTAGCATGGACTCCAGTAGGTGGAGATATACTGTTCATTGAAGGTGCCTTCATGCCGGGAACAGGTAAATTAACACTCACAGGACAGTTAGGAGATGTCATGAAGGAATCAGCTAAAATATCCCAGACATTGATTCGTTCAAGACTGGCCTTCAACATGAAAAATGCTGAGTTCGATAAAAAGGACCTTCACATACATGTACCTTCAGGAGCAATACCTAAAGATGGTCCATCTGCAGGTGTAGCTCTCTTGAGTACCATAGCATCACTAGTAACAGGTCACGAAGTCGATCCTAAACTGGCAATGACCGGTGAAATATCCTTGAGGGGAGCCGTACTTCCAGTTGGAGGAATCAAAGAAAAGGTACTTGCAGCCCACCGTGCAGGAATAAACCGTATAATCCTGCCTAAAGAGAATGTGAAAGACCTTGACGATGTTCCAGAAGATGTTAAAACTGAGATAACTTTCATACCAGTGGAAACTGTTGAAGATGTTATCAAAGAAACCATAGGAATTGAACTTCCAAAACCTATGATCATGGGCATTACCAACGACGACCATGTTCCTGGCGGAGCTGGAATCTAAAAAAAAACCTAAAAGAGAAATTTCTCCATAACTGGAGAATTATTTCTCTATTTTATTTTATTTTTACTCAAACATCCCTAAAAGGATTCTTTTTAAATAATAACTATATTTTTTTTATAAGCTCTCTGCTATTTCTAATAATTTATTAACTGTTTTCCAGTTCCTTGTTGTGGCATTTAATCCCAATTTCTTCTCAAAGAAGTTGTTGTTCAATTTAGTTCTGCCGTAACCCTCGGGCAAATATAGATAGATCTCTTTAGAAAGCAACTTAAATTCTTCAGTACTCTTAATTCCATTAATATTCTCCATATCTATTGAACGAACCCTATCTCCCCCAGGTATTGCTGAAAGAAATGTCACATGTAAATATTCCACTTCTTTATTCCCAAATGGACATGATTGAACCACGGTTTTAAGTTCTTCCATGGTCCTTATTACGATTTCCACATGGTAATTGTAGGTTTCAAATATTTTTTGTGCTATTCTTTGGCCCAGTTCATCTGGATCATCGATGTTTGATTTAAAAATTACATTACCACTTTGAATGTAGGTTTTAACTGGTTTAAAACCCAGGAATGTATAGATATCCCTCAAATCTGCCATTTTAATTCTTTTACTTCCTACGTTAATTCCCCTTACCATGGATATGTATGTAGTCATGAAGTTACACCCTTAAAAATTGGTTTCAATACCTGTACAAGTTTTGTCAATGAAATTTGAGTAACACATTATCTCAGAAACTAATGCTTTATTCTCAGATTCACTCAGGGGCCTGAAATAGTTTAATTTAAAGTCTACGTTATTTTTAGTGATCTTGCGCTTCCATGTTCCTGTAACTTTGCCGCTGACTAGAATTACCTGATTGAATCTGCCATACTTTGGTTTTAAAAGTTGTTTAACTTTTCCATCAATGGATGCTCCACGATCCTGGTACGCCAGTAAATAATCATCGTACTGTGGTAGAATTTTAATATTTGGCCAAGTTTGAAGTTGCCCTTCATGAGTTATGGAGCTAATTTTTGACCAGTAAGTTTTATCTCCCATTTCAAACCTGTTTAGTTCGGATTTTACAGATTTTAATCCTGTTTTTGCATCTTTAACTGTTAATCCTGACCACCAAACAAAATCTTTAAGGGTTGCAGGACCATGTGAATGGAAATATCGTTTGGAAATTTCCATCAATGCCTCCTCATTTGTGAGTTGTGGTGATGGAAGATCTTCCGATGAATGGTAGATTGGATCGTTTTTAATTGAAATTCCCTGGTGAATTAAACCTTCCAACGAAGCCCTTTGCAGTATGAATGTAAATCTCTGTCCCTCTGTTGAAATTTTATTTTCAATAAGAATTTCCCTTAACTTGGACCTTTGAATTCCATTTGTGCCTGAAAGCGCTTCTTGAAGGATCTTTCCAGTTGTTTTCAGAGTTTTTTCATCTAATTCCAGTTCTCGATATCTTCGGGAACTTCTTCTTATCAAACGTGGCCCTATTAAGTTGAGCAGCCATTTCAAATCTTGGGAGTTAACTATATGTAATGTTCCCCTGTTAGCCCATGTTCTAACTATTTTTTTGGATTTAAGTGCATTTTCAACATATTTATCTGTTTTATTTCTTAATCTCAGCCCTATTGACCATTTAGCACCATCATATTCCTGTGCTTGTACAGCCACAAGCCAAGACACAAGTTTGGCAGGGGATCTGATCCTACCCGATCCTACGTGTTGACTTTCTAACCTTTCAATTGCTATTTCATTTGGTTCCATAATTTTTTACCTTGAAAATGTTGGATTAACAGACTAGTTTCATTTATGGTGCAGAAACTACTAATTTTTTTCTTCGTGGGGATTGATGGCCCTTAGGAAAACTAATTAAATGTTGTAATCTAAAACTAAAAATAATTAGTCCAATTTTATAATTTTTATTGTTGGGTGATCCATTTGCAAGCGAAAAATCGGGACAAACCTGAAAAACTAGTTTTAGCCACTCTCATATTGGTTGCGGGTGTTGCGAATTTGAATCTTTCTGTTGCAAACGTTGCACTCCCCTCAATTGGTTTTGCATTTGATGCGTCTCAATTTCAATTAAATCTCGTTGCTGTTGGTTATTCTCTGGGTCTTGCTGCCTCTGTACTCTGGTTCGGTGCTATTGGTGATCATTACGGACGGAAAACCATGCTTATCGCAGGAACATTGCTTGCAATACCTGCTTCATTACTTGCAGGATTGGCACCGAATATTGATGTTCTTATTGTGGCACGTATCATAGGTGGTTTAGCTGCAGGTATGGCATTTCCAACTACCCTTGCATTGATAGCTGTTCTATGGTCTGGTAATGACAGGACAAAATCCATTGCCCTATGGTCCGGCATAGGTGCAGCCATTGCTGCTCTCGGACCAGTAATATCAGGTTATCTCCTTTTATCCTTCAACTGGAGTTCTGTGTTTTTAATTACGTTACCATTAGCATTCTTGGCATTGTTAATGGCAATAAAATATGTTCCAGCACATATAAATGAAACCCCAGATTCTGTAGACAATGTAGGGGGACTTTTATCCCTTTTAATGATCGGAACACTTATAATGGCCATAAACTTCGCACCGGTACCTAATCAAGGAATTTTCGTACTGGAATTACTGGTCTTTGCTGTTGTGGCCCTTATACTATTTATTTACAGACAAAAACATGCCAAGAGTCCATTGTACGACTTGAAAGTTGCAAGACGCCAGATATTTTGGGTGGCAGCAACTGCAGGGATCATTGTATTTGGTTCCCTCATGGGTGCCATGTACATTGGACAGCAATTTCTCCAGAATATACTGAACTACTCCACCTTTAATTCTGGCCTAACTATTTTACCTGCTGTGGTGTGCATGGTGCTGGTGGCTCCAGTTTCTGCTAGGCTCGTAAGCTCCAGAGGTTCCAGATTCACCCTGCTTTTAGGTTACATTTTTTGTTTATTCGGATTTTTAACCATGCTCCTTCTTTGGAAGGAGGGCATTCCCTACTGGAAGGTGGGGCTTGCATATGCATTCATTGGTGTAGGAGTTGGATTTGCAGGCACCCCTGCATCACATTCACTCACTGGATCCGTTCCTCTGAAGCGTGAGGGAATGGCATCAGGGACTGCGGATCTTCAGCGAGATTTTGGAGGGGCAATCATGACCTCAATCTTCGGCGCTCTTTTAACTGCGGGCTATGCAAAGTCCTTCAGTACAAAAATTTCTGGACTTCCAAGTTCGGAACAAAGTCAAATTTCGAACAATATCATCTCCGAGCTTCTTAAATCATTTGACAGTGCATCAAATGTTGCTCTGCAGTATCCGCAGTACTCGTCAAATATAATAAGTGCTGCGAAATTCTCTTTCTTAGCTGGAGATCATTGGGCTTATTTGGCAGGAATACTGGCAATTTTCATTGGCGGGATTCTCATATACTTCAAATTCCCAAATAATGAAGATGAAAAAACATTGCTTGAAAGCTACGAAGCTGAAGATAAATAGGCTAAAAATATTTAATTTAAAAAAAAAGGAAGCAATTAAGTAAATATTAATACACTTCATGTGTTCCTAATTTACAGTTAATTGCATGCTATGGCAATATTGGTTAATACAGCCATGTTTGGATGTTGAAGTTAGTCATGCCAGCAGATTCTGGATCTGTTCCTTTGAAGTTGGTTCCCCACCAGTTATTTTCTGCACTAATTGTAGCGTCTTCATTATACACTTCTATTACTGTATTATTATCAATATGGTTGTAGTTTAAAGTAACATTAGCATATCCATCTTCTATTGTGTTGTAAACTGCACCTCCATTATCAGTTGCAGTGTTGTCTGTGATTGTGTTGTTGGTGATGGTCGTAGTTGCGTTACCGTAATTTCCATTATTATTTATAGCTCCACCATCAGCTGCTGTGTTGTTTGCAATAATATTGTTGGTTATTGTAGATGTTACAACCCCATAATTCCCTTCATTATCAATTCCGCCACCAAATCTGTTTGAAGTATTGTTTATAATGGTACAGTTACTAATGGTTACAGTAGAGTTACTGTAATCTCCAGTATTGTACACAGCACCACCATAATCTTTTGCAGCATTATTTATGAATGTATTATTGTTTAACATCGCATTAACTTGACTACCATAATCTCCATCGTTTATGATGGCACCGCCTTCTAATGCAGTGTTATTTAAAAGTGTGTTGCTGTTTACAGTGACTGTAACATTACCATAATTTCCTGAATTATCGATGGCCCCTCCGTCGGTGGCAGTATTAGTTAGGAAATGATTATTATCGACAGAAGCCGTAACATTACCATAGTCACCTGCATTTGAAATTGCACCGCCGTTGGTTGCAGTGTTGTTTAGGAATGTATTGTTTGTTACGGTAGTTACGAGGTTATTACCCCGATCTCCATCGTTTATAACAGCACCGCCATTTATTGCAGCGTTATTTATGAATATATTGCTGCTTATGGTTGTGTTGGTGTTGTTACCATAAAATCCAGTGTCTTCAATGGCCCCACCAACAAATGTTGCTGAGTTGTTGGATAGTATGTTGTTGGATATCGTGGCAGTAACATTTCCGTAATCACCTGCATTGTCAATAGCACCACTACTACCTCCATGTCCCTTTGAATGATTATTTAGGAGCTTATTATTAGTTATAGTGGCTTTGGCATTACCATAAATACCTCCATTAAATATTGCACCGCCAACGTATAGTGCAGAGTTGTTCCAGAACGTATTATTATTTATATTACATACAGCACTACCATAAGCTCCTTCATTGATAATGGCACCACCATCTGTTGCATTGTTGCTTAAAAATGTGCAATTAGCTATGTTGGCTGTGGCTTGACCATAGAATCCTTCGTTATTGATTGCACCACCATAATTTGATGCAGAGTTGTTTTGTAAAGTGCATGTGTTGAGTGATAATGTTCCCATGTTATTAATTGCTCCCCCGTTGGTTGCATTACCATTTTCAAGTGTTAAATTTTCTATCGTGCAAGTAATGTTAGCAGTTACATTGAATATGCCACTAACTTCCTCTGCATTAATGACTGTTCCAGTTTGACTCTGACCCTTAAGAGTCAAGTTCTTGTTGATGGTTAGGTTGTAGTTAGCAGTCGTGTTGTAATTCCCATCTGCTAAATAAATTGTTCCGTTGTTTGAAGCTGTTGTGATGGCATTTGCCAGGGTTGCCTTCGCAGTTGACCAACTATAACCATCATTAGCATCGTTACCACTTACAGGGTTGACGTAGATGGTGTTGCTGTTGCCCTCAGCAGATGCAAGGTAAAACCCTCCGACCGAGATAATTATCAAAAAAAATAATACAAAACAAGCTGTTAAAGCAATGTTTTTATTTGTAAAGACCATATTTAACCCCCAAAAAGTTTTTAGAAATGATTCAACTTATTTTTAATTTCGTTAGATTAATTCTATTTTTTAAATAAGATATTAGAATTTATTTAATCTACAATTCAATATAAACCCATCCTATGAAATTAAAACCTAAAACTATTAACGAATCAAATGCTAAAAATATTTAATCAATTTTGAGTCTAAATTTGTGAAAAGTATAGCAAAATCATTACAAAACAAGCTTCCAAGAGATCCTCCAATAGGGATAGTAAATTATCAAATGCCTAAACACATACAGTAAATGACCTAAAGACTTTACACAAAAATTTAAAGAAACTTCCGAAAACTCCTATACTCTTTTTCAGCGATTTCAAAGGATTTTATACCTATATATTTCAAAACCAGTGAATTTATATGGATCAATTTATCCATCATTTGTTTGTAACACACTAAAAATCTTAAATATTCTAAACTTGATTATCCATGATTCGTACGCTAAGACTTTACTCTCATAAATTCCTTACACCAAACATCAACTAACTGACCTAACTACTGTTCTAATTTCAGGCAGCTGATGATTATGAAGATGTAATGGCCAATCTTTACAACTTTATATTGAAAATTTAGAAGTTGAAAAATATAGACAATTTTTTTAAACACTTACAAATTATTGATGAAATAATTTACAATTAAATAATGGCTTTGTAGAAACCCTAATTTTTTTTTTATTCGAAGTCGAGATTTATTATGGATTTTTTTGTAAATAAAAAAGATTTAGTTTTAGGTTTCGTTTTTACTTGAACAATAAAAAGAAAATTCAACGTTACAACCACAGCAGAACCACATAACTATCAAACAAAGAAATAAAACTTAAAAACACAATATACAATATCTACAGATCAACACAAATCAACTAAAAAATGGGTTTCTACAAACCCATAAATTAAAAAAAATAATGAACTTTTAGAGGTAAAATGAAATCGTACATAAGCATTATCATTATTATAATAGGTGTGATTGCTTTTTTAGTTACTCGAATTGTACATGATCCAAGTTATAATTTTAGTCTTGGTGCAATCATAATTATTATTATTGGACTAATTTGGATGTATTTCGATTCTAAAGGTTCGGATCGTAAATTTAACTTCAGAAAAACGGATTCTGTTGATAACTGTACAAAATGCAAATATTACAATAAAAGATCTTTTAATGGTGTAAATGCAGATTGTAAGTTTTTATATATAAAAGTAGACGAATTCCATGTTTGTGATTTATATAAAAAAATTAACTAAAAATTTAGATTCTACATTGCTATTTTTTTGAAGGGTAATATTATTAAGAATCAAAACTGCTGAAGATATGGAACAATTTGTCAAACGTGTAGCGCCGGAAATACCTGTATTTTCGGATTCATTTTCTATAGGTATTGATTATTATGCCCGTGCTGCAGCGATACTAAATGATTTCCCAGATGTAAATAAGGAAGAGATTTCAAATTCACTTATTAATGTGCAAGGAATAAAAAGTAGTATTATACCCGCATTAGCAGGTATACAAGGTTTAAGAGATACAGTTTATAACCTTCCATGTATATCTAGGGATATAAATCTAGCTAAAAAACGTATGGTGTCGATATTGGATGATTTAATTAAAGAGCTTAATTCATCTAAAGATCTTACATCCGAAGCTGAAAAAATACTTGAAAAAGCAGTAGTAGATTCTAAAATCTAATAATTTATAAAGAGTACCAACAGTCTAATAATGAATGAATTTTTCTATTTTTAAAATCAAATTGCATTACATGATTCCATGTGTAGTAGTCTAAAAAAAATTGCCAATAATTACCTTTTCTACCACATCCGTAACAGTAATATCCATTTTTATTAACGCTAAAAGAAGGTTTTTATCTTCATGGTCATGGAATGGGCAGTTATACATCACATATTCCTTTTCTGGATACTCATGAACAGGTACTCCTAGGATTTGTCTGAATAATATTCGTTGATCTTCAACACTTTTAAAATTATTTCCTGTGGTCCTCTTCGGTTTTGAGGTTGTTTTTCTAATTTTTGAATTGTAATATTCTATTTCATCAATTTTTTGTAGGTGTTTATATAAATTTGTTCGATATTTCACAACATCAAAATTTTTGATATGTGGATCTAATGATCTAACCATTATATCTTCATAATCATCAGAAAGCTAGAATGGCACCACTATTAGGTCAGTTAATTGGTGTTTGCTGTAGGGAACTCTTGAGAGTCTGGCCTTGGCATCATTAGTCACAGATAAATCAAGGTAGAATAATTATATGCTTTTTTAGTATTTTTTGCAAACCATGAAATGGCTAAGTTAATATTTTGAAACTCCACAGGCTTAAAAAATAAGTAAGCGTGACAACCTTTAAATCCACTGAAAAATAGGATTGGGGGCTTTCCAAATGTTTCTTTAAAATTTTGTACAAAGTCTTTAGCCTTGTCTACTGCAGGTTTAGATATTTTCTCATTTATTACTAATTTTTGTAATTTTTCCTGGAGTTTATTTTGAAAAGATTTTTTATAATTTAATCCATAACATCTGAGTTTAATCAGCTTATTTTTAATTTTTCGTGCTTCTTCATTCTCTGCGTCAAAATCAAGGAAGACCCTATCAAAAATCATGATATTGTTTTTTTAATTATCGTAATTATATAAAAAACCTAAAAAAAACATAAATTAGTACTTTTTCACTTTATTTATTGAAACTACTTCCTAATTAGCAATTCGTTCTATAGTATCATATTTCCTTTTTATTTGATGATAATCTCAAGTATGTCGTGAATTATTTAAATTGGAAAATTGAGGATAGATAATAGGCTATGCAGAGCTAGTTGGGGATATGGGAATATTGACAGTGTTGAAATAATGGGGATACTACTTCTTATCAGCCAGAGTTATTTATTGTAGATTATGGCTTAGAGTAAGATTAAATACAGAACCAAAGTCAGTGAAGATGCTGAATTTACGAAATAATGGTGTAAGACACATTACATAATTTTATAAATTATAATTTGATAAATAATGTTTATCTGGCCATTCCAGCAACTATTGACATTACAATTAATTATCATTACGACAATTCAGCAATTAATTGTCCAATATATGTATTTTAGTTTAAGGATGACTAAGATTATGAGAATTTCATATAAATCCTTAGTTGATATGATCTCCTTTAACAAAATAAATTAAAAACCGCCTATGAACAATCCAAACCAAACTAGAATGTTTGAATTCCCTTATCTGACCAAAACTTATATCTGAAATCAAATATACTATTCCAAAAATAGACTAAATTAAAAAAATAAATAAATTAAAAAGGTTTAAAAATTCTAGGTTAATAGGTTTAACCTGTTACATATGCTGTTATGGTATATAGGAAACTCATCACAGTATTAACTGCTACATCATAATGCTCATAAAGTGCTAGAGTCCAACCTTCTGTCGTTACATCAGAAAACCACCCATAGCCAATAACATTTCCTCCTGATTCACCTATGATTGTTGAGTTCACACCGGGATGGGCATAGATTTTGTTTGAAGGGTCCCTGTTAAATACACCACCATTATCATCTGGACTCATTGTAGATGCGGCCCCGTGTAATACAGCTAGCTTTCCTGATGCAATTTCTGTATCACTTAGTACCTTTGTCCATTTATCCACTGTTGCAATTGTACAAGTCTCTCCATTCCACGTGTAGGTTGTTGTAGAATTTCCAGCAATCATTGAACCCTGATAAAGATTGTTTTTGATTATTATCTGCAATTTTGCAAGTCCACTAAGGTCGCCATTTGGTGTAAAGCTATTACTTTCATGATAAAAGTTTATTGACGATAATATCGTTCCACTGTTAACTCCTATATCTGAACCATCATCTGAAATCAATATAACATGGCTTTCAAAACCCCTTCCCATTTCTTCACTAGTTGTTCCAGCCATAACAGATGCAACTGATGTTCTAGGGAAGTTTACGCTATATAAATTGTTATTTACCAAAGTTACATTTTGTATTTCTACTAATTTATATGTATCAAGTAATCTGCTGTCATCCTGTACTCTATAAAACAAATACTTGATCCATTTTGTATTATTGTACCCTTTGGGTTTCTGATAAATCACATATTGTCCATCTGCTTGATTTCTCATGTATACATTGTGTGCATATGAAAAACTTTCGTTTGTTCCTATATGAGTTTCGCAAGGATTAGTTGCTGAAACCCCTTCTATTCCCCCAATGCTGGTAATCAATGCCAGCATCAGTAACATTAAAAAAACATTTTTTATCATTTTTCCTCCGTTACTCTTTTGATTTAATCTACTATTTGGTTGCAACAATGTTGCAATTGGAATCAATGGGGATCGAACCCGTAGTCCCTCTTTGCAATGGAGGGGGCTCTGCCAATTAGAGCTATGACTCCTATCTTGTTTTTTTCCTTAGAGAATTCTTTAATTAATATAGTCCAATAATAACATATCCTGTCTTTTTTTTATAAAAAAATAATTTATTAAATTAATTTGTTAAATTACTTCCTTATATTCAATAAATCCATAATATTAAAGGTATTTTTTGATTATTAACTGAAAGTGACATTGATTATTATATTTCCCGGTACATTTGTTGCACCCGTATCTGGATTGATATCTGTAACAGTCGGGGCTGTGGTATCGTTAGTTGCAGATACTGAACCTGTAAATAATATTAAGAATGCAAAAATAATCATTACAAAAAATATACTTTTCTTTTTTAATCCCATTTATTTAATCCCCCCAGATTAAAATATAAAATTCAATTTGACTTAATATTATAACGAAGTTATCATTATTACATTTCGTCTGTAGTTTAATGAAAGTTATATTTATTATTTTCGGATTATTTTTTATGAAATTATTAATACTTAGATAATCTAGAACTTTAAATAAATTTAGTGGTAATAAAAATTTGAATATAAATAGTTTATGTATTATCTTGTTATAATTCGGATTTGTTTATGTGTTCCACACTTTGTATGTTGTTTAAATGTTCCATGTTGTGTTTGAGGTGACTTTTTCAGTTTTTGGTTGCAATGATAATTTTATCTTTAGATCCTTATGCATAAAGAAAAAAAGTAATTTTAGATATTACAAATGTAATTGAGGCAACTGTTAAACATTATAAAATAAGTTTTATTTTTGAACAATTATTAAATTCTTTTTCTTATTATTATTCTAAAATAAGTTTATCGTAGTTTGCCTAAAAAAAATGTGGTTTTAAACCACTTAGTTTGTCACAGATATTATGTAGTCGTATGCAACTTCAAGTACATCGTTAATTTGTGTTATAAATGATGTACTATCATCAAATGCGGGAAGCGATTTTGTTAATACATTAGTGATTGAAGTGAAGCTCCATATATCATGTACAGGATCTGATTCGTTCCAATAACAATTTTCAAGGCTGTGAACTGAAACTGTAGTTTTGTCGTCTTTGTAGTAAGTTATTGTATTTGGACTATCTTCGATATATCCAGAATAAGTTTGTTGAGCATTAGATTGTATTGGCATATTTCCTGCTTCGATGTCTGTAACGTTATTTACAGCTTTCCAAGTGTATTTTTAATCGATATTGAATTTTTGACCATCCCATGTCCATACTGTTGATAGAGTACCAATTATGGTATTTGTTCCCGATAGTACAATGTTTGCTACTTGTTTTGCTGATAGAACATCCATTGCTGAAAGAGGTGTATTTATATTTGGAGTAAATACTACATTAAGGTATGTTGAATCCGAATATCTGAAATAAAATGCTGTTGCTTGTAAATCATATGAATATCCTGGATAAAATCGTCCTTCATAGTTTAGATCACTAAGTCCGTTTGTTGGATTTCCTGCTGTTATATAGGATGTTTTATTTGTTGCTGCGAAATTTACTGAATGTGGATTGTTTATTCATCAATGTAACATTTGCAATGCCAACAAGCTTGTATTCAAATTTATTGGTTTCAGGATTTTTTTGTTGATAAAACATGTATTTTATCCATCTACTGTTGTTGTTATCAGTAGGTTTTTGATAGATTACATATTGTGCTCCATCAGCATCAGACTGTTGTTTCCTCATATAAACAGAATGATCATACACATATGATTGATTGGTATAGTGGTTTATTTCTGCCAGCCCATTTGTAGCAAATACAGAACTACTACCTCCTAACAGACCAATGTAAATAACATTAGTCCAATTACAAAGAAATTCCCCCTCATTGTTTATCTCCCCATTTTTTTTTCTTTTATTCGACTATTATTGTGCTCAAGACACTCTTGAATCTATTCCATTAATCATCCCATATTGGATGATATTCTAGAATCGTGAAATCTTTTATTAAATTTTGGCTTTGTAGAAACCCTTGTTTTTTTTAAATTTTTAAGTCAGGTTTTTGTAGATTTTTTTTTAAAAATAATTTGTTAAGTTTAGGATTCTGTTTTTCTGTTTTCAATTGAAATTAAAGTTGTAATGTAGAAAATATTATAGATAATAACTTAACTCAAATTTTCTGATGATTATTCTTAAGAAAATGACAAAAAATTAAAATTAATACTAAACATATCAATGAATTCGATCTATTCATATGATCACAACTTTCCTCTCTAAAATGGTGATAAAATTATAATGTTTATAATAACAATAACTCCCCATTATTCCTAAACTCAATTTTATGAATGATTTTGTTTAAATATCATTTTATATATTATTTGAATAATTGAACCGAAAGATTGGATGTTTTTTTAATTTGTATGACAGTCTATTTTGTTTCGATGGTTATTTTTTTATCATATCTCCGGATTAATAATATAATTATCAATAAAGTTATTAAAATTATAATTAACTCGGTTATTTGTTGATTTGATGTTAAATGAGAAGTACCATATGCAACAATTACACCCATTGCGTTTGACATGATTTTTCACCCCTTAACCTTATAAAGTTCATTAAAAGTTTTCATGTTTATATTTTTGATGTTTACCAATTACTATTGCCAAGTAACTACCTATAATGGCCATCATAATTATTTTTATAAAAGTTAAAAAGTTAATTATTAGATTTGATAAATCTGCAGGGAAACCAAAGCTTAATAGAGGTACTAATCCTAAAACTGCCCAAATTAAACCTACATAAATTCCATATTGTATTTTTTTTTCTTTAGTATAATAAGTGGCTATACAACTCCCAACTACTAATGAAAATGCTAAAGTAATATTATCAAATATAAATCCCAATCGAATCATTAAGTTAATAATGAAAATATAAATAATAAAAAATGTTAGGAATCCTAATGTAATAGATTTTATCGGACTTAATCTCATACAATATCTCTCCGTATTCATTATAACTCAAATACTATAAAAAAATGAAGTGTCCAAGCCTAATATGAAATAAACATATTTATACTGTCCACTTACATTTTTCGATATCATGCTCCTCCTGGCTGAATCCATGGAATGTAATAATAGGGGTTACCTTCTGCATCGTTGAAAGGGGTATGTATTACTATATATAGTGAACCTGGAGGTATTTGTGCGTTAGGAGGTAAATCTTGGGACTTTAGTATATAGTTGTGTATTGATATAAATGGGTTTATTGTGTCTCTCCAGAAATCTTTAAAAACTGTGTTTGGGTCTATTGGAATTTCTGGAGAATTTTGATCCCATGGGGTTGGTGGGAAGTTGGCCGGTGGTAATGGTAATGGAGGAAATGGTGATGGAGGCCAAGTAAATGACGGAGTGGGGAAGAGTTGAGGTAATTCTAGGTCTTGTCTATCTATACCTGCCCAGAGTATATATAATGGGCTAGTTGCAATAAAGCCTTGATCCGTATCTGTAAGTATAAGGTGAAGATTTTGAAGACCTGCATTTGCATCAAGAATATCTGTAATATCCAAAGCTCCTTGCGTCCCTACAACAGTTTTTGATCCCATAGGTCCTGTAATTTCCAATATATTATCAGCACTGATATCAGCTAGAAATTTACCATTACTAGAGATAAAAACGTTTCCGGTTCCATTCCAAAGAAATTGGAAGTTCCCCAAATCCCACGGATTTGATATTTGCCAATATAAATATTTAAATCCTATTAGTGTAATGTAATTAATCATGTTTGTAGTTTGCTTATAGAAATAATAACCTCCATAAAAATTATGAACAGTATCTATATCCCTTACCATGCCTGTTTCTGAGTCAAACACCAAGAAATTATCATTTGATATGGACTTTACTATAATGAATCCGTCTTCTTCAATGCTTTCCAAGTCATTCTTATTATTATTGTATCTGTAGAGTAAATCCATTGTCACAGAATTAAAACTCAAGTTATATGCATTACTCATTACATCATCTTCAATATTTGAAATATAAAACGATGTCATAAAGTTAAATACATAAATGTCTTCAAATTGTCCTACTACTGTCATCCCCATACCATGATCACACTCTAAAGTCACATAAATCTGCTGTGGATCCTCAGCAACAGAAACTATGATAGGGCTAGTACGACTCCAAGTAACATTCAATAAAGTTGTAATATTGTCTGCGATTTGGTCGTGAAGATATTCAACTGTTAATGCTGTTAGAAAAGTATTGTAAGCAACATTCTTAACATCCCCAGTTTGATAACTGGAATATTGATTCCACCAGTATTGTAAAACATCAGCAGTCACATCTGTTGTTGCTATAGCAAAACTCTTCACACCTTCCCCTTGAGAACCGACATATATAACTTGACTAGTCCTTTTAATAGCATTTCCCGGGAAGTTCAAATTAAAAATATTTGAATGTGAGTCAGTTACATTTAGTTTCAATCCGGGTGATCCAGAATAAACTATATCAAACGTTATATTATCTGTAAAATCTTGGGAATGATTCTTGATGAAGGTTAGTTCTTCACTTGTTAGGTTATATTGTGTTGTGAGGTTATTCCAGAATGTAGGTAATTCAGTTGTGGCAATAAATGGCAAATGCTGGTTAACATATTTGATAGCATCAAAAAGTGATGTTGGATAACTATTTTGCCATTTTGTATAAGCTGGATTGGTAAAGTATTTATCTTGAACTACTACTCCATCTATTATTATTTGCATTTCATCCGTAAACATGCCCCTGTTAATCCATAAAACACTCAACCATGTCACAGAGTTATTTAAGGGAATAGTATATGTGGTATTCAGTGGTGATCCTGTAGCATTGTCAACTGCTGTGCTTGTAATATTTAGTACTGCCACACCTGTGATTATTAAGCTTGTTGTTGATACATTCTGATTATCAAGGGTTGCATTACATGTAACTGTAGCATTTTGTGTTGTACCTAAATTTAAGATAGTACTGGATTTCCCTTTCAATGTATAAGCCGTGCCAATAATTGTTCCAAAGTTCGTATTGAAATTTACAGGAATACCATCAGGAATATGACCATTTGAAGATGTATCTGATCCAGTATTATCATGAGTTAAATCAGCTGTTACACTCGTTTTTCCACCAGAATTTGTAGATGAAGTATTTACACTTAAAACTAACCATGAAGAGGAGTTTACTGATCCACTTACAAGATTAATATTACTAGATTCGGTTGATGGATCATTGTTGTTACCCCACCAATTATCAGTCGCATCCACAATTCCTAAATCATTTCTAAGACCATATGTGTTTCCAGATATTCTATTAAAATGAATTAAATCCGCAGCATTGTAAGTCCAAATACCATAGTAGTTACCAGTCAAATCATTACCATCAATTGTATCAGCAGAATAATACGAATAAATTCCACTATGACACCCAAATATTTCATTGCCGGAATAGGTATTGTTACTAAATGTGCTGTTGATTCCATCATAACCATTGGCAGTTATAGTATTGTTGAAAATGAAGTTATTAATGGAAGTTGAAGCAATAACTCCCGATGAACCATTTCCAATAATCCTATTCCCAATAATATTACAATTGTTTGCAAATAAATTAACATGGCCATTCACTATTAAATCCTGAAGCACAGAATTACTTCCATTGGAACTAATAGTTACTACTCCTTTAATAATTGAATTACTGTTAACATCAGATTTAAGAGTCAATTTTTTATTCAGGGTAATATTTTCATTATAAGTTCCATCTTCGACGATAATAGTATCGCCACTTAGAGCATCATCTATTGCGGATTGTATATTTGTGTAACTTGCTAATGTTCTGTTGTTATAAACTTTAACTAAATTGACCATTGTGGATACTATTTGGTTGTCTAAGGTTGCATTAATAGTAGCATTGCCATAAATTGACCCTGTGAATGTAGTTACAGCTTTACCATATCTTGTATAACCAGGGTTTGCAATAGTTCCTAATGTAGATGTAAAGTTAATAGGAATTCCATCGGGTAAACTTCCAGAATTGGAGGTATTTTTACCATTGTTATCATGAGTCAGATCTGCAGTAATAGAACAGGTATTATTTAGGCCAGTAGGATTTTTGTTTGATGAGATTTTCAATTTTAAATATGGGTATGGATTTGAAATTGCGTTTGGATCACAAACATCTCCATTGGAGTCTCCATTAGTGAAATAGATTGGATTGTTTGTTCCCCACCAATTATTTGAATAATTGACTGTACTATTTTGATCTCGTAATCCACAATATGTGAATCCAGCTATACGATTGAAATTTATATTAGCAGTTGAATCTTGAGCATTTATACCCAGACTTGTAACACCTGTTGTGCTACTACCTTCCCATAAAATAGAATTACCTATGATAGTTGTGTTTTTACAATCTCCAAAGTGAATTCCATAGGTAATTCCTGAAAGTCCCGTGGTTATAATATTGTTTTGAATCAAGGTGTTATTTGTATATAAATGATCTTTTCCCATGTTGATTCCCATATAACTATAGTTTGTGATGTTGTTGTTTGTTATCCTAGTATTGTTTGACAATACATTATTTATTCCCACATAGTTGTTTGTAATGGTGTTACCATTGATTATGCAGTTTGAAGCACCAGAATTTATGTATACTGCTGATTGATTATTAGTAGATCCCCTGATGGTCATCCCTTGAATAATTATGCCGTTACTAGTTAAATTAAAAACAGGACTAGATGATATTAAAGCTTGAACTATTACTCTAGAACCAGAAACCGGCATTATAGTAAGTGTTTTGCTAATTAAAATATTTTCTATATAAGTTCCACTTAGTGGTTGAATAATGTCATTTGGTGAAGCATCATTAACGGCGTCTTGAATAGTGGAATAAGTTTGATTTGTATTTAAATTTAAAACTAAGTTTCTAGCTGCAAAACTGTAATTATAATCCCCTAACAAGTTCCCAGCCAAATCCTTGTAACTTCCTGCAAGTAAATGTAATGTATAAATCTTCCCATAACTAAATAATGTACTTGGTGTTATGGTTAACACATTTCCATTTATTGTATTTACTGTAGAGATTGTAGAACCATTATTGTCCCTTAATTCTATCTGATTATTGCCACCAATTATAGGTTCATTAAAAGTAACTAAAATTGTTTTATTTAAAGGAACATTAACAGCATTATTAACAGGATCACAACTGATTACACTGGGTGGAATATTATCTACAGTAAAACTAGAGGTGAATGTTGCTAAATTATTATTTGCTAAATCCTTGTAACATCCATTATATAGATAAAGAATATATGGTCCTGGACTTAGATTACTTGGAATAATAGTTAAAACTTTATTAGCCAATGATTTAGTAATAGAAACAATATTATTATTACTATCCTTCAATTGAACTGATCCTGTACCACTTTGCACTGTTTCACTGAAAGTTACTTTGATTTGTTTATTGATTGGTATATTTGTTGCACCGTTATCTGGATCGATATCTGTGACGGTTGGTGCTGTGCTTTCAACTGTAAAGGTTGAGGACCATACATTCAGATAGTTATTAGCTAAATCATTATAGCAACCACTATGTAATGTTAGTGTGTATGTTCCGTGATTTAAATTATCATTAGGAGTAATTGTTAACACTCTGCTTCCCAATGATTGAGTAATTGGAATAACATTACCGTTACTATCCTTCAAATCAACAAGTCTATTACCCTGTTGCATAAGTTCACTGAAAGTGACATTGATTATTTTAGTTGCAGGTATATTTGTTGCACCGTTATCTGGATCGATATCTGTGACTGTTGGTGCTGTACTTTCAACTGCAAAATTTGAGGACCATAAATTTAGATAATTATTAGCTAAATCATTATAACAGCCCGTATGTAAGGTTAATGTGTATGTTCCGTGATTTAAATAGTCATTAGGAGTAATTGTTAACACTCTGCTTCCCAATGATTGAGTAATTGGAATAACATTACCGTTACTATCCTTCAAATCAACAAGTCTATTACCCTGTTGCATAGGCTCACTGAAACTGACTTTAATTTGTTTATTTCCCGGTATCCCCGTAGCATCATCATCAGGATCGACAGCTATGACTGTTGGTGCTGTGCTTTCAACCGTAAAAGTTGATGTATACACAGCTAAATTGTTACCTGCAAGATCTTTATAACAACCAGTATGTAAAATAAGGGTGTAACCTCCATGATCCAAGTAGTCATTCGGTGTAATTGTTAAAACCCTACTACCTAACGACTGAGTAATTGGAATAACATTACTATTGCTGTCCTTCAATTCAACACTATCATAACCATGTTGCATAGGCTCACTGAAAGTAACGTTAATTACTTTATTCCCTGGAACATTTGATGTACCACTAGCCGGATCAACATTAGTCACTGTTGGAGCAGTGGTGTCAGTCGCAGATACTGAACCTGTAAATAATATTAAAAATACAAAAATAATCATTACAAAAAATAAACTTTTCTTATTTAATCCCATTTAATTAATCCCCCCAGATTAAAATATAAAATTCAATTTGACTACATATTATAACGAAGTTATCATTATTCCATTTCGTCTGTAGTTTAATGAAAGTTATATTTATTATTTTCGGATTATTTTTTATGAAATTAATAATACAGATATAAAATTCAAAATAAAAATTAGTTAATGAAACTAAAATTGAATATGAATCACTATTTCGTTGAAATTGTGGATTTGCTTATGTGTTCCATACTTTGTATGTTGTTTGGATGTTCCAAGTTGTGTTTGGGGTAATTTTTTCGGTTTTTGGTTGGCATACTCTGCTCATGTATAGTTTGATGTATGAGCTTGCTGTTCTAAACCATGTTTCTCCATGTGTGGTGTTCCCAGTATTTGAGTAGTTGTTAAATGCTATAATTGGATTTGTTATTTCCATGCTCATGTGGAGATTGTTTAAATTGTTCCATACAACAGCTATTGCTGAATTTCCATGGAGATCTGTTGTTCGTGTTTGGAAATTTTCCGTCAATAATCCGTTTATTTTTCCTTCACTAGTTACTGTAGGGCTGTTTTTTGTGGGGAACATTGCTACATAGGCTTCCAATACAGTAGTGTTGATTTTCCAGTTGTAAATATTTTGGATTTTTAATGCTTCACCATTCCATTCATATGTTGTAATGGTTTTTGCAACGATTTGTGAAGGATTATTTGGGTTGAAAAGATTTGAAGTTTCTTTAATCTGCAGATTCTTACACTTCGTTATGGGGTTGTTAATGTTTGGGAATAAGAGTTTACCATCTTTATAAAATACTATTTCTGTATAGTTTTCGTATCCGTGCATACCCCCAATTTTTTCCGACTTACCAGTTAATAGCACTGCTTTTTCCCAATTACCTGGTGATGTGAGGTCTGTACTGCTTTTTATTTGTAAATTTTTTGTATTGTCATTTAATACTACGTTTTGTAATTTGGAGATACGGTAATCGTTTTCAGGTCCGTTAACTCCTGTTTTTGCCTTGTTAACAATATGATTAAATAGATATCTATTCCATGTGGTGCTGTTTGTTGGTTTTTGATAAATTGCATACTCAGCATAAACTGATTTACCTTTTATTTTCATGTCTGTCTGAATCTTTTCAAGATAAATCTGATAGCTTGGAGCGGTTTTAACTGTGAAACAAGTGCTGTAAATATTCATGGAATTGCCAGCAAAATCAGTGTAGCTACCACTATGCAAATACAATGTATATTTGCTGCCATTGGTGAGAATAGTATTGGGTTTAATTGTCAAAATTGAATTGTTTAAACTTTTGTTTATTGGAATGTCTTTTTTATTGCTGTTTCTAAGCTCCACATAATCTGTCCCTAATTTTATGTTTTCAGAAAATACAACTTTTAACACAGGACTTCCAGATAAAATACAACTATTATTTACAGGATCCATAGAAACAACTGCAGGTTTAGACACATCCTTTGCAGAAACAGTCCCCAAAACACTAAACAAAATAAAAATCAAAATAACTAACATAAACCTAGTACGAACTATACCACCATTCATAAATTCCCGCCCCCAATAATAAATAAATATAATTAATAAAATAAATATTAATACTTTTCTATTTAAAATTCATTCAAAATGTAATTTATAAAAATGTGACAGGAAAATAACTTACTAATAAGAAATCTAGAGGAAAATACAAACTCCGAGACAAAATGTTCAAAGAATATCTCAATATATCTCAAAACAATGAAATTCATAAAATTATTCGAATAATATTATAATAATTATGGCGTTAAATATAGATATCTTCACCAAGGAGTTACTATATTACTTATTTTTTAATTCTAATATCAAAATAACTTTCTAAAAACGAATTACAATATCATTATTTTTTTTTAGTAGAATTACATAATTATAATATACAAAATTCGCATTTTTTTAATAACCAATTATTTTATTAAATGGTCTCTAGGGAAAATAATAATATTATAATTTTTACTCAAAACCGTTTATTTTATTAATATTGTCAATATATTAAATGAAGGTTATGTTCAAATGTAATTGATTATTAAATTGTGGGGTTAATGAAATAAATGAATATTTCTCCAATTGAAAAAAGGTTAATTCATGTTACTGCTTTTCTTATAGTAGTTTTTATTTTCAGTGAATTATATAACACCCATTTAATTCCATTGTCATATGGAATATTTTTTATAATCATAATCACATTCTTAGGATTTATCTTACAATACTACATAAAAGTGGATGAAAGTAAGGAACATACCAAATTGATTCTTTGGGAATCTTTAATAATTATTTTGTTGATTGGAATGATAGTGAATCCATTTTATATAAGCGATTCATTAGAAGATAATACACAGAATATATTTCAAAACTCATGTAGCGATATTTCATATTATGAATTGAATAAGAATTTTAATAATTATGAAGGAAAAAAAGTTAAATTTAGTGGTTTTGTAGAGCATACAGATGTAGAAGGTGATTCCAAATTAATAATTTTAGATGTAAATAAAGAACCAAATGATAAAATAGCAGTATTTCATACGGGAGATCTTAGTATAAATGCAAATAATAGTATAACTGTGTATGGAATCATTACTGGGAAACGAGAACTATCTGATCCTGGAAAGTTTTATCCAACTATAACCGCATTTTATATAAATTCAACGTAAAGTGATATTATGAGTGATGAGAAAGAATTAACTAAATTCTTAGGTTCTAGTGTACTAATCATTTTGATTAGTTTATTAATTTCCTATATTATTCCACAATCTCTTACAAATCAGTCTGCAATATATTGGTTAATTTGTATTATAATCATTTGTCTTGTCATGGTTACATTTTTACTATTATTTAAATGGTATTTTAATACCTCAATGAAAGCTTTTATATTGATTTTAAGCATTTTTATAGTTTTTACTATAGCATTTTCGTATTATTTCTATTCAAATGATTTTGCTACTACACCAAATCTTATTAGTAAGAGTTCAGGAGATGCTGAAAATTTATTGAATAAAACTGGTTTAACATATAATGTCACTTACAAAATCGTAAACAACTCATCTTATGTTAATACAGTTTTATCTCAAAATCCTAAGGATAATGTATTAGTTCACAAGAATAGCATGATAAATATTGTTGTTGGTCAATTAGAATCGATAATATTTATAAATCAACCCCAAAATCATGATTATGTTGAACAAAATATTACTGTGTCGGGCAAAGTAAAAAACCTCCAAAATGGTGATAAAGTTTATCTACTAGTTCAACCACAACCCATAAGTGGAGATGGGCCTTATGAATGGTATATTCAACCTACTCCGACACATCCGATCTCGGTTGATGTTCAAACAGATGGAACTTGGAAATGTAATGCATATTTAGGAAGCCAAGGAGATATTGGAAGACAATTTAAGATAGTTGCAATCGTAACTAATTTAGACTATTCTAATAACAAAGTAGGATTTGATTTACCGAATTACAAATCCATATCTAATATTATATATGTAACTCGCTCATCTTAGAAATTTATAATAAAACTGTAATATAATGAGTAAAAAAATGAATTTGGCTTAGGGTTGCTAAAAATGGTGGAATGGATAGTCCAGTTGATTTAGAAGATTATTGGATATGGGATGGATGTGATCCCAATACGGAGCCCATTGATTTCGCATTAATTTATAGAAAATCTCCGCATATTCATAAATTATGATGATCTTAAAACGATATTATAAAAAATCCATTCTTCAAGAATTTGTATTAATAATTTAAAATATTAATAATAATTTTACTGCGTAAAATAAGACTATAACGAAGTAGCTATATTTTGCGAACACATAATTATTTAAACTCGCCTATAACGAAGTAGATGATTTTGCAATAAAATTTTCCTAAAAATTTAAAATAATTTGTAAAATTACAAATTTTTCGTTTGAAAATCCTTGTTTTTTATCATGATAAAATTGTTACTTGAGTACTTAGTGAATAATTACCCTGTTTCTATCGGAACATATAGACCAAACCCATCAGAATAGGTACAATTTTTACAGTTTCAATCTTCAACAACCATTCTACATACAATGAATATAGAAAAATTTATTTTCAGTACCAACGGATTTAATAATAGAAGATAAATTTTTTTAATCAAAATTAAATTCAGAATTTTAAATACTCTTCATGAATAAAAAAAAATTTGGTAGGAGATTAAAAATTTCAGCTATCAAGATTTTCCTGGTTTGCAATGTTGATTCAGTTGTAAAGGATCTAGAAACTACAATTGAATCTCTAGGTCATTCTGTTACCATGGTCAAGAGACTACAAAAATTGGAATTAAAACCAGATATTATTTTAGTAGACAGTTCACTAAACAAAAAATTCTTGGAAGCCACTATCTCCATGATCAACAAGCTTGATCTGCCTTTTATTTACATCAGCACTCCTGAAGAAGGATTTAACCAAGAAGTTGTTGATCAAGTTAACTATTTTGGAACGATTATCAAACCCGTTGATCCAGAATTACTAAAAACTAGCATTGAATTCGCCCTTCAGAAACATTTGAAAGAAAAGGAGCTGAAAGATAGGATCAATAAACTCGAGAAACGTGAATCAAGATACCACGCCCTGATAGAATCAAGTTTTGATTCTGTGTACATAATGAGTCCAGATTGGGGTGAAATGAAACATTTAGAAGGTCGAAATTTTTTAAACAGCACGCTCAATCCATCTAAATCCTGGATAAACACTTATATCCCTCCCGAAGAAAGAGAAAAAGTTCTAACTACAATTAATAATGCAATTAAAGATAAAACTAAATTCGAACTGGAACATAAAGTCATAGCCGCAGATGGTACTATAGGCCAGACATTATCTAGGGCAGTGCCCGTGCTAGATACAAATGGAGAAATTATTGAATGGATAGGAACTGCTAAAGACATAACAAAACGAACCAATATAGAATGGGAGTTAACAGAAACAAAAAACATGCTAGAATCTGTTATTGAAAGTATTCCAGACGCAGTATTCGTATCGGATGATGAAGGAAATTTTTTAAAATTTAATAAAGCATTTGCAACCTATCACAAGTTCAAATCAAAAAAAGATGTTAAAAAAACCTTAAATGAATATCCTGATTTTCTTGAAGTTTATGGAGATGAAAAATACATTATTATCACTTGATATGTGGGCAGTGCCCCGAGCTTTAAGGGGAGAAACCAAATTTAATGAGGAATATCTTTTAAAGAGAAAGGATACTGGCGAAGAATGGTGGGGTAGTTACAGTTTTGCCCCTATTAAGAATAAAAAAGGTCAGATAACAGGATCAGTTGTGGTTGGACGAGATATCACATCAGTTAAATCTTCTGAAATAAAACTTAAGGAAATAAATCTAACATTGAAAGAAAGAGAAGAACAATTAAGGCTTTTCATTGAGAATGCACCCGCATCAATTGCCATGTTTGATAATGAAATGAGATACATCTCAGTCAGTAATCGTTGGATTGCAGATTACAATATTGAAGGCTACAAACTCATTGGCAAATCCCACTACGATGTCTTTCCAGAGATTACAGAAAAATTGAGACAAGTACATAAACGAGTTCTTGCAGGTTCAAGAGAACAAGCTTCCCAAGATAAATTTATACGTTTAGATGGTACAGTTCAATGGCTTAAATGGGAGGCAATTCCATGGTACTCCCCTTCAGGCAGTATTAGTGGTATAATCATTTTCTCTGAAGACATTACCGATCTAAAATCCGCTAATGATGCACTGAAAGATAGTCAGGAGAAATATAAGTACGTTATTGAAACTGCTGAAGAAGGAATCATACTACTAGATAAAAATGGTACCATCATCGAAGCCAACCCAAAATCCCGAGAACTATTCGGAGATATGAACAAGCCACTAATCGGTGAAAACCTGGAATATATAAATAGAGAATTGAAAATTAATTCAAACGATTTTAAAGAAGTATTTGAAGCAGTTTTAAATGAAAAATCTATTCCAACAGCGTGGGAGTACTTCAATAAGAAGGGTGAAAAAAAATTCATCAGAATCAATTTATCATTTATAAAAAAAGAATCTGAAATCGAAAGAATTGCAATTGTTGTAGAGGACATTACAGATCTTAAGATGAGGGAACGATCCCTAAAAGAAAATGAACAATTCCTAGACAACATTATCGACAACATTCCCGACATGATATTCGTGAAAACAGCTGATGAACTCCGGTTTGAAAGGGTTAACCGGGCCACAGAAAATATTTGGGGTTATGGAAGGGATGAAATCATTGGAAAAACCGATTATGACCTATTTTCAGAGGATAAAGCAAGATCCTATATCAAAGATGATTTAGAAGTTTTGAAAAAATCTGAATTATCTGATATTCCTGAAGAGATCATAGATACCCGATACAATGGTGAAAGAATACTGCATACCAAAAAAATTCCACTAATCGATGAAAAGGGACGATCAAAATATCTTCTAGGGATTTCAGAAGATATAACCCAGAGAAAATCGGATGAAATACAGCTTAAAAAATCTTTAGATGAAAAGGAAGCCCTGTTAAAGGAAGTTTACCACAGAGTAAAAAACAACATGCAGATCATATCCAGCCTACTGAATCTGCAAATTGCCAATGTTCAGGGGGAAGAATCCAAGGATATACTGAAGGATAGTCAAAGCCGTATTAAATCAATGGCAATGATACACGAAAAACTGTACATGTCAAAGGACCTAAGCCATATCAACTTCAAAGAATATGTTGAACATTTGGTTACAGATATTTTTTATACCTACGGAGTTAAAGTCGGTGCAATTAATCCAATCCTCAGGATCGAAAATATCGAATTGAATATGGAAACAGCAATCCCCCTGGGACTAATAATTAATGAAATTGTGATAAACAGCCTTAAATTTGCATTTCCACAAGGGAAAGGTTCTATAAAAATTATTTTCAAAAGTTTCAACAACACATTAACACTAACAGTTGCCGATGACGGTATTGGCATTCCTGAAAGTGTTGATTATCAGAAAACAGATTCATTAGGACTTAAACTTGTTACTAACCTAGTAGATCAACTCAACGGTGTAATAAGCCTTGAAACAAATCATGGAACTAAATTTGATATCACATTTAAAGAGTTGGAATATAAAAAAAGGCTCTGAAAAATCTTTTTTTCATGGATAAAAAAAATTAAAGTAAATTTAGTACATTTTTATTCATTTAATCATAGTATTTTCTAAATATTCCATGGATATCATTTGGTTCCTTGATAACATAGGTTTCATGCATTTTGGCCAGTTTTTTTATGTGCTCAACATCTTCCTCCCTTATGGAGATCTTCAAATCGTTACCATCTGGAAGTTGGGTGATTGTAACTCCCTCTTCATAATCAGAGGGTAAGATGTAAAGGGGTACATCAGCTTTCTGACCCATTATAGCTGCGTTAGATATCAAAGTATCTCCCATTCGCATTGCGATTTTGGATACGGTGTTTGAGCTTGCAGGTGCTATCAACATGAAATCGTACTTTCCCAACTGAATATTGCCTGCTAAAAATGGTGCGTTAGCATTTATTTCTGTCCAAACTTTATCAAAATGGGTTTCAACTTCAGTGGAGATTCCATAATATTTTAGAACTTGATCACCTGATTTAGACACGAATAGTTCTATGTCAACCCGGTCATCATATTCTTTTTTAATTTTTTCCATGTACTTAAGAGTTTCAACGATTTTATCCCCTGCACCAGTGAGTCCCCATGCAATTTTAGGTTTTTTCATCAGTTTTTCCTCCAATAAATTTTATTCAATATGTTAATTTCTTGGCACCAAAGACACATTCCTTTTAATACTCATACACTAGACAGATATAATTTTGAGGTATTGAAAATTTGCAAACAGAACCATGGGTATGGTCGGGATTTTAACGTTAATTTTATACAAAATCTTCATCTACACACTAATATCTATATAGATCAGGGTTCTATAAATTTTTTATCCAGTAATCCAAATTTTAGTGTAATAAAATTTATGAGTCTGAAAAAGTTTGAGAAGAAGGTTAAAAGAAAAAAAGTATTTAAGAGCATATCTCTTAGGTGAATGTTACTTGTATTTACATTGTAACAGATTAATCTAGCGCATTTACTCCTCTTTCCAATGTTCTTACTCGTAAAACATCTTCAACAGGCTTGATACTAATATAATCATCTATATCATCTGTTTTTATAGATTTTATTGCATCAACAACGTAGGAAACCTCATCTGATCTGATGGTCATGATTAGTTCTGTTCTCATTTTCATTCGGGCTTCATGCTTGTAACCCCTGTAAATTTCTTTTGAACCCACATCTTGAACTAATCTATTTTTTATCACGGTCATGTTGGCAAATCCATTGTTTTCAAGAACTTTCATTACATTTTCAAGTTCTACAGGATGCATAGACATTTTTAATCGGCATATACCATGATTTTTGGAGGGTATTAACGCATCCTTCATTTTTGCAACCATATCGTTATCATTTATTCTGGATGGTTCTTCTCTTTTAAATTCGGTTTTCACTTTTGGTAAAGGTTTTGAATTTGTTAGCTCAGAATCATCGTTTACAGACTTTAATAATAATTTAAATCCATCATTTATCCCTATTCCCTCATTTGCAATTGTAGGAACGATTAAAGAATTTGTGAAGTGGTTGTTTAAGTTTTGATTCCCCATATCTTGTTTGTTAGCAAATATCACATGGGGAATTTCCTGGGATATTATCATTTCAACCACATCAAGATCATTTTCCTTAAATCCCTTTGAGCTGTCCAGTACCATGATTATTCCATCCGGACCCTGTCCATCTTGAAACAGTAGAATTTCATCGAATGACTTGTAGTTATCTTCCCCCTTTAACATGAACAAATAATTTTTGTTGTTGTTTAAAACCACACTAGCGTAGGAAGCTACCATGATCCTTGTTTCTCCCCATTCAACGTTGTTAACTACTGTATCCTTCCCAGAATTGGACGGCCCTATTATTAAGATGTTAGTTTTGTACCCCATTTTTACCCCCATTTATTAAGATATCTACAATGTAGGAATAAGGATTCCTCTTTCCTATATAGTTATTGGTTACTGGTAATATAATTAACACGATTCAAAATGAAGTCTAATATCCCAATTTGAATCTCAATACATACCACAGCCCTTGATCTTTCAACACAACTCTTAAACAAAGGTAAAACTTAAAAGTTAATCTATTTATATCTATGGATATAATTTAAAAATCTATTATAAAACTAACAAATTCTGAAAAATTATTTTAAAACGATCCAAATGAAAACAATAAAAGAACTTTACAGAATAGGTCTTGGACCTTCAAGTAGCCACACCATAGCACCGTCCAATGCTGCTAAAATTTTCCGCAGCAAAACCCCTCAAGCTTTTAAATATAATGTTACATCGTATGGGAGTTTGGCAGCAACAGGAAAAGGTCATTTAACTGATCATGCCATAAAAACTATTTTTGATACTGTTAAATGTGACGTGGTTTGGAAAAAGAATGAAGAACTTCCAATGCATCCTAATGGAATGGTTTTTCATGCTTATGATGAAAATAATAATATAATTGATGAATGGACTGTCTACAGTACTGGTGGTGGTGCAATTAATGATTTTCTTCATAAATCTGATTCTAATGATATTTATCCATTTAACAAGATGCAAGATCTTCTTAAAAGATGCGATGACGATGGGAAAGTCATCTGGAACTACGTTGAAGAGTTTGAAGGAAAAGAAATTTGGAACTACATCGATGAATTAATACAAGTTATGAAAGACTCTATTGACCAGGGTGTAAACCAGGAGGGAGTACTTCCAGGGGATCTTAAATTAAGGAGAAAAGCTGCTCAATTTCATGCCAAAGCTAAAAATTCCAGTGGTTTTGTGGAAGAAAATGGTACAATATTTTCATATGCACTTGCAGTTGCAGAAGAAAATGCCAGTGGAAATTTGGTTGTCACAGCGCCCACCTGCGGATCTGCTGGTGTGGTTCCAGCAGTGATATTTTCACTTCAGGAATTAAATGGATTTAACAATACACAGGTACAAAGAGCACTTGCAACTGCAGGGTTGATTGGAAACCTTATAAAAAATAGTGGATCAATATCTGGTGCAGAGGTCGGATGTCAAGGAGAAATTGGAACAGCATGTGCCATGGCTGCTGGAGCTGCAGCTCAACTCATGGGAGGAACTCCTCATCAAATTGAATACGCAGCAGAAATGGGAATGGAACATCATCTAGGTCTGACATGTGATCCTATAATGGGGCTTGTGCAATACCATGTATAGAAAGGAATGCCTTTGCATCTGTAAGGGCTGTGGACTGTGCTTCCTATGCTATTTTATCAGACGGAAGGCACATGGTGTCATTTGATGAAGTAGTTGATACTATGGCCAGGACTGGTAGGGATCTTAAAAAACATTACAGAGAAACTTCAGAAGGTGGTCTGGCAGTTTGTTACAGTAAAAAAATATAAATTCCTTTTTTTAACACCATAAACTTCGAATTTCATCAAATATATGATTTAGCTGATCACTTGGGGTTTGTTTAATGAAAACAGGGTTTAAATCCTGTCCAGTTACTTGATTTGGAAATTCAGTGAACAGTGAATAACCTGGCTCGTAAGCTGCTGAATGGAAGAGTACTGCCCGATTATCAGGATCAGATTTAAGCCAGTTTGCAACGGCAGTTTTATCTTGAACAGTTAAAACTCGAACACCAATAACCTTTGATCCTGTAATTTTTGTCTCATTAATTAGTTTTTCTGCTTCTCCCTTTCCTGCATCAACAACATCTAACTTGAGTGTCATGTTGTAAGCTGATTCTAAACAGTGAAAGTATCTGTTGGGAGTATCGCAGTACTGGTCAGGATAAGTTTTATTCGTGGATTGTACCACAATAGTTTCATTGGTTTGTATGGCTAGGGGTTGGGCACCAATTACTGCGCCACCTGTTAAACACTTTCTTATGGGTTCTCCAGCCATTATTTTTCCAGTTCCATTGTAAGGCATTACAAGTGCTGAAAACCTATCACATGGAGCATAACAATTAATTCCATGATCCGAAAGATATTTTTCTGCCTTAGCTTTACCGGGCAGATCTCCACATGCAACAACCAAATATGCATGGTTATCTATGGCTCCTGGAACAAGAACATTCATTCCATGCGTGTTTACTTCGATCTTTGTGTTGCTATCATTACCATCTATTGAAAACAGAGATCCTGCTTTACTGGGGTCAACTCCAAATTGGAAATTTCCAGCTTCATCTGGCCCGTACCATTCTCCCTTGATTTTTTTTATTGGAACCCCTGTAATTGGAATAACCTTTACATCGGCGTAGTTCATGAGTTCTGCCACCCTGGCACCTTCCATATAGGGTACCAGTTGTTTTGAAGAGTTCGGGCTCTGACCTGGAGGAGTGTTAACATTGACGTTGGAAGCAACATCTTTGATGACACGATCCACTTGTGTAACAACCTTCGCATTTTTGGGAACGTATAAATAAGTTGATCCAAGCACCATAATGGTTGCCTGGGAAGGATTCGTTTCTAAACCTTGAAAATAGTTCTGATTAGTATTATTATTTGAATAAGAACTCTCTAAACCAATTACTAATAAACCTACAAAAATTAAACCCATCATGACTAAGATCGTAAATTTTTTCAATTTGGTATGCTCCTAAAACAAATGATCTTCAAGTTTCATGTAACACTTAAAAGTTTTATTACTTATATAGATTGTTACTTAACATTAAAGTTTTGTTAAAATAGTAGTTTAAAATGACAATGTAAAAAATTTGAAAAACGAATTATTAAGATTCAACTTTAGATCCAATTTTATTAAGAAAAAATAGACATTTATCCATCCAAACACAGCCTTCACAAATTTTTTTAATAGATTCCAAGCTTAATTCTTTATCAATAATTTGTAAAGCGTTTTTAAATGTTATAATTTGATTATTTTCTAAAGAAATGGTTTCAATAACGTTTAGATCCATTGTTTTTATTTTGATGCAATCAACACACACTCCATCAACTAAATTTGGACATATGCCGCATATTTCATCTGCTTCTGTCACTAATTGAATATTCGGAGAAGGATCTGATTTTAAGACTCTAAGTATTTCTTTCATTCCCAGTGCAAAGTTTTTATTGTATCCATAGCCTTGAAATCCCTGTAAACAAAGTAGATGATGAGCTCGAATTTTAATCAAAGCTTTATCAGTACCTTCGAGCATCATCAAACCCTAAAATTTAGATAAATGAGTCCTTTGGAGTTACTGCTTTTGCAAGTGCTGCGGCTCCACCGATTTTTACTAGATCTCCAATCACAAATGGCAATACACCCATTGCAAGTAAGGTCCATACTCCCGGCACTGTGCCGTTGGCAATGTACATGAATACAGCCAGACCTATGACACCAGGCACGTAGATCAAGAGGAAGTTTGCAAATACAAGCAAAGTGAACATTGGCATGAAATTTCTCACTTTGACGTATCTATCAGATAGATATCCCACAACCAAGGCAGCTAAAACAAATCCTACTAAGAATCCTCCTGATGCCCCGAATAGGATTTCAACTCCGCTTGTCATTCCTCCAAACCATGGCACACCGACTAAGCCTATTGCTATGTAAATCAACATACTCAAACCGCCCCAGTACCTTCCAAGTACTATTCCTGCAAACAATACAGCAAAGGTTTGTGCAGTAATAGGTACAGGAGTCCAAGGTAAAGGAATAATTATTTGGGCCATTAAACCAGTTAAACAGGCCATGAAAAATGCCATCACCAATTTATTAGCATTTGAAGTTTCGGATCTCCATTTAAAAAGTGTGTATCTCTTTTCAAAATAATTGTCAATTGTTATCTCCATTAAATTCCTCCTTATATTGATACTTCAACAGTCTAAACCTAAAAAAATTACGAATTAATTTAATTGAACAGATAGTATGATATTTTAGATGGAAAAAATAGCTTTTTAAAGATTAAAGTACTTTTACCCATTCCCTTAATTAATTATGTTAAGATATTATAAATACTTTTTTTAGAACTCTTGGAGACTCCTTGTAAAAATAACATGATTGTTAATTAGATTGTAGATATAGCTTGAAATAGTAGCATGCATGATTTCCAAAAAAAAGTTGACAAGGGTACCATGTTAAATAAAAGTTATCTGCATCAAATCATGAGGATATGGTTTAAAAAATGTTTGTTCAGCCAAATAATCATTTTCAAATCTAATGATCCAAAGTTCAAGCATTTTTAAGCAAACCAAAAGAGGTATACGCCCATTTTTGTAATCATTTAACGTATTTAAAAATAATGTTTTTTCATCGTGTTTGATCCCCTTTGAGAAGTATCCCATGGCATGCATCATAACATTAACATTTAATGAAGGGTTTGAATCTTCTGCAAGGGACCTAAATAAAAGTCCTTGGTACTCCTCCTTAATATTATCAATCGCTTTTTTATCGTTATTTGCCAAGATTTGCCCCATTAACTTAAGGTAATATGGACTGCGAGACATTAAAAAAAGTTTATTTTTTGTATGAAAGGTAATTAGATCATTGAAATCTCCAGAAATCGCCCTACGAAACTTTGCAAGGGCGAATATGCTTGTTAAAAAATTTTCTCTAATAATAAGGTTTCTAAGCCTTCCCTCATCTTCCAGAGGTAATTCTGGAAAAACCTTCGAAACATGAGCTGCAAAAAGTCCAATTCCATCCTTTTGAGGTCTTGAATCTTCAAACGAGGGGTAAATATTGATAGCTTTAACACCACAAGAAGGAGATTTGTTTTTAAGTATGAAACCATCTACATCAGATATTGATTCTAAAAATGTCTGTGAAAATTTATTCATTTCCTCTGTTAAAATTTTCCCAGTCTTTGGTTGGAATAATTCCAATCCACCCCCTGAATCAACAACCCTTATGGGATCCCTTGGAACTCCCAAGCCCATACCCACTTCGGGACAAACCGGCAAAAAATCTGCATAGTCCTTTAATTTCTCAACTATGCTGCTCTTTATCATAAGGCCATTGTACCTGCACGGTGCAAATTCAATGCATTTACTCACTACTATCCTTGGTTTTTCAAAATCCATTTCTAATTTCTCCATAAGAACCTAGAATGAAAATTCCCATCCCATTAAACATTTGGTTTAATTAGATAATAGTCAAATAAAACTGAATTAATCCTTCTATCATGCGTTGAAGCTGCAAATAAAATCATTATGACAATTTAGCCCTGTCATAAACATTTTTAAGAGTGTGCATATCCACGCTGGTATAAATTTGAGTAGTACTTAGGTTTGAATGGCCTAATAATTGTTGTATTGCCCTTATGTCCACTCCATTTTTAAGCAGGTGAGTTGCAAAGGAATGTCTTAAAATGTGGGGTGTGACCTTCTTTTTAATGCCTGCTGCCTTTGCATAATCCTTGATCATCATCTGTATGTACCTGGGTGTTAGATGATTTCCGGATCTGTTTACAAAGAGGTAATCGCTATGATCTCCTCTGACTTGGAGATAACCCTCGAGGAGTTCCTTGGTTTGTTCATCAAATAGTACTATTCTGTCCTTTTCACCCTTTCCCCGGATACGAATGGTTCTGTCAGTCAGGTCAAAGCTATCTGAATGTAGTGTCACAAGCTCTGAAACCCTCAATCCAGAGGAGTATAATAAAGCAAGTATCACCTTGTTTCTGAGCCTTAAAAATTCTGAAGTTTCGGATAGATAATCATCTTTGTCATGATCCATAGCATTTATAAGCGACAGAATCTCATTTTCATTTAATGATTTTGGAAGGGACTTGGTCCTTTTAGGTGTTTGAACATCCTTTAAAACACCGATACCTCCAAATTCAAAGAATTTCTTGACAACCACAGTTACCAGGTAAATATAATTTTGTGATACATTCTTTTCCCGTTTAAGATAACGGATATATCTCTTAAAAGCTCTTAAAACTAATCTTTCATCGTACAGATCCTTTTCGCTCTTTAAAAATTTGTGAAAATTAATTATGATGGATCTGTAGGTTTTTATGGTGTTTTTTGAGTAGTTCCTTATTTCCAGTTCTATGAGGTAATCTTCAATCATCTCAGGAAAATCAAAGGCATCGAGTATGTTTTCTCTCAAAACATGCCCAGACTCGCTTGAAACTGTCCCATGCAACTGTGCCGAACCACCCTCGATATTTTTCCAGTGTTGGTTTGAGTAGGGATTCATTTTAGTCAGAGAACCTAAATTTGTTTTTAATTATTTATTTTAGTAGATGTTTTATGTTTATTAATGTAAATAGTTTAAGTATATTGTTGGAGGTTTACATGTAACTTCTGTCAACGTTTTCATTTGGATTCTGTTTCTGTCCAGTACCCATGTTTTGAGAACTGGAAATATCCTTGTTAAATGCATTTTCAAAGGTTCTGTATCTTTTTATTATCTGATCCTCTATAGATAGGGCATTTTTTATGGCGAAACTCATATGATTTTCCATTATAAGATCGCTGGATTCCATAACAGCCATATCCCCAGCCATCCTCAAACATCCACCTAGATCCCTTAGTCTCAGTGTTAAGGAATTTTTTTGTTCATCAATTGATTCTGCCCTTCGACTTGCTTCTTCAATTAACACTTCAACAGCCCTTCTTGTTGCGTGGGGTATTTTTCCATCCAGTTTTATTTCTTGGGCAACGAATTGGGCCAGTTTAGCCCTATTTTCATCATTATCAGGCATGGTTGTATTCATCAAAATTTCATAACCTTCGCCCTGAATTCTAGAGCGTAAAGGCGGCAGTATGTGTTGAATATCTCTGATATTGCACGCTGCTATGAATATAAAATCGCATGGAACATTATCCACCCTCACCGAACTTCCAGCACTCTGGGGGTTTCTTCCAACTATTGGAAACACCTTGTCCTGCATAGCACTTAAGATGTAGCGTTGGAGGGGTGCGATATGGATTATTTCATCTATAAAAAGTACTCCTTCGTGTGCTTCATGAACAGCACCTGGAACCACACGTTCGTAGGGTTGTGTACCTAACTCAGGATGTCCCCCATAGGGATCATGGCGCACATCACCTAAAAGTTCAGTTTCACTGGCACCTGTGGCTTGAATAAACAATTTCCTATCGATTGGGATGATTACATTCTTTGGTTTTTCTTCAACCAATTCCCTTCGTTTTTCTAGGGCATGCTGATCCAGTATCTTGATGTGTTCCCCATCAACACGTTCATAAATAACAACTTCTTCCCTGCCATTTTTCATTCTGGTAGTTGTAACCCTTTCTTGGGGAATGTTAACAGATCCCTCGTTCATCTCAAACATTCCAAGGAGATCTCCCAGGTGTTTCCGTCGGGCGTTTATGTGGGAATATTTATCTGCACCACAGTTGGGACATATGCTCTGGTAAGCATTGTTGTACCCTCCACAGTTGACACATCGAAAACCTAATCTATCTGCAACTGCTTCTGGAACATTTTCTGGACTGACCAATTCCCCTTCTGCTCTTTCAAGATCTCTCTTTTCATGCTCCATTTCATTGCGGGTTTTGGTTTCAACAAATGGTCTTTCCGGTCTTTCAGGGTTTTGAACAACTGTTATTTCTTCGTTGGGTTTTTTAAGATGGAATGAAATTGCCTGGGCAATTAAAGATTTTCCAATTCCGGGAGGACCCACAAGTAGAAGGTTTCTTCTCTGTTTAGCAGCAATTTTAACGGATCTGATAATATCCTCATGTCCAATAACTCTCTCAAGCGGATCTTTAGGTATGAGAATATCTTTAGTAGTGTTAATATCTCTTAAAAATTCTTTTTTCATGTTTACGTACATAAAAAATTCCCCCAGGGATTAAATTCATAATCCCTGTATGATCCTTTTTTTACGGATTTTCCAATTAAATAGGAGTTATCTGGTAATTACCTTTATGGGACTTGGTTTTTTTACTACATCACTCATTCTGACGGCCACTATATGTTTCAAACCCTTTTCTTTGGCCATATCTATCAATCTTTGACTGATAACTCCATCAAAAACAACAGCGTATGCATTGTTGTTTACTGTTTTGAGTTCGTCGTACAGGTTTTCAACCTTCACTTCCTTCAAAATGTTGAGTGCATCATCCAATATTTCAGCATTTCCGGAACCTTCAAGATCCTTTAGAATACCCTTTAAAACTGTTATTTTATCTGGTCCTTTAGGTTCAACCTTCTCAACCTTCACACCTACATCATGGTATATCTGTTCGACTGGGATCTTATCCCTGAGTGCAACCATGACTTCGTCTTTACTTAGATCTTCGACTTCTTTTCCTCGAGGAGCTCTGGTAACGTAGTCCACTTCTCCAACTTGTAGAAGTTCTTTAAGAATTAGATCTCCACCCCTATCTCCATCGAGAAATGCTGTGACTGTTTTATGTTTGGTTAGTTCTGCAACTGTTTTAGGTACACTTACACCCTCAACTGCGATGGAGTTCTTCACACCGTACCTGAGAAGGTTCAGCACATCTGCCCTTCCTTCAACTACCAGTATGGCATCGGATGAAATAACATTTGGACCTGCAGGAAGTCTGTCGTCACCATATTCCGCAATTTCATGGATTCTCATGGCTTCTTTGACTTCTTCAATCATTTTCAGACTTTCTGGAGTTACTTCTTCCATCATGCCCTTGTAAAGCTCTTTGGCTCTGTCTACTACTTTTCTCCTTTTAACTGCCCTGACATCTTCAACTTTAGAAACTTGTATGTATGCTTCGCAAGGCCCTACCCTGTTTATGGTTTCTAGTGATGCTGCGAGAATGGCGGTTTCAACCCTGTCAAGACTGGATGGAATGACTATTTCTCCTTTGGATCTGCCTGCTTTGGAGTTAATGTTGACCTTAATCCTTCCGATTCTACCAGTTTTTTGCAGTTCCCTTAAATCTAAATCGTTACTTAAAAGCCCTTCTGTCTGTCCGAAAATTGCTCCAACGACATCTGGCTTTTCAACAATTCCATTAGCATTAATTTGAGCGTGAATAAGATATTTAGTCGTACTAATCTCTTCTTTTCCCATTTTTGGGCCTCCCCTTCTTGTATAGATACTCTCATGATGATTATATCATGCCCAGTTGGCATCAGTATCTGACACAGAAACGTTGATGATCGAAATTATCACTAACACCATCGGGTTTTTCTTCGAGTTCTAATTGCTCCATGTGCCTTGGGAGGCTCTCAATATCTTTTATGAATTTCCTGGTAATACCCATAATTTTTCTTCTGATCTCCAGATTTGGATATGAACCAAGACTTTGTATATCCCCTGCAAGTCTTTTGGCAAGTTGTTCTCCTTTTTTATCGAAGTCTGTAAGGATGATAACTTTTGAGGACAATTTCACAGATTTTTCAGCAATTTCGAATAATTTAAGACCAGAACCTGAGACTTTAATGAAAGTACCATTGATACCAAGTTTCTTCAAAGCATTTTCGTCTTTTTTTCCCTCGATAAGTATTGGCATTCCCTGCTCCGCACAGATCTTGAGTTCCTCTATAATACATGATAGTTTTTTAAAACTCATCTATAAGCCCTTTTTATGATGTTGATAAGTATCTATATCATATTATAACCCATCTTATATATAAAATTGAAGTAATTGATAGCAGTATTAATAAATCACTATTTTAAGGATTTTAAAGGATTATAAGGACTAATTACTCGCTGATTTAAATTATTTGTGGTAATATTACTATATGAAACACTAACAAAATTGTTTGAAATGAATTTAAAAATTTGAGTTTCTAAATGAAGATTCCATTGAGACTCTATGAAAAAATATTACATGCACTTTAGTTACTGATCACTTGGCTCAATACTACCAATTGCAAATTGTAGTTTATTTTAATTCTATGGCGATAATATGCCCTAAACATACAATCAATCATCATAAATTTGAATCAAATCTAAAATTCAGAAAATGTATATAGAAAGTTGATCTCATTATCAACTGATACATAATAAAGTTAGATGAACAGAAAGAATAAGTTCTGTAACATCTTAGTTAAAAAAAATCGGAGGAAATTAAAGTGGCAAAAGGCCTTATTAGGATAGTTCTGGACATATTGAAACCACATGAACCAATAATCCCCACGTTTGCTAAATATTTAAGTGAAATTAACGGCGTAGAGGGCGTAAATATCACACTTTTAGAAATAGACAAGGAAACTGAGAACATAAAAGTTACCATGCAAGGTGATGATCTAGACTACGATGTCATCACAGAAGCAATTGAAGAGTATGGTGGTTCAATCCACAGTGTGGATGAAGTTGTGGCTGGAAAAAAATTAATTGAAGAAGTTACAACACCTCAGGACTGATTAAATGGATGGAAAGCAAAAACTTTCTCCAGAAACCTTTTTAAAAAAATTTGCTTCCAAATCTTCTGAAGAACCTGCATATCCTGATGTTACAACATCACAGTTTTCAGATGCTTTAACCAAGCTAACAGGAAAAAATGGAGTTTTAGTAAATATAAAACCAATTGACGATTTCAAAATTATTGGAAGAGCTACAACCGTTAAAACATCTTCCAATGATTGGGGTACTGTGATCAAAGGAATATACAGTGCCAAAAAGGGAGATGTACTGGTGATAAGTTGTGAAGATGATCAAACTGCAGTTTGGGGCGAATTGGCATCTGAAGCAGCCAAAATACGAGGTCTTTCAGGAACAGTAGTTATTGGTGCCAGCAGAGACAGTGCAGGGATAAAAAGTTTGAAATACCCAGTATTTTCTCGAAATGTAGTTCCAAATGCTGGAAAGCCCCTGACAGAGGGTGAAATCAATATAAACCTCACAATTGAAGACACCATCATCAAACCGGGAGACCTCATTATAGGAGATGAATGCGGAGTTGTGAGTGTAGACCAAAAAATGGTTTCAGAGGTCATGAAAGTAGCAATGAAAATAGTGAGTAACGAAACTGAAATCAGCTCCAAATTAAATCAAAACATATCTTTCATGGAAATATTAGGAATTAAATAATTATTTCCTGATTGATTAAAACCTTATTTTTTTTTTATTTTATTTAAAGATGGATAACTTGATATATAAACAACGAAATATTTTCTAAAATGCAGACCACTTCTGAATTTATACATGAGCATAAATGGGGAATATTGATAGCCATAATCATTGGTATATTGATTATATTCATTGTTTCAGTTGCAGTGGGTTTGCAAGATATTATAAACGTTTTAAAAGATGCAAATCTCCAAATTATCGCAATAGCCATGTTGCTTGAGATAGTGCTGATTTGTATGTGGACTGAACGTTGGTCACTAATTTTGAAGGTTATAGATAAATCTCCAGGTTTCAGTAAACTTTTTGTAATGATGTTCGCGAGTCTTTTTGGGAACAACATCACTCCAGGTGCTGCTGGTGGAGAACCCATGAGAGCTTATCTTCTTAGTAAGTTTGAGAATATATCATTCGACCTTGCATTTGTTTCTGCGAGTGCTGATCGTGTTTTTGAATTTTTTCCGTTTGTTCTGGTGTCAGCCTTTGCCATTTACATGATATCAACATGGCATATTGGTTTTTGGAGTACCATTTTTATCAGTTTGCTTATCATAGTTACAATGGCTTTTTTCGGGCTTTTAATTTATGTGGGTGTAAAACGAGAGATTGCAGAAAGAATAATTCTTTCAATAGCACGTTCCATCTTCCCATACGCATTGAAAATAACCAAAAAAGAAACCACCTTTTCAGCTGTGAGCGAACAAATACAGTACTACGTTGAAAGGTTTTCTACAGGTTTTGCAACAGTTCTACAGGATCATAAAATGTTCGTACTTGGTCTTTCAATTTCTTTCTTGATGTGGGGAACTGACATGCTGAGGATGTACCTATGTTTTGCTGCGGTTGGATCATCCCCACCAATTATCCCCATGATCATCATATACACCATAGCAATCCTTATAACAATATTACCAACAATACCGGGAGCTTTAGGACTTCGTGAAGTAACAATGGTCGGTTTATTCTTAGTTGTAGGAGTTCCTGCCGATGTGGTGATTGCTGCCAGTTTAATTGATCGTGTGGTAAGTTACTTAATGCCAACTGGTGTGGGTATCATTGCAACTGCGTACTATGGAAAGCTTTTGGCAAAAAAAGATAGAAGCTCCTCTAACTAAAACAAGCCCTAAATAGAGGTGTAAAGTTCTGCAATTCGATGTACATACCTTTTTAAAACTATCGCAAACTATATATACTAGTTCGGGTTAGTTATCAATATATAAAAGTTTCGGTTTAGAGGGATTAAACAAAATTACAAATGGGTCGACAAATGAAGCAATTGGGTAAAATTTCGCATATTTCCAACAGAAACAGAATAATTATAAAATCAAATCAAACTCCAGGTTTTGGTCTACCTGTTTATACAGAAGACAACAAAAAATTTGGTACTGTTTATGATGTTTTTGGTCCTACTAAAGGTCAGTACATATCTGTAAAAGTTTTTGCTAAAAATTCAAGGAACCTTGAAAAATTAATTGGAAAAGACTTGTACATTCCCTCTTCAAACAAGATTGAAAAGCGGGGGCGAAGGAAACGAAAGAAGAATTGAAACATGAAGTTGTAAACGAGGGCATTTCAGAACCTGAAGTTTCTGAAAAAGAACAAATGAAGCAGGATGTTTCTGAAATTGAGAAAAAAGAAACTAAATGCCCAGAATGTGGATCTGAAAAACTTATCAACGATCATGAACGAGGCGAAGTAGTTTGTGGTGCCTGTGGACTTGTGATTGATGATAACATCGTTGATATGGGCCCTGAATGGAGAGCATTCGACCATGAACAGCGTGATAAAAGAACCAGAGTTGGTGCACCGATAACTTATACCATCCACGATAAGGGACTCTCCACCATGATCGACTGGAGAAACAAGGATATCTACGGTCGTGACATTCCCGCCAGAAACCGTGCCCAATGGTACAGGCTCAGAAAATGGCAGAGAAAAATCAGAATATCCGGAGCCACCGAAAGAAACCTCGCATTTGCACTGTCCGAACTTGATAGGGACTCCTCAAGACTTGGACTTCCAAGAAGTGTTCGTGAAGCAGCTTCAGTTGTTTACAGGAACGCTGTTGAAAACAAACTCATCAGAGGAAGAAGTATCGAAGGAGTAGTCGCAGCATCTCTTTACGCCGCATGCAGAAGATGTAACGTTCCAAGAACTTTGGATGAAATAGCTGAAGTGTCTAGAGTGAGTAAAAAGGAAGTTGGAAGAACCTACAGGTTCTTAACACGAGAACTCAACATCAAACTACCACCAACGTCTCCTGTAGATTATGTACCAAGGTTTGCAAGTGAACTGAACCTCTCAGGAGAAGTACAATCCAAGGCCATCGAAATAATTGAAAAAGCCATGGAAAAAGGTCTCACATCAGGCAGAGGCCCGACAGGAGTTGCAGCAGCAGCACTTTACATAGCATCAGTACTCCTTGGAGAGAGAAAAACCCAAAGGGACGTTGCAGATATAGCTGGAGTGACAGAAGTTACAATAAGAAACAGATATAAAGAGCTTACAGAACAGCTTGATATGGGTGTAACATTATAAAATGCCCAAATCTTTATTTATTTTAAAAAAATAGAATTTTAAGGTAATTTAGGTATTAAAATCCTAATTGTCCCCTTAATGTGAATAGCAGCCAGATTATAATAAATGCTGCAAATAATACGTAGAGTGTTTTTTTAGTTTTTGCGACTTTATTTTGTCTTTCCATGTAAATCTGTTCACATTTTGGTGAACAAAATCTTTCAGAAAGTGGTATTGGTTTTTGGCACACTGGACAGTGCTTGTGTTGATCAGTCATTTTTTTAACCTCGTTAATCTTTAAATTTTTTTATTCTGGAATAATTGTGGTTCCAATATTACCTTCATTTGCAATTAAAATATTCTTTGGATCTTCACCATTAACTATCACGGTCTTAATACTCGACCGTTTAATGATTTGTATGGCCGTCATATCAAAAAATTCATAAGTTCCCGCTTTAACATCGTTGTGGGACATTAACTCCATCATTTTAGATGGTTTAACCTCTTTAAACATCACAGCATCAGGATATTTGTTTGGATCCTTGTTGTAAAGCCCATCCACAGATGTGGCATTTATCAGCAGATCTGAACCCACAAACTCAGCAAGTATGCTTCCAACCGCATCAGTACTGTGAGCAGGTTCAGTTCCTCCCATTACAATAATGTTCCCAGAATTTGCGTAAGTTAATGCTTCTCTAAAGTTGTGTGGAACATCAGGGTATGCATCTTTGCCAAGTGCTGCAATTAAAAGTTTTGCATTTAACCTTGTGACTTCGATCCCAACATCATCACACATGGCTTCTGAAACTTCCAAAGACCTAGCAATGTCAATATAGTCCCGTGCAGTTTTTCCACCACCCACAACAACAAATACCTCATTATCTTGGTTTAACTTCTTCAGAACATTTGCGTAATCTCTGAATTTTTTATAATCATGATCCTTAATAAGTATTGAACCGCCTATTGTAACAACTATCTTCATCTCATCACCATCAAAGATAAATTAAATTTAATATAATAAATAGTTTAGACAGATATAACATAAGTAAGTTGAAGTGTTTAAACTCATTTCATTATTTTTAAAAAGATCTATTTTATATATTATTATATAAAATTAATTCCAGAATTTAGGAGTGAAAAAATTTGAGCGAAGTATCATCTAAAGAGCTGTACGAAGTAAAAAGAACCCTTAAAGAGTTAGCAGATAAAAAGGGCAGAGGTACAGAATTAGTAACTGTTTATATTCCACCTGAAAAGCAGATAAGTGATGTTGTTAAGCATATGCGTGAAGAACTTAGCCAGAGTGCCAACATCAAAAGTAAACAAACCAAGAAAAATGTTCAATCTGCAATCGAAGTCATAATGCAAAGGATGAAACTGTTTCCCAAACCTCCAGAAAAGGGTTTGGTGCTGTTTGTGGGAATGATACCTAGGGGGGGTCCTGGAACAGAAAAAATGGAAACATACATGTTCGAACCTCCTGAACCAGTTCAAACCTACATTTACCACTGTGATTCAACATTTTATCTTAAACCCCTCGAGGAAATCATCGAGGATAAAGATGTCTACGGACTTGCAGTCATAGATCGTAAGGAAGCAACCATTGCAATCCTACGCGGAAAAAGGATCGACATCATAAAAAACCTAACCAGTGGTGTTCCTGGAAAACATAAAGCAGGAGGACAATCCCAGAGAAGATTCGACAGGCTCATCGATCTTGCAGCACACGAATTTTTAAAAAGGATAGGAACGCACATGAACGAAGCATTTTTAGATGTTCCCGATCTTAAGGGAGTGATTATTGGTGGACCCGGCCATACAAAGGAAGAATTTGTTGAAGGGGACTACTTGCACCATGAAATAAAGAACAAACTCATCACCACCGTTGACACATCCTACACTGGAGAATTTGGTATAAGGGAAGTTATGGAAAAGTCCATGGATGTTTTGACAGAAATAGATGTTGTCAGAGAGAAAAAGTTGGTTCAAAAATTTCTGGTTGAATTAATTGATGAACATGGTCTGGCATCTTATGGAGAAGCCGAAGTCAGAAAAAATTTACAGATGGGTGCTGTGGAAGTACTTTTACTTTCAGAAGATCTTAAATCCAAAAGGTTGAACTACGAATGTCCAACCTGCGGAACAAAAGCTGAAAAAACTTTGAAATCTGATGTAGCCATTCCTGAAAAAACCTGTTCTAACTGTAATGAGAGAATGAAGGTTGAAGAAACAGTTGACATCATTGATGATTTTGTTGAACTAGCAGAAGAAGTTGGTTCGGAAGTAGAAATTATTTCAACAGAAACTGAAGAAGGAATGCAGCTTTTCAGAGCGTTTGGTGGTGTTGGAGCCATATTAAGATACAGGCTCTAATCTTTTTTTTAAATGATTATTTCTACAGTAGACTATATTTTATATAAAAAAAAGTTGGAAATATTCATCCCAACCTGCTGACACTTATTAATGATTCTACAGGCACATTTTCCACTTCTGCAATACCTGCCTTATCAATTAAGACAACTACTGCAATTGGAATAGCTCCAAGATCCTTGTAAACCCTGGCTGCTTCCCTGATGGTTCTGCCACTTGTTGTAACATCATCAACAATCACAACTTTTCTGCCATCCACAGATGCAAAGTTACTACTCACAGCACCCTTAGCATCTTCTTCCATCTTCCTGTGTTTAATTGGATGGAAAACAGAAATATCTGCACCGAGAATCTCAGCCATCATGGTTGCAAATGGAATTCCACTCACGGTGATGCCAACAATCACGTCAGGTTCCCCATATTTGAGTGCCATATCTGCTAAAGCTGCAGATACATATTTCATTCTGACAGAACTTCCACCAAGACTGTTCCAATTAATAGCAAAATCTATTGGTGCCTTTTCAGATTCAGCACTTGTTTTATTGTCTTTACCCTGCAAAATAAGCCATCTTGAAGTGTCTTTAGAAACATTCAATTCATCAGCTATTTCTCCTGTTGTAAAACCCCTGTTTCTCAGTTCATAAGCCCGTTTTATGAGTTTTTCATTCATGTTACGCACCTTAACATTCATTCATATTTACAACTATCTTCTTTTGTGCAGATTTCATTGCAGCAAGCACAACTTTCAAGGCATGAATACCATCTTCACCTGTTATTTTAGGTTCCTCATCGTTGACCACACACGATAAAAATGATTGAAGTTCGTCCTTAAGAGGCTCTGTATGGGCCACTTCAACCTTCTGTGCATTTTTTCCATATACTTCAACAGTTTGATCTATGTAATCCATGGAAATAATCCCATCAACCCCTGTGATCTCAAGCTGTCTCTTCTTGTATGGAGTGAGCCAGTTGGTTTCTAATATACCCACCACACCATTCTCAAATTTCATCATGATCTCTGCATGATCTTCATATTCACATTTTTCAAGCCTGCTACCCATGTTTGCGTAAACACTAGAAGCTGGGCTGTTCAATAAATAAAACATGATATCCACTTCGTGTATTGCAAGATCTATGGCCACACCAACATCCTTTATTCGTGGTGGGAATGGACCTACCCTTTTTGCTGAAGCAGAAACAATCTCTCCTATAGCACCATCATTTAGAAGTCGTTTAGCCTCATCTACTGCAGGGTTGAATCTTTCTACATGACCCGTTGCCAGTTTAACTCCAGCATCATGAGCCGCATTGACCATGTCCTTTGCTTCATCAAGGGTGAATGCAATAGGTTTTTCTACCAAAACATGCTTTCCTTGTTCAATAGCACCCATAACAACATCATAGTGGTAAGTGGTAGGCACACATACACTTACAACATCTATTTCAGGCATCTTGAGTATATTATCATAATCAACAAAACCTACTGTGTTGAATTCCTTTGAAACTTCTGCCAGTGTACCTCGCATTAGATCTGAAACAGCCATTAAGTTAGCATTTTCAAGTTCAGAATAAACCCTAACATGGTTGTAACCCATTGCTCCGACACCGATTACTCCAACGTTCACCTTATTCAAATATAATCCTCCATCATAAGTTTTGCAGCCTTTAAACCCAAATTACTGGCTTTATCTGCAGAACCTTCAACCATAACCCTTGAAACTATTTTTCCTTCCTGAGTAAGAAGAACAGCACAAAGTTTGAGTTTATTCTCATTAATTCTTGCAGAAACACCCAAAGGTGATTGACAACCCACCCCCATTTCAAGAAGCACCCTTTTTTCAGCAGTGACTTCCTGAAAAGATTTGAGGTGATTTATCTTCTGTAAATCATCCTTAACATCACTATCACTTCTTGCAACAACTGCAATTGCCCCCTGCCCAGCAGCAGGAGTAAAATATTCAATTGAAAACCTTTGCTTAATATATTCAGTCAGCCCAAGTCTATTCAAACCAGCCTCAGCCATAATTGTAGCATCATATTCTCCACTGAATACTTTCTTTATTCTTGTATCTATATTTCCTCTTATTGGTTTTATATTAAATTCTTTGTCATGATGGTTACAGAAAGCTTCCCTTCTGATACTGCTGGTACCAACAGTTGCACCTTTTGGCAGTTCATCCCATCCTAACTTGGAAACTAAAACTTCATTTGGAGATTCCCTTTCAGGCACAGCAACAATTTCAAGGTCCCCTTCAAGTTCAGTTGGCAGATCCTTCAAACTGTGTACTGCGAAATCTACAGTTCCATCTAATACAGCGTCGTCTAATTCACGGGTGAATATCCCTTTAGCATCAATATTGTATAGCTGTGAATTCTGTATTTTATCCCCAGTAGATTTGATAATTTCTACATCAATTTTCTCATCTGTAACTATGGACAGTTCATTAATTATAGTCTTGGTTTGATATGTTGCAAGACTGCTTCCACGGGTACCAACCTTCAAAAAAATCATCTCCAGTAAGAAATTTCATCATGATAATATTTTCACATTAAAATTGATTATAGAACTTAAAATTTCTTAGATACAAATTTAAAGTATGTTCTGTAATATTTTGAACTGTGATCAGGAATAGTATTTATTAAATCCCCTATTGAATGATTCTTGTATATGTTTAATAAATGTTACCATAGACACAAAATAATCATCAATTATCTTTTTTCCAAGTCTGAATAATTGGATCTGTAAACAACTAAGATATTATGAGAGTTAGTTTTTGATGCGTAGTTTACAGCATCTTTTAAATTATTATAATAAATAGAATTTCTTTTCAGTAGCTTATTAACATTTTTTCCTAGCTCGTCTACTAAAATTAGTTTTGTATCTTCATTTATTCCGTTTAATACTTGCGAAACAGAATTTTCATCGATCTCCTCACAAGTTACACCGTATCTTCCTCCGAAAACCACCGCAACATCATCAATATTTTCCATCATTTTGATGGCTTCTTTCACCGCTGTGACATTGAGCCCCGGATTGATTTCTTCCACTATTCTAACACCATTTAATTCCTTTATTGTAGTTCTACCATTCAATCCTTTGAATTGTAATAGGCCTGTTTTGATCTTTTCTTCGGATATTCCCAACATCACAGATGCTGAAACTGCTGCAAGAACATTGTTTACGTGGATGGGTGCTGGTGCAAATGTGTTGAGTTTAAACGTCCCTTCAATTAAGCCACTGCTAATTGTTTTAAAATGAGATAGTTGAACATCAAAATCTGTTTTGTCGAAGCTGTATTTGATATTTGTTGCAGTTAGATCTGGTATGATTTTTGAATTGTTAAGAATTCCGAATGTGTTGGTGTTTTCTTTATATTTTATGTATTTTGAATCAAATGATTCTTGATCACATGCAACCATTTTACTCTTAAATATTTGGGACTTGGCTTTGCTTGCGTTGCTTGAGTTACCTGCTATGGAGTAATTCTCTGCAATATTGGTTAAAACTCCTACATCAGCCAATCCTGTTCCCCCTAGGGATGTTTCAAATATGCATATTCCTATTTCATAATTTTCTGCAAGTTTCCATGCTTCAACAATACTTGCCGGTGTTATGCTTATGTTCCCCTTGAGTTTTACCCATTTCGTTCCATCAAACACTTCAACCCCTAAACTGCTTAAAACTAATGGTTTCTTATGTTTTAGAATCTCCTTTAAAATCCAAACAACGCTTGTTTTTCCCTTCACACCTGTGACTTCAACAACTGGAACATTTATTTTATGGTTCAAAATAAATTTTACAGCATCATGATGAGTCATGTCAACATGTCTTTGTAAATTACAGTGAATTGGACTAACAACTGTTAACTCTTTAGGCTCTTTAAAACAATTTCCATCAACAAATTCCAAACTACTAGAAGAATATTTTTCTATTATGGATTCATCAAGGGTTCTATAGATATCCCATGCATATACATGAGTTTCAGGGAGTTTAGACAATTCTGAAGCAATTATAAGTCCGCCATGGGTCATGTCAACAACCAAGTAGTCCATGAACCTAGACATCCCCTTGGAGTTTTTCCCTAACCCTTTTGTAGAAGTTTTTGGAGAGCCTTACAAAGTAGGCGTAGTTATCTGCCTTCCTGAAAATTATTTCATCCATGTAATCAATTTCTTCGACCTGCTGACCGTCTATGACAGCTACTGCCTTCTTACCTTTACGTAAAAATTTAACCTTGATCACACTGTCGTTTGGCACCACAAACGGCCTTGCACCTAATTTGAATGGACAAATTGGCACTATTATAAATGCATCAACCCGGGGATCTACTATTGGTCCGCCTGCAGACATGGAATACGCTGTGGAACCGCTTGGAGTAGCAACTATCAATCCATCAGCCCGTAGTTCCTCCACAACTTCATCATCCACACTTATCTCTATGTGAAGCATTTTTGCAGGTTTTTGTGTCATCAAAACTACTTCGTTTAAGGCCGAGTGAAGCTGTTTGTTGTGGCATATCTTAAGCTGTGTTCGTTTTTCTACGAAGTAATCACCATTTAAAACCTGTTCCAACGCAGTTACAGCATCTTCAGGATCTATTTCAGTTAGAAATCCCACTGCACCCTTATTGATGCCTACCAATGGAATTTTTTTGTGGTTTATTATTCCCTGTGTTCGAAGTATGGTTCCATCACCACCTACTGCAACAACCAAATCAACATCCATATCCTCCAGATCTGAGGCAATGCCTTCGTATTGTTTTAGATGTGTTGCCAACTGAGAATCTATCAAAGTTTCAACTTCATTTTCCATGAGAAATTCAACTATTTTTTCAGCCATTTCAACTGCTTCTTCAACATCAAAACGGGACACTACTCCTATTCGCATTTAAATTCCTCCCAAAATAGACATTATTTGAGTGTGAAAATTCTTATTGCAAGATGCTATTATGGATGTCCTTTCAAGAACATTTAAATCATTTACCAGTGGTCTGCATTTTTCATCAGTTACAAGGCCATTGGATTCTTCAATTATTAACTTTGCAGCGGCAATATCCATGACCCTCATGTTGCCCCTGATATCGAGAAATGCATCGTATGTCCCATTTGCCACATAACAAAGTTCAATTGCCACAGACCCTAAAATTCTCATGCTCCTAACTGTTGCACATAGTTTGTCAATCTTTGACATGTCTGCCCGGTAAATATATGCCCCTATGGATGAACCTGCCACTTCCATTCTTTTGGATGGGCTGATTTTTTCTTTGTTCAACCATGCACCATCGCCCTTTACTGCGTGGTAAACATCGTTGTTTGCGAAATTTTTAACAAATCCCAGTTCAATGTCTGATAGTTTCAAATCATTGACATTTTCTAAATTTCCATCTGAAATTGCTATTGAAATTCCATAGGCTGGGATATTTTTCAGGGCATTTCGAGTACCATCAAGAGGGTCTACCACTAAAACTGCTTCTGATGTTCCTTCACCTATTTTTAGTTCGCCTACTTCTTCACTTATTAGTGTTACAGGTATTCCTGTCTTTTCTAAAACTTCGACAACTTTGTCCTCTGCAACGATATCTATCAGTTTAGTTGGAGTGCCATCAGCACCCATCTTAACTGTTTTACCTGCTTCTTCCTTTCCAATAAGTGGTTTGACAGCTTCATGGGCTTCAAACATTATCTCTTCAGATACTTCACTCCAAAAATTGATATCCTTGGGTTTCACTTTTCATCACTACTTCAATCAAGGTACACAACTGCCGCAACAACTGCTCCTTGTTTTTTTACTATATGACTCTTTCCTTCTATAATTATTTCCTTCAGTTTCATACCCCTCACATCAACCATGTAACGGGCCATTTCTTCTGCTTCAGCCTTCACATCGTCAGGATTTCTGTTTATCCCAGTGTTTTCAACAACACATCCAAATTCATCGGCAATCGCAACTGCCACAAATGCAGATATTATATCTCCCTCGTTATCCGATGAAACATAGGAAAGAACAGAATTTATCATATCACCAGGTGTTAATTTAGGTACTGGAACGATCTCAGCATCCTTGGGAAGTATGCTTGAAACTTTTATCAGATTCACATCACCTATTCCTGCGTTTAGCAAAGCATTATCAAATGTGTTAAGTTTTGTTGGGCCTTCAGCCCTTCCAGAAGTTATTGAAATCCTCATTTGTATCACTTAAATCTATTAATCTAAAAAAAAATAACCAATTCATCCTAAACATGTTTTAAAAAGTTCATAATTTTTCATTGAATCCGTAACTTTTTCTCAATCTTAATCATGTTGACATGGTATTTAATGTTGTTGTGATCTGGAAATTCGAATTACTGATCTAATTTCATTATTTTTCAGCTTAGTATGGGCATTTGTATAGTTATTACCTAATATCATTTTACACTTGCACAACATGTCTAATTTTTTGTGAGATTAGTAATATTCTTGATAAACACCAAAGATCAATAAGCACTTTAAACAAATCAATCATAACATTGAACACATTTCCAGCGTGGCTAAGTTTTTTAAAGATTTCATTGTAGTTTTCATGTAAATAATTTAATGCTCTGAAACTTTTAAGAAATAAATGGGTCATGCTTTCATTCAAAATTATATTCAAAAATACCATCAACCATAACATTAAAAAGAAACTGATAAGTTTATCAATAGTATTGATTAAAAAAGTTTACATATCTAAAAATAGATACGATTATGATAATGTAGATGCTATATTAAATAATCTTAAATTTGAATGAATTTTGTTGATCTCTTTTAGATTTATAAATATTCAGAATCTATTGTGATTCGTAAAATGGATATTGGAGGAAAAAATATGTCAAAGAAGGTAGTGGAAGTTAAAACCTTAAAAGTTGGTAAATATGTTATAATAAATGATGAAGCATCGAAAATTACAAGTATTTCAACATCATCACCTGGAAAACACGGTGCAGCTAAGGCAAGAGTTGAAGCAGTTGGAATTTTTGACAATCAGAAAAGGACATTTGTCAAACCTGTGGATGCTAAATGTGATGTTCCAATGATTGACAAAAATTTAGGCCAAGTACTAGCAATAATGGGCAACGATGTGCAGTTAATGGACATGGAAACCTACGAAACCTTTGAAATAGAGATCCCTGAAGAATTAAAGGGCAAAATTAACGAAGGTGCTGAAGTAGATTACATAGTTGCAATGGGCAACAAAAAGTTAATGAGGATTAAAAGCGGATAAGATTGGATTATGGTTTATCCATATCCAAAACTTTAATTTTATGAGTTATTTTTAATTTTAGATTATAATGGGTCGGTTTAAATGTTTTTACACACAGAAAATGTTTTAAAATTTGCATTTTCAAATGAAACAAATGATCCATATGAAACATCTGAATCATTGAAGTTTGGTATTTTAGGAGTCCCATTTGATGGTACTACCAGCTACTTACCTGGTGCCAGATTTGGACCTAGGACTGTTAGGGAAGCATCTTACAACTTTGAAGCCTACAACTTTCAGTTGAAAAAAACTGTTCCCACAGGAGTACTGGATCTTGGAGATATTGAAGTGGTGCATGGAAACTTCAAAAAAACTTGTTCCAAACTAAAATCAACCATTGATGATGTTTTATCCCAAAATATTATCCCAATATCCATTGGTGGAGATCACAGCATAAGTTTCTGTATAATCAATGCCATTACCCAAGCTTTGGGAGAGAATAAACTCACTGTAATCCATTTTGATGCCCATATGGATCTTCGCGACGAGTATGGGGGCGAAAAATATTCACATGCAACTGTGATGAGAAGGATACTTGATCTAAATCCACTGCAACTTATTCAGATAGGGGTGAGATCAGCGGCCGAAGAAGAGGCAACCCTTTCAGATGAAAGGTTAACCAGTTTCAGTTCCCATCAAGTATGTGAAGATATTGAAAATATTATAAATTGTCTAAAAAACATCTCCGGCCCCATATACATTAGTTTTGATATTGATGTCCTTGACCCTGCATATGCACCCTCAACTGGAACTCCCTCTCCATGCGGATTAGATCCCATGCAGATAGAAAAACTAATACTAAATCTTGAATCGAAGGAATTAGTTGGAATGGACCTTGTTGAAGTTGCTTCCACAGAAATTGGCGACTCAACCGCCATGAATGCTGCTAAAATTATTTTTGATTTTTTGTGTCTGCACTAATAAATAAATTATTCCAATAATTACTTCTATTTATAAATTTATCAAGTAATTAAACTACAAAAACAGAAATTTTTATCTGAAAATAAAATTAGATAAATAATCTTCAAGTGGTGTAGATGGGTTTATGACCCTGCTGCCATTAAACTAAACATAAAACTCACTATAAATAGTTTATCAAAATTTTTAAAGGTGGATAACATGTACAATAGAGAAGTAAAACTTTCAGGCCATATAATTGATTCCTTAATACTCCCTAAGGCTCTTGACAGGATTCTGGACATGGGTGGTGATTTTAAATTTATGGAGTTCACAGTGGGAAAACTCAAGGGAGACATCAGCCATGCCAAGTTACTTGTTGAGGCATCGAACGAAACCTTGCTTGGAGAAATATTAGATGAACTCTCCGAAATAGGGGCTGTTGTTGTTGAATTGAAGGATGTTGAACTGCTTGTTTCTGAGAAGGATAAAACTCTTCCTGCAGATTTTTATTCAACAACCCATCACCCTACAGAAATCCACTACAATGGAAAGTGGATAACTGTTGAAGACATTGAAATGGATTGTATGATTGTTGTTGATAAAACAGCTGAAAGGGCCCTATGCAGACCAATCGGTCAAATCAACAAGGGCGACCACATCGTGGTTGGGAGGGATGGAATAAAAGTAATGCCTCCAGAACGTCCAAGGGGTAAGCAGGGAGTATTTGAATTCATGTCAAGCGAAGCTTCATCAGAAAAACCCATAGAATCCATCATAAAAAAAATAGCTTCGGAAATCAAAGAAATCAAGAAACGTGGCGGAAAAATTGCGGTTGTTTCAGGTCCTGCAGTGGTTCATACCGGTTCAGGGCCAATATTGGCATCAATGATAAAGGAAGGTATTGTTGATATTATATTTGCTGGAAATGCCCTCGCAACCCATGATATTGAAAGTGCACTGTATGGAACTTCTCTAGGTACTTGTGTAAAAACTGGCGAAGCAGTTCGAAGGGGACATAGACACCACATATATGCCATAAACGAAATTAACAAAGCAGGATCCATCAAAGAAGCAATTGATAAAGGCGTTCTTAAAAAGGGAATAATGTACGAATGTATAAAAAATGATGTACCATACGTTCTTGCAGGATCTATCCGGGATGATGGTCCACTTCCAGACGTGATAACTGATGTTATTGAAGCTCAAGAAGAAATGAGAAAATATGTTCAAGATGTAGATATGGTGATCATGATCTCAACCATGCTGCATTCAATAGCAACTGGTAACCTGCTTCCATCCCATGTGAAAAGTATTTGTGTGGACATCAACCCTGCCACAGTGACCAAGTTAAGTGACAGAGGAAGTGCACAAGTCGTGGGAATAGTGACAGATGTTGGAACATTTTTACCAATGCTTTACAACGAACTCAAAACAGAACAATAAACAAAAATTTACAATTTTTTTTAATCTAACTTTTTTTCGATGGCTTTAATTTCGGTACAGTCCCATAGAAATGTAATGGGATCAGTTTTTCCAAATTGTGTTCCTTGCTTAGTTGTAAATATATAAACTAAAAATATGGGTAGGAGACTGAAAAATGGAATTTATAAGGGGAAATCTGTTGAATGTATTTACTGAAGAAATATACTCCGCTGAAGTAGGATTTGAAAACGGTTTAATTTCCTGTGTTAAACCTGTTGATGGCAACTTTAAAACTCTAATTTTACCAGGATTTATTGATTCACATATCCACATAGAAAGTTCAATGATATGTCCCTCCAGATTTGCAGAAGCAGTTGTTCCCCATGGAACTACTTCTGTCATCGCTGATCCCCACGAAATTGCCAATGTCATGGGTTTAAATGGAATAAATTACATGCTAAATGATGCTTCATCTGTTCCCCTTAAAATGTTTTTAACTGTGCCATCATGTGTTCCAGCAACCAAATTTGAAACAGCTGGAGGAATTATCACCTCTGAGGACATTGATACCCTGCTTAAAAGGCCAGAATTCGTTGGGCTTGGCGAAGTCATGAATTTTCCAGGGGTCATTGGTCAAGACCCCGAAGTGATTGAAAAGTTAGAAGTTGCCCATGTAAATAATAAGCCCATTGATGGACATGCCCCTATGTTGTCGGGAGCAGAACTTTGTAACTACGCTGCTGCGGGAATTTCAACGGATCACGAATCCACCACTCCATCTGAGGCCCTTGAAAAAAGAAGGCTTGGCATGAAAATTATGATGAGGGAGGGATCATCTGCCAAAAATTTGAAAGCCCTTGCAGTTGTGGGTGGAGACTTCATTGTATCCGATGACAAGGATCCTGAAGATCTCGTTGAAGGACACGTTGATAATATGCTGTTAAAGGCCATCGAATACGGTATAGATCCAGTTAAAGCCATTAAAATGGTAACCTTAAACCCTGCAGAACACTACCAATTAAACACTGGAAGTCTGGTTCCAGGAAAAGCTGCAGACATGGTAATCGTTGATGATATTGAAAAATTAAATGTTAAAAACGTTTACATAGATGGAAAACTCGTTTCTAAAAATGGCTCTTTAAACTTCAAAGTAAACCCCCTTAAATTACAAGGTACATTCAAATCAAGCCCTAAAAAACCATCTGATTTTAACCTAACTTCAGACAGTCCTAAAACTGTTAGGGTCATCGAAATCATTGAGGATCAACTTATAACCAATAAACAAACAGCAGACCTAGATATTCAAGATGGAAATCTAATGGCTGATCTAGAAAATGACGTGCTTAAAATTGCTGTTGTTGAGCGTTACGGCAATAATAAAATGACCAACGGTTTTATAAAAGGTTTCAATCTTAAAAATGGAGCCATAGCTTCAAGTGTTGCCCATGATTCACATAACATCATAGTAATTGGAACTAATAGCAAAGATATGGCAAAGGCTGTGAACACTGTCATAACCAATAATGGAGGACTTTCAGTAGTTTCCAATGGAGGCATTACTGATTTGAAACTGCCCATAGCTGGTTTGATGAGTGATAGAACTGCAGAAGATGTGGCAAAAGATCTTACAATACTGAAACAATTGGTAAATGATATGGGCTCAACCCTTTCATCCCCATTCATGACCCTGTCATTTTTAGCCCTGCTGGTTATTCCAAACTTAAAAATAAGTGATATGGGACTTTTTGATGTTGAAAAATTTGAATTCGTAAATATCGTTTTGGATGATTGATTTGATAGTACTCAACTTCTTTAATCAATCAAAATCCTTGAATGCTTCCATGATCATGTCCATTGCATTTTTATGATCCTTAGCACCGACTTTGGAAACTATCCTTGCTATTTCTGCCATTCTGTGACGGTACAATTTTTCCATATCTCCAGAAACCATGTTCATACGGGTTAAATAAACCAAACCTTCCACAATACCGTAAATAGCTCTATTTAATGGTTCAACACATTGTTTAAATTTGGTAATATCCGAAACATCTGCCTTTAAAACTGATGTTACAGAAACTCCAAACTGATCCTTCCTTTCAACATCCTTTATGCTAGTCACATCTGCAACGAAAAATGCGTCTGTACTCCCAATATAGAATTTATCCCCATGAGATTCATATTTTTCAATTGGAAGATTTCCCAGAGTTGATTCAACAAATATCATTGGATCCTTAAGTACGTTGACAACAAAACTTTTAGTATCCTTTATATTTTTGACTGTAGTGGAACCATGGTGCAGGTAACAAACAACCTCCAAATTATTCTTACAGATTATGCCAATGGGTGCAGCATTTGGTTTTCCATTACTGTCAACAGTTGTCACTACAGTTTCGTATAACAGACCCCTTTCCATGCCAATATCTTTAAGATCCAAATTTTCACCTTATTTTTTTAAAACAAATCCATTTAATGTGGCATTTATGATACAATCAAAATCAAGTAGTTCGTGCCAACCCGCTTCCCTGAAAACATCCATGTAACAAAGACCAAGAAGTTTACCATCGTCTTGAATAACTTTATCTATCAACTCATTAACGGCTTCAGGATCGATGTTGGATTTGGGCATTGCAAGACCCCCTAAAATTGCAACAACAGCGCTCGATGGATCTGCGGTTTCACCAAACTGCATTCCCTGTGGAGTCATCTCTATTTTTCGAGCTGTTTCAATATTAGTTCCAGTGATAAAAACAGCTTCTTTATTGCGAATAACATATGCAAATAGTTCTGCAAATGGACTGCACACTCCGGGCATTCCAATAAAAGTGACCTTGTCAGCATCTTTAACTTCCTCCCTGAATGCAAGGAGGTTTTCTGTTATTCCTGTAAATTCCCTTTCTAGTTTCATAATTTCTCATCTCTAAAACCATGGAATTTATGACAGAACCTGTTAAAAATTAAAAATAAAGTATCAAATTTGGGATCGCTATCCAAATTTGTAATACTAATTTAGTAGTTAGGACCCTTCAAAAAGATATATATTACATAAGCTATGATTAATACTATTATTATTGGTACTAACCATATGAAAATGTAGAACAATATCAAAGCTAAGAATAGGGCCACAACAATATAAATGAGATCCTGTAATTCCATGCATATAGTATTGTCAAAAATGCATAAATATATTCCCATATTTTAAGTATCTTTATCCAATAGAATTAAGATGATATACTAATTATCTATTTGCCAAATTATGAATAAATAAGTTAGAGGAGTTTAAATGAAAATAGCTGTTATAAACAATCATGGACAGTACAATCACAGAATTTACAGGAGTTTACATTATTTAAAAATACCTGCTGAACTCGTTCCAAATACAACCCCCGTGGAAGAACTTAGGGAAAAAAATCCGTTGGGATTAATTCTAGGGGGCGGTCCATCAATAGAGCGTGCTGGGTACTCTTTAGATTACGTGAAGGAATTTGACTGTCCAATACTAGGCATCTGTCTAGGTCATCAAATAATTGCCAAGGCCTACAACGGTGAAATTGGTGCTGCAGGTATTGAAAGCTACGCCAAGATCAAGATCAATATTTTAGATGAAGATGATATTTTAAAGGGTCTTGGAACAGGATTGGATGTTTGGGCATCCCATAAAGATGAAGTTTGTAAAGCACCTGAAAATTTTGATGTCATTGCCACATCATCAATTTGTGGAGTGGAAGCAATGAAACACCCCACCAAACCTGTATACGGTATCCAATTCCATCCCGAAGTGCACCACACCGAAAATGGTGGTGTAATATTTGAAAATTTCTATGAAGTTTGCAAAAAATATCATGGAATTGAATAAAAACCCTAATCCTATTCCTTTTTTCAATTAATTCAATTTATTTTATAAATTACTAAGTTGTAGGAAGTTAAATTGGCTACTTGAGTGTAACTACCCATGTAACTGTTTTGATTTGAATTTCCCCAGACAAAATAATAATTAATTCCCAATAAATTCAGATCATTTTGCAGATTTTTAGAGCTGATATTTCTTTGTGATTGCCCATACAAATCCGTGCCCATATAATACTGGAGATAATTCATTTCTGTGAGTTTATCATTGGTTGCCACGTTACCATGCACCCCGTATCCATTCAATGTGTTGGCCAAGGCATAGCTATCCTTTCCTGTGTTTAAATTTCCAATAAGATAATTGACTGGCATTAGGGTCATGAGGCAAATAAATCCAACAACACATACTAACTTTAAAAGATAATTCCATTTCAAAGAATTAAATAAATCCAAATTAAACAGTTTATTTAACAAATATCCCCCCATAAGTATCAGTAACAGATAAATAAGCCATATATATCTTTCTTCAACAACAACAATTATGTAACCTGCAGTCAGTATGAACATTGTTATCAGAGGATATACAAGATCAATCTTCGATACATTCCGAGGTGGAACAATTAAAAGTAGGATATAAATTATTATTATGAGAAACGATAATATTGAGAAGTAATTAAGAATTGTACCTGTTTTTTGAGCCCCTTTCCATATTAAGTTCAGTTGATGTTGGAAATTGGCCCATGATGAGAAAGGTGACCATTCCTTGGGAAGGTAGTTGGTGTTGACCTGATCTGGGTTGTGAAGACCTTCTGAATATTCTGCAAATCCCATGGAGTTTGGGCCAACCAAAGCGTAATTAAAATCTCCAGAAGATCCATATGTAATTTTTCCATCTTTATAACTTATGAAACATATCCATACGCTGCTTATTAATAAAAAAACTAGCAATCCTGCTGCTAAATTTTTTATAACAGCTGTTTTATCCATTTCTGTTAGGTAGTGAATTAAGTTGAAGATCAAAAAACTGGCTATGAAAAATGTGAATCCGTAACTCTTGGTAAAGTATGCCAGGGCCCCTAAAAATCCGCAGAAAATCCCATTTAATACTGTTTTAGAGTAATTTGGATCGTACACTGCTGCAAGATAGTAGGTTAAGACACACACCATTAAAAGATCAGGTGTTATGAAGCTCATTACGAAGTAGGTGATAACCGGCACTGTGGTCAGTATAATCAATGTCCTAAGCCATTCTTCCATTTCAAATCTGTAGGACAATCTTCTTATTCCAAATAGCGTTACAAGTCCAATTACTATGGACGTCAATTTTGCAGAGTAAAGACCCATTAAAGGGCTTTTTAGGAAGTAAAGAAATGGCAACATTAACCATGATATCAGTGGCCCCCAATAATCGCTTATGGATTCATAAAAGTGTCCCTCCAAAATCTGCCGGGAAATATTGATATAAACTATTCCATCGTTGTTTATCTGATACATGTAATATTTGAAGAGAAAACTAACTGTTACTATGTAAAATAACAAAATCAAACTGAAATAAATATCATATTTAGTTTTAAATAATTTTTTTAGCCCTAAATTTTTCAATATTTTATTCCCCTCTGAATTTGTTCCACAAAATCAATTTTATTAGTTTATAAATTTTTGATTAATATTTTCCATTTATTTTTAAATCTTATCTTATTCACCGAAATATTGTGTAACGCCTTGCAAAGAAATTCCAGAAGAGTACCAGCACAGCGGAAATGATCTTGGAATAAATGTAGAATAAATGCATATTTGAAGTGAAAAACCAGATTATAACTTCATTTAGTCCCAAACCAACTATTCCAACCATCGTGAAAATGCCAACTTCATGAAATCTGTTGTCTAGTGTGTGTTTGTTAAAGACCCATCTTACACTCAGCAAGTAATTTACAATAAGACCCAATGTGAAGGCTATTGCAGCAGACAGAAGATAAAATATTCCAAAATATTCTGTTAAAATGTATAGAGAACCGAAATCAACTAAAAATGCAGTTCCACCCACGAAAATGTATCTGAAAAATTGGATGGATATTTTATTTGTACTCTGTTTTAACCAAGTTTGAATCATATTTTTGGGTGTTATTTTCATTTTAAACCATTCACTGCGATATTTTTTATTATTCTCAAATTGGAGGTTGTCCAATTTTTTTATATGATAAAATTTTATAATTTTATTATTAGATTGTATTTATAACCCTTTTTTGTTGGTAATATTTGACCAATAAATTTAGATTTATTAAATTAAGTACATCCAAATCTGAAATCTAGCTATTTACATTGACAAGTTTGATTCCTAAAATTTTGTTTACCATGAGTATGGTATAAATTTAATAAGTGCCAAACAAATTAATATCATTATCAGTTTAATAAAGTTTTTAATTTAAAATATCACACTTAGGTGAAAAAAATGTTGAATCCATCTGATTTTATAGAAGAATCTATTAAAGATATAAAAAAAACCATAGGCGATGGAAAGGCCATAATTGCCCTTTCCGGAGGAGTTGACAGTTCTGTAGCATCTGTATTAACTTCAACCGCAATTGGTGAGAATCTTGTTGCCGTATTTGTTGATCATGGGCTTTTAAGAGAAGGAGAGTCTGATTACGTTAACAACACTTTTAAGGACAGATTAAATTTAAGGACTGTTGATGCATCTGAAGAGTTTTTAAGCCGTTTAGATGGCGTATACGACCCCGAGGAAAAACGTAAGATAATTGGAGAAGTATTCATAAGGGTATTCGAAAGGGTGGCAGAAGAAGTGGGTGCAGAATTTTTGGTTCAAGGAACAATCGCACCTGACTGGATAGAAAGTGAAGGCCAAATTAAATCTCATCACAACATTGCACTGCCACATGGATTGGTACTAAATATTGTGGAACCCATAAGAGAACTTTACAAGGATGAAGTTCGTGTTGTTGGTACTGAACTGGGTCTGCCTGAGGAAATGGTGAACAGACAACCCTACCCTGGCCCTGGGCTGGCAGTTAGAATAGTAGGAAAACTGACTGAAGAAAAAATTGAAATATGCAGAAAAGCAAACGCAATTGTTGAAGAAGAAGTCAAAAAAGAAGGTTTAGACGCTAGTTTATGGCAGTACTTTGCAGTTCTAACCGATACTAAAGTCACTGGTGTTAAGGGAGATATAAGGGACTATGGTTATCTGGTTGTGCTCAGAATGGTGGAATCAATTGATGCAATGACAGCTAGTGTTCCAGAACTACCATGGAGCATGGTTAAAACCATTTCACAGAGAATAACAGCCGAAGTATCCGAAGTTACACATGTTTCCCTCTCTGTAAGCGACAAACCACCGAGCACAATTGAATTTGCATAAATCTAAAATTTTTCAAAATTTTCTTTTTTTTTAATATTGATCAACCCACTTTAAATATCCTAAATCAGTTTATTGTTATGCTTATAGGACTATTCTTATTGTTTATAGTAAATCTAAATAAAATTAACAATCAAAACCATTTTTTAGGAATAATTTAGTGATATATGAAAAATAAGAGTATAATATCCGTTTAATATCTGAATATATCCACCGGAATTAGGGTAGTGAATTATTTAATTCTTTAGTTACATAGTAATGTGTATGACATCCAATTCAAACAATGAAAACTTAGTTCCCATTTATTCTGTTAAATCTGGAAATGTTGAAATGGTTGAGAAGGTTGTTAAAACAGATAAGGAATGGCGAGAAATTTTAAGTTCAGATTCTTACAGTGTTGCAAGAAAACAGGGCACAGAACTGGCTTTCACTGGAAAATATCATGACTGTCATGAAGATGGAATCTACGAATGTGTCTGTTGTGGAACTGATCTTTTTGATTCTAAAGCCAAGTTTGATTCTGGAACAGGATGGCCAAGTTTCTGGGAACCTGTTGCAAGTCAAAATGTAAAGGAACATGAAGATAAAAGCCTTGGAATGATCAGGATAGAAGTGTTGTGTGCAAGATGTGAAGCACATCTGGGCCATGTTTTCAATGATGGTCCGAAACCAACAGGCTTAAGATACTGTATGAATTCAGCAGCTTTAAAACTATCAAAAAGGTAATGGCAACCTCCCCAGTACAAGCAAACTTTATCATTCAATAATTTTTTTTAGTAATCAGATGCTCTCGTATACCTTATAAAGTTTGATGTTGAATAGTTTTCTAGATAGAAAATGATAAAAGGAAAAACAGCATACCTCAAAAGATTAACCTCCAAGATGCGGATACCCTCCGTTGATGTGGGTAAAGAAATTGATGGGAGTACTCCACCATCTGTTTTTATAGGGAGCTGGAATTATCCCAAGGTGTATGCAGGTCCAATGATAGCTCCTGTTTCAGGAGATACAACCATTATGGACATGCCCGAATCATGGATTCCTCAATCTAAAAGCCAAGAAGATATTATAGGCTACAGAATGAGCCTTGTACGTGGAAAGCAACTCGTAGGTATAAAGGATCTTGAAAGTGGATTTGTAGAAAAGCTTCAAGAAATTTCACTTGCAGAAAATTCCATTGAAAGTGAAGCTGAATTCATTAAAAAACCTAGAGGATCATCCTTCAGTGATGAACATACTCCCCACGGACCCAGCGGCATAATACAAAAATTTGATATCGATAATGTGAAATGGGAACACAGACTTGAAAAGGCGTTTTACGACACAGACCTCAAAGCTGCTGATGCAGTTGTTGACCTAAATCAAAGGGGCATACCATTCTCAAACATACAAAAAGCATTTTCAGTGGGTGCCATGGGTGTGGGTAAAAAAAGGAAATTGGTACCAACAAGATGGTCTATCACTGCTTGTGACAGTACAATAGCAGATCGTCTTCTTAAAACCGTTCGTTTTAATGATATTATTGATACGACCAGAGTATATGAATTTTCAAGTCTTAATAATTACTATGCCATAATGCTCATCCCAACAGAATGGCAGTATGAGTGGATGGAAGCATTTCTTCAGGTTTTAGGACGTGAAGAACTGATATTTTCTGACTATGAAACCAACAGTGGTAAAAAGGAATATTCCAGGGTGGGTGGCTGTTACTATACTTGTAAGATGGCTGTTCTCGAAGCTCTGGAACGTGAATCCAAACAGGCAGGAGTAATAGTATTAAGAGAAGCTTACAATGGTTATGTGCCTCTTGGAGTTTTCAATGTTCGTGAAAATGTCAGAAATGCCATGGAACAAACCCCTCTAGAATTTGAAGACATGAAAACTGCTCTTTCATATATTTCAACCAAATTAGAATTACCGCTGGAAAAATTTGTAAAACAAAGCGATTTAATGAAGGAACTTCTAAATTCCAGGCAAACAACTCTGGATAGTTTCTTCAAATGAATGGAGATAAGATATTATGGAACTTTTTTACAGACGACCTTCTGCTAAAACTAGGAACGCCATGTGCACAGCAGCACAAAATTTGAAGCACACCCCTGGCAAGGATGAAGAAATTTCACTTGCTGAAGATGCCATTGGAAAATTAACACAACATGAAAATGTACATGTTCTAAACAGTGGCAACTCTGCAATCATGGCTGTTATGAGCTGTTTTAAAAACGGGGTGATGATACCTGATCAGGGCGGTTGGTACGGTTTCAGGAAAATGGCTGAATTTTTTGGTATCGAAACTGTTAAAGTTCCAACAAATCTGGGTTTAATAGACCTTGAAAATCTGGATCAAAATATTAAACAAAACAATCCTGAAGCGTTGTTTTTAACGAGTTTTGCAGGTTACACTGCTGAACAACCTTTAAAGGAGATATATGAAATCTGTGAGGATAATGGAATAATGTTAGTTGAGGATGCCTCTGGAGGAATTGGTGACCCCCAGGGAAGGCTTGGGAATGGAAACCATGCCCATGTAATAGTGGGTTCTACTGGGAGTCCAAAAACCGTGAACGTTGGAAATGGAGGTTTTTTATCCACCAACCAACCTGAAATATCCGATAATGCTAACTATCTCCTAAAAATTTTAAGGGCAGATCCAGTTACCTGTGCAGGAATAGCTTCAGAATCAGAAAAAGCAGGGGAAATATTTGAGAAAACTAGTGCTGCAACTAAAAGGTTGAAAAACAATACATCAAATTTCAGGGAAGTGATCCATCCCACATCAAGGGGTCTAAACATCCTCCTTCCAGACAGAAACCAGAAACTATTGGGGAGTGAAATTAGGCAGAATTTAAATGTTCATGGAGGAAGTATTGTAAGTCTTAGTCCAAACTACAACAGGATCAAGGCCCGTGCTGTTTGTATTGAATTGAAGAATTTGGATGTTAAATGTTTAACTTCCAAGAACTTAGATGAAATAACAGATATAATCAAATTAGCAGGGGAAAGTTGATTCACATAAAAAGTTGTAGGGATTTTATTTTTAGGTATCAATAATGAGTAATGCTGTTTTTTCCATTAAAATCTTTGTTATGTCAGGATTGGTTTTTAGTTGGGTGTCTGAAATTTTGTAGATAGACCTCAACTTGTCTGTGTCTGGTTCAAGCACATGATCATCTCTTAATCCTAAAATATTAACTAGATCTTCCATGATATCGGATTTACAATCCATGGCAACTGCACATATGTTCATCTTACCATTTCTTATGCCCAACATCTTAATTGCCTGTGATATTTGTCTCTGTCCCGATGTTCTCACACATATCTCAAGGCCCATGTCAGACGCAATATTTTCATTTCTTGAAAAGGATTTAATTGCATGTACGGTGGAATTGAGCACATGTTGAACTCCTGCTACTGCATCTGCATCCATTAACTGAATTACACAACCAGAATAGTTTAGTTTTAACTCTTCCATAACAGCTTTGAAGTTGGTTAAGTCTGATTTAAATCCTGCTATTTGAATTCTTTTTGTATCAATTTCCTCGCTGGTTTTGTTATTCATTACCTGCATTCCTCCAGCTAAGTATGTAAAATATTGAGTCCTTGAGATGTTCTGCTCTGAAAGAGACGTAAACTCCTATGACTCCTTGGAAAAATTTTGAAACTGCAAAAATTAATTCAAGGAGTATGAAGATCTGGATTATGAAAATTATTATGGATCCCAGATTCACCGCTGTGAAACTTAAGTTGGATATGTTAATGAAACTGTGGGTAATGTAATCCATTACAAAGAGCAAAAACAGCCCCACTATGAACTGTACAGTTGACATGAAAAAATTTTCTCCAGCTTTTATCATGGATTTCTTGACTTTTTCATGCATTTCACTGAGAGCCATGATGTATGTGAAGCTGAGTAAAGATAATGTGGCTGTAACAAGGACAAAAACCTCAATGAACCCGGTTATTTCACCATAATCCTGGATTTTAATTGCTCCCAACAACCAAGGCACTAAAAATCCTATGGTGAGAATTATTCCCATGTAGGTGGTGATTAAATTACCAAGTACGCTAAAAAACCTTTTAACGCCTGAAAATTTAGCATTTAAATCTTTTAAGTTCATTTTCAATACCATATATGTAATTTACAATGGGAATATATTGAAGATTTTATGTTTTGTCCTTTTCTTCAGATTCCTTGATCTTTTGATCGCTGACGATTTTGTTTACTCCACCCAATACTGCTTCCACACTTGCCATGATGATGTCTGGTTGTGTGCTTCTTGCAGTGACTATGTTGTCTCCATTTTTGAGTTTTACAACAACATCGATGAGGGCATCTGTTCCTCCTGTGATGGCGTCCACATGGTACTCTTCGAGCTGTATATCTGCAACATCCATTATGCTCTTCTTGATTGCAACGATTGCTGCGTCTACTGGACCTACACCTACACCTGCTTCTACCTTCTCTGAGCCATCTACGTTGATCTTGACTGATGCTGTTGGTGTAACCTTATTTCCAGATACTATTGTTAGTTCTTCCAGTTCTACCGGTTTTTCTGCTAAAACGCCCAGAGCATCCTCTGCTATTGCCTGTAAATCCACATCTGTAACGCATTTGCCCATGTCTCCAAGGGCTTTAACCCTCTGGAATATCTGTTCAAATCTGGCATCATCCACCCTCAGACCCATCTCTTTGATCCTTTTCCTGATTATGTGGGATCCCACATGTTTCCCCATGACAAATCTTCGTTTATGTCCCACAAGTTCTGGTGTTATTGGTTCGTAGGTTTCTGCCTTCTTTATAACTCCATCCGAGTGAATGCCGGATTCATGTGCAAATGCATTTTCTCCCACAATTGCTTTGTTTGGCTGTAAATAAATTCCAGTCATTCTTGCAACTGTTTTAGAAGTTTCGTACAACATCTCGATGTTGATATTTGTTTTGGAGTTGTAGAGTGAGTACAATGACACCACAACTTCTTCGAGGGATGCGTTTCCAGCACGTTCACCTATACCATTGACTGTGACGTGGGCTTGGCTTGCCCCTCCCCTAAGTCCAGAAAGAGTATTTGCTACTGCCAAACCAAAATCGTTGTGGCAGTGGGCGCTCAACGGAACACCGAGTTGAGTTAAGCCCCCATAAAATTCATAGGCCTTTTCTGGTGTCAACATTCCCACAGTATCACAGGCACATATTCTTCGAGCACCTGCTTCTATTCCTTCATTAAAAACTTGTTTTAGATAGTTATAATCACTTCTAGTGGCATCTTCTGCCGAAAGTTCAACCAAAAGTCCGTTGTCAACAGCATATTCCACTGCATCAATTGCTGTGGCTTTGACTTCTTCCCTGGTTTTTCTTAGTTTGTGCTCGATGTGCAGATCTGATGTTGGAACAACCAGGTGTACACTGTCAACCCCACATTCGAGGGCAGCATCTACATCAATTCTCATTGCCCTGGCGAAACTGCATATTTCAGCTGAAAGTCCCTCTGAAACTATTGATTTTATTCCTTCCCTTTCTCCTGAAGATGTGATGGCAGATCCTGCTTCTATAACATCCACTCCAAGATTATCCAGTTTAACTGCTATTCTTAATTTTTGATCTGGAGTTAAGGATACTCCTGGAGTTTGTTCTCCATCCCTTAATGTTGTATCAAATATTCTGGCTTTCAAAATTACCCCTCCAGTTATTATAATTTAAATGTATCATTTGGATGTGTATGTTCAATCCAAATTTTCCCCAAATAACAAATTCAGCTACCCCGATGTTTAAATTAAATTAAGTTTTTTTGCGATAAATTCTTTTTTGTAAGCAGTGATATGACTCTTGTTAAACTTTTATGCATTCTTATGTGGTGTTGTTCTATTATTTCAAAGTTTGTATCCTTTATTAAACCCTTAATATCCATGTAATGCGGTGTTGCCATGCATATTTTTCCCTTTTCTTTGAGTAAGCCATCCATATTTTTTAAAGCAGCTGAATACAGATTTGTACTGTCTTCTCCACCTGTTGATGCAGATATGCCGTAGGGTGGATCTGTGACAATGGCATTTACCCTGGTTTCCAGATGAATTTTCTTTGCATCTTCTCTAAAGATTTTGTAGTTTTTAAAACCACAATATTCAAGATTGCTCTTTGTACCTTGAACCATCTTATAATCTAGATCTGACCCTATAAGCTTAGCTCCCAAGATACCTGCTTCAATAAGGATTCCTCCAGTTCCACAAAATGGATCTAAAACTGTGTCATCTTCTTTGATCTCAGTTAGATTTACCATGCACCTTGCGAGTTTGGGACTCATTGATCCAGGGTAGAAAAATGGTCTTTTATGTGGTTTGAAGTTGTTGAAATGTTTTTTATCAATCTTAACTATTCTTTGTGTTAACAAAACAATTTCATCAAGGTATATCAACCTTATGAAACAATCCGGATCCTTTAAATTTACCTTCGAACCTTCGACAATAGAGTTTATGGTTCCCCCGATTTCTATTTCAATCTTTGATGTATCAAATTTGTCAGTTTTATCCATTCTCCTTGCCCTGACAACATAATCGTTAGTGATGATCCCATTCCAATCAACTTTTCCCACATCAGTGTTTAAGCTGGTTTTATCTGTTTCAATTAACAGTTTACAGAGTTCATGAGTATATGAAAGCCTTTTTCCAACTCTTTCCATGTATTTTTCATGTTCATTGGCTACTTCAACTATCAGTATTCCTTCGTACTGTTTTTTAAAATTGAAGGGTATTTCTTCCGCCCTTAAAACTGCCTCAATTTCTGCCCTTGGCAGGGTCTGATGTTCCTGTGATATTATGAAAACTATTTCCATAGGCCCATGATCCTCCTTGTAAGTAATTTAGGTACGATTGAAAAGAGAAGACCATTTTTTATCATTTCTTTTATGAGTGTGGATTGGGTGTCCATGTCCCCGTACTTTGAAATAAGCTCTTCTGCATTTCCTTGTTTGAGTTTGGTAAACATTTCATCTAGATCTTGGTTGTTCATTGATTCAAATATTTTCTGCACTTCTATCTGCACCCTAAGCTCATTTCTGAATCGTTTACTTATTTGATTCTCATATTCCTTAAGATAAGATATATCTTCCATCTCAACTGCTTTGGTTGCACATTCAGCTGCTATTTTAGCACATTCAAAACCAATTAACAATCCCCCACCAGTTGTTGGTTTAACTTGAGATGCTGCATCACCTAAGAGGATTGTTTTTTCGTCAACTATCTTCTTCTTAGGATCGTATTTTGGGATGTAACCCTGGTATTTTTGAATTATCCTAGCATTCTTAAACATGGGCTCGGTTGCCATTAACTTGGCCAGAACATTGTTGAGTTCAGTGTAGTTCATGTCAGCAAAAAGTCCTATTCTGGCAGTTGAACTTGTCAGTGGTATGGTCCATAAAAATCCTGGTGAAATTAAATCATCAACATGCAGATGTACATTTTCAAGATCAAATACGGGTATATCAGTTTCTATGAGGTACTGAGCCGCCATGAATGATCTAGGTTTCTCATTGAAATTGTTGGAGAGGGTTGATGAATGGCCATCTGCCCCCACAATGATATCTGCCTGGATCTTAGTTTCCTTTGTTTCTATGCATCCATTAAGATCTGAATGGATTACTTTGTGATTCATAAGGAGTTCGGCACCAGAATCAACTGCTAAATTAGCAAGGTACTTATCATATCCTACCCTGTCAATTACGTAGGCCTGAACATTTTCCTTTCCTACTTTCATCATGTTGTTGGAAGGTGAGTGAATGTATGCTCCTCGAACTTGATTTAACACATATTCATCTGGCAGAACATTTATTTCTTTAATCTTCTGCCCCAATAATCCTGCACATTGAAGTGGAATGCCTATTTCACGTTTTTTCTCCACCATCACAACATTTAAACCATTATCTGCAACATATCTTGCAAATGTAGATCCCACAGGCCCTGCTCCAACAACAGCAATGTCGTACTTCTTCATATTATATCCTCATCCATAAAATTTTGCTATCAGGATTCCTATCTGGAACGATCCCTAAAGAATAGAATTTATTTTTTTATAGGCTTGGAATTTAAACCTAATCAGATATAGTTAAATTATCTCTGGTTACAATCTGGTATGTTTAGTTTGATTATATAGCATTTGTTAATGTTAATAATTAAATATTAACTTCGCGGCCAGTACATGATTATAAATACTCCAAATAGGGCGATAGTTGCACCTATAATTTCAAATCTGTCAGGAGTTATTTTATCCACTTGCCATCCCCATAGAAGTGCCATAAAAATAAATATTCCACCATAGGCAGCATATACCCTTCCAAAGTTGGCTGGTTGTAGTGTGGGTATGACACCATAAAGAACCAGGATCACTGCACCGAGTATTGCGAATTCAATGCCCCTACCTTCCCTAATCCAGAGCCAAATAAGGTAGCCTCCCCCTATCTCAAATAAACCAGCCACCACAAAGTAAAATATTGATTTTAAGTATTCCATTTAATCACTTAACTTCAAATTTAGAGATTTTTTTTACGATGAAATAATTTATAGAAATGATCCTTGTAGGGACTATTTTGATTATGAATATTAGTAGTTGAATTCCGTAGTTCTTTTCCTGTTTAATTCATTTTCTTATGACAAAAAAAAGAAAATTTATAGTTTAAATTTTTTATCGTACTCCTCCATTATGGATCTTCCCGTGATTTTGGGTTCTTCTGTTTTTTTAGGAGCCTTAGTTTCAAATTCCGGCTCATCTCCATCTATCATTCTGTTGATGGTGTCCTCCACCTCACCAGGATTTGGGATATCTTCGAGTATTATGCTGGTATTGTCGTGCCCCCCAAACACTTCAATATCTCCAGAATAAGATATTCTTTCAATTACACTCTGGGATACAACTATGTCCTGAATTTTGTTGTAATGCATGTATGCTGATTTTTTCCTTATTACACCACTTCTCAGCATGACTCTCTGGTTTGTTAGGGTGTAGTACGTAGATCTCCAGGACAAGTAATTCCATAAGATCCAAACAAGGAGCAGCAGAATAACTATCACAATCAAGTCCGTTGTTCCTTCTACAAATGGTATGTTAATGAATGCTCCAACCCTTCCCTGAACCATAGCAGCATATTTTATCAAGGTTGTGAAGAAGTAAACTAGTATTAAAACTATTATAAATTTAATGATTGCAGATTTTAGACTTACAACAAATCTGGGCCTGGTTTTATATAATATTCTTTCTCCAGGAATTGAACTTCTTTTATTTCTATCAAACATGATTATCAAACCTTACTCTCTTGTTGATTATCTAAATATTTTATGTAGTAACAAACAGATTAATTACTCAGATGAAAGCCAAAACAATATTTGAAGAGAGGATAACAATTGGTGAAACCGAACTGAAGGTCAGTTCAGATTTAATGGTACCCGAACTTTCAAATTATATTATCAGTTTACGTTCACAGCTTAAAGGATATATCATGAAGAATCCAGAGTTTCTTACAAGTTTTGAACCGTTGACAGTCAAAGAAACGTTAGACAATAAATTAAGTCCTGATCATGGCCATACGAGTGAAGTTCCGTTGATAGTTAATTTAATGAGTAGGGCCGGGAGAAGGGCAGATGTTGGCCCTATGGCCGCCGTTGCAGGTACAATTTCCCAGCTTTTAATGGGGTTTATGGTTGAAAAAGGTGCCAATTTTATAATTATTGACAACGGTGGAGACATATCCCTTGAAATAAATAAAGATGTTGTGGTGGGACTGTATGCTGGAGAATCTTCCCTTTCAGGAGAACTGGGTTTTAAAATAAAACCTAAACAGACGCCCATGGGAATATGCACATCATCAGGAACTGTGGGTCATTCAATCAGCTTTGGACGGGCTGATTCTGTGACAGTCTTTGCAAATGAAGCTAGCATTGCAGATGCTCTAGCCACTTCGATCGCCAACGAAGCAAAAGGAACCAAAGACGAAGATGCTGTCCAACGATCCCTGGAGCATGCTGAAGAATTTAAGAAAGCCATGCGTGGTGTCATGGTGGTGGTTGGTGAATCTGCAGGAACACTTGGAAGGATCCCGCAGTTGGTTCAAACAGATAAAAAAGTAGTTCTAGGCGATCTCTTCGAAGTTTGATCTTCTTTTACCAGTTCCCTAGTGGATGAACCTTGACCAAAGTGCCCTTTTCAACTATCTCCACATTTTTTCCAATTTCAATGTAGCCATCAGCTTCAGCCAAGGAAGTTATTGCCCCAGAATCTTTTAAAATAGGTATTGCATTATCATCATCTACCTTAACAAGTAAAAAATGTTTTCTTCCTTTTGCAGGCCTGTATCTTCTTGAAAGCGGGATTTTTATGGTATTTGTTTTCCTTAATCGGGATTTCGTTTTAATTGAAGCCATGTCCTTAAGGAACGGTGCAAAAAATAGTTGGAAAACCATTGAAGCTGCAACAGGATTTCCTGGAAGTCCAACAACATACTTATCAACACCTTCATTTTCAAAACGCCCTATGATTGTGGGTTTGCCAGGTTTAACAGCTATTCCATGGACAAGTACCTCACCCAAATCATCCAGAACTTGTCTTAGAACATCCCCTCGACCTGCTGAAGTGCCTCCGGAAGTGATGATAAGATCCATATCTTGACACTCGATTATTTTTCGTTTCAGATCGTTGTAGTTATCCTTAACTATCTCAGTTTTGACTGGTATACAACCACAAGCTGTTACTGCACTCGAGATAGTTTGGGAGTTGATGTCAAATATTTTTCCATATTGGATTTCCTCATCATAACGTATCAATTCATTTCCCGTTGATATAACTGCTATTTCTGGTTTTTTGTAAACAGGAACTGTTTTCAAACCTATAGCACTTAAAACTCCTATTTTTTCGGGAGTTATTGTTGTTCCCTTCTTAAGTAGAAGTTCACCTTCCCCTATGTCTGAACCTTCCTTTGCAATGTTCTGACCCATTGTCACACTTTCATGTATGGAAATAATTCCATCCCTAACTTCTGTATATTCCACCATGACAACTGAATCTGCACCTTCAGGCAAAGGAGATCCTGTTCCCACTTCTGTGCAGAAGCCATTCTTTACAATTTCTTTTGGAACGTCCCCAGCACCTATAACTTCTAAAAGTCCCAATTTAACTGGTTCATCTTCGGAAGCTAAGAATGTATCTTCTGAAATAACAGCATATCCATCCATGGTTACCTTTCTAAAGGGCGGAAGATTTATTGTTGCATGTATGTCTTCTGCCAGCACTCGATACAGTGAGTTTTCTATTGAAACAGCTTCGTACTTTTTGATCGTCTGAAAATTACTGATGATTCCTTTGACATCATCGGGGTTTTTTATGTCTAGAAATTCGTTTCCCATATAAACACGTTCCATCCATTTCAATGAATCGGAATTAATATTTTAATTACTAAACTATGTTTTCCATCTATTTTAGTGTTTGGTATTAATCTTCGAGAACTTTTCAAATGCTCTTGCCAAACAAAAATATAAACCATTAAACACACTACTCTCCTTGAAGTTAGGATTTACTAAAATGAGTCATGTCTGGAGTAGTATATGATATTTGGATGTTTACTTCAATCATATGCCCATATGGTTTCAGGATCGTGCTCTTGTTAAGTTCCAATCTATATGTTTCCATAAATATTTAATTAAGATCAGTGGCTATTTAAAAACCTGCAAATGTAGCTGAATATTTAAAAATAGTCATTTTATGGCATATTTTTTGATGGGAACCACTGTCTGAATTGGAGGTGTAAAAAAAGCTTGAAAAATTAAAAATAGTATACATTCATGAAAACAAAGTTTTTAGAGTGTAGATCCTTCATCATCCAATGCAAATATGATCAAATAAAGACACCATCTTGTTCGATACATTTCCCAAGGTATGTGTTTAAGTTATTGAACCCTGAACCCTTTAAATCGTTCTTTAAATATTTTGTATCAAGAAATTTTGAAACAAAATCTGCTTGTAAAAGCTCTCTTATATATACCCCAAAACACTAAATAAAATAAGAAGGTTAAATGATCGATGCAGTATGTAATAAACTATTTATTGTTGTTAATATGATTTTACAATTTAAGTGAAAATTCATCATTATTCTGAAGATCAATATTAACTTCACAGAAAGGAGGAGAGTGTTTGACAAGAGGACAAAATCAAAGCCCACAAGAAGTTAGAAGAGTAAGGTCACCCCGCAGAGGGGAAATTCCAGGGGTAGTTGAGCAGATACTCGGCCATGGAAAACTAAAAGTCAGATGCGCAGATGGAAAGACTCGATTATCTAGGATTCCCGGAAAAATGAAAAAGAGGATCTGGATAAGGGAAGGAGATGTGGTTTTAATAAAGCCATGGGATTTCCAGAGCGATGAAAAAGCCGATGTTATATGGAGATACACCCGTACTGAAGCCAACTGGCTTGAAAGACGTGGTTACTTAAAACTCTAATAATCTTTTTATCAATACAAAAATGGTTTAGAATTTAAACAGTCCAATGAAAGGGACTGATAAAAATCCATACTATTTTAAACTTAAAATCTTTTAATCTACTAAGTTATTTCTATTAATACTGTCCATTAAAATGTTAATAGAGTAAATACTAATTTGAAATTGAGTAGAAGCATTTTGGTGAAATTAATGTGCTCTAAGGTATCGAAAGCAGATAATGACTTGAGAAAACTCCTATCTGAAAAGCGTTTAAAGGGTGATGAAGACAGAAAAGTGGGGAGTGAAGTTTTTGACAGGCTCACACTTGAAACCCTCTACAAACTTGCTAAGATGGGTTACGTTAACCAGCTTCAAGGAGCCATCAGTACAGGAAAGGAAGCTAATGTATTTAAAGGAGTAGATGATCAGGGAAATTTTGTTGCTGTGAAAATATACCGGGTAAGCACTTCAGATTTTAAAAAAATGCAACAGTATATCCAGGGAGATCCAAGATTCAATGTAAAAACTTCCAATAAACGCCAGATCATTAATACATGGGTTACTAAAGAAATGAGAAATCTTAAGCGAGCTCTCGAAGTTGGTGTGAAAGTACCAAAACCCCTGGTGGCAAAGAACAACGTTCTGGTCATGGAATTCATTGGTGATGATATTGGAAATCCTGCACAGTTAATGAGACAAACAATAATCTCAAATCCTGATTATGTTGCAGATAAAATACTGAATTATGTTAAAATACTTTATAATAATGCTAAACTTGTTCATGGTGATTTATCAGGTTACAATATTTTAATTGACGATGGAGAACCTGTTATTATTGACATTTCCCAAGGCGTCACAGTCGACAATCCAATATCAAGGGAGCTTTTAAATAGAGATATAACCAATTTAGTCAATGATTTTAAAAAAATGGGTGTTGAGATATCCAAAGATGAGATTAAAAGTAAAATTATGGATGTATGAGATTAGTAAAGTATATTATAAAGGATATGAATATATTTATATAAATTGAGGTGAGATCATGCCTAACACAGAATACCTCAAAATTCCCCGCGAAAGAGTAGGGGTCTTAATTGGGAAAAACGGCATTACTAAGGATGAAATTGAGAATTTGACTAAAACAGACATAAACATCGACAGTGAAACTGGAAGCATTTCAGTATCACCCACAGAAGCAACTGAAGACCCATTGGCTGTTTGGAAATCAAGATATATTGTTAAAGCTATTGGCAGAGGATTCAATCCAGAAATTTCTTTAAAACTTTTAAGTGATGAGACCCTCCTGGAAATAATTAATTTACCAGATTACGTTGGTAAATCCAAAAAGGCTATAATGAGACAGAAAGCCAGAATAATTGGTAAAGAAGGACGTACCAAGGATATTATCATTGACATGACTGGTGTTGATATTTCTATCTATGGAAAAACAGTTGCCATCATTGGAGGCATGGAACAAATACACATAGCCAAAGAAGCTGTTGAAATGATATTAAACGGTGTGAGGCACAAAACTGTTTATGCATTCCTTGAAAGGAAATCAAGGGATATGAAGATCCAAGAATTCCATAGAATTGCGAAGGATGAAACAGACATTACATAAATTCAAATTTATAGATTTTATAAATTTTTAAATACTTGATTATGGATCCATAATCATTTTAAGGAGGCTAAGTTTGGAGAGAGAAGCATCAGAACTTTTTGAAGAATTTAAGGAACTTACAGCATCTGAATTTTTCAGAAGGAACAAACAAATGCTGGGATTCTCAGGAAAAATAAGGTCCCTCACAATGGTATTTCACGAGCTGATAACCAACAGTTTCGATGCTGCAGAAGAGGCAGGAATCCAACCTGAAATATCCATAGACCTTAAGAGAGTTGACAAAGACCATTACATACTTAAACATAAAGATAATGGGCCAGGAATTCCAGAAAATTACATCACCAAAGTATACTGTACCATGTTTGCAGGTTCTAAGTTCAGGAACATTCAATCCAGGGGACAGCAAGGTTTAGGTTGCAGTGGATGTGTGTTGTTGTCTCAGATGACCACAGGTAAACCTGCAAGAGTAATTTCAGGCTATAAAAAAGGTGACGAAATTAAAGGCGTTGAAATGACCTTTAAAATGGATGTTAAAACCAATAAAGGTCTGATACTCAACAAGAAAAAAGTAGATGTGGATTCTACTGGTGTTGCAATTGAACTTCAATTCAAGGATGTATCCTATTCCTTAAGTGAACAGGGTGCATTTGAGTACATTCGAAGGAGTATGATTGCTAACCCACATGCAAAGGTTACGTTCCGAGATCCTACAGGACAGCTGTTTATATTCCATAGGGCAACTGAAATCATACCACCACTTCCAAAAGAAGTTCTTCCACACCCTAAGGGAGTTACGGCCGATGATTTGATATTCATGGCCAAACACACCGATAAAAGAAGATTTAGAAGTCTTTTAACCAGTTCTTTATCAAGGATGTCCACCAAGAGGGTTAACGAGATCGAAGAAATAACCAAGATCGATCTTAATAAAAGACCTAAAGACATGAAATGGGAAGAAGCAGAACAGATCGTTGAACTTTTCGCCCAGATGGACTTCATGGCACCTCCTACTTCCGGATTGATCCCAATTGGAAAGGAACAAATTGAAAAGGGCATTAGAGAAATTTTAAACCCAGAATTTGTTGCAACAACCACCAGGAAACCTAAAACTTATCGTGGAGGAGTTTCTTTCATTATAGAAGCAGGTATTGCCTACGGAGGAAATTCTGGAAGGGTTGTTGGAGATCAGAAACGATCCGAAATTATGAGGTTTGCAAACAGGGTTCCACTTAGCTTTGATCAGGGAAGTTGTGCTTTGACAGAAGCTTTGAAGAGTATTGATTGGAAACGATACGGAATACGTGATATTGAAAATACACCCATAACTGTTTTTGTTAACATCGTATCTACCAATGTACCATACCTCTCAACAGGTAAGCAGAGTGTTGCGCCAGAGGATGAGATTCTTCATGAGGTCAGACAGGCCACAATGAAAATTGCTAGGAGTCTTCAGAAGTATCTTAATGCAAAGAGGGCAGCTAAGGAAGAGGAAATGCGTTCTAAAATATTTGAAACATATGTTCCAGTGATCCTAAAGGAAGCAGCCATACTGTCTGGAAGAGATGTTCCAGAGTATGAATACATACTTGCAAAGGTTACCAGAAGGCCTAAAATTCTGGATGAAATTGACAAAGAAACGTTACAAGAGTTAACTAATGATGATATGGTAGGCGATAAGGATGACGAGTAGAAAAGAACATGCCTTAAAGAGGAGAGATCTTGCAGTTAACAAACTGACTAGTCTCGGTGACAGGATCATCGATGATGTTGCTAAACAGACTGTTCCAGCAATACGTGTACCATCAAGGGGTACTTCTAACATTGTTTACGATGAAGACAGGCGTTATTATGTACTAGGAGATCGTTACGGGCAGAGATCCCTTGGAAATGTTAAGCAGATCAAAAAAATTGGTCAAATGGTTTACATGGCTAATTTCTGTAAGGGGCTTGTTCAAACAGGTAAAACTGCAACTTTAAGGGAAATGTACTATGTTTCAGAAGGTTGGGACATAGACTTTGGAGACCAGCAGGAATCAAACATTGTAGGTGAAGATTTAGAAGTTACTCTTGGGATCACTCGTGAAGATTTAGGTTTGATGCCAGAAGAGGATGGTGCCTCTGTTTATGGTGATATAACACTCAAAGACGATGATGTTGAAATCAATGCCATGAGAATGGGTAAGTCAGGTTACACCATCTCTCCAACCATTGATGAGGTTGAACTACTAGACCATAATGTGGAAAGGGTCATAGCTGTGGAAACCATGGGTATGTTCCACAGGATGGTTCAGGAGAATGCTTACAAAAAATTCAACACCCTTATTGTGGGACTCAAGGGACAAGCTGCACGTGCAACTAGAAGATTCCTTAAAAGGGTTAATGAAGAGCTTGGACTTCCTGTTTATATTTGTAACGATGGAGATCCATGGGGATTCCATATTGCCATGGTTATCATCTCTGGAAGTGCAAAACTTGCACATGTGAACCATGAACTTGCCACTCCAAACGCCAAGTTCCTCGGAGTTACAGCATCCGACATTGTCAACTACGATCTACCTACAGACCCCCTCAAGGATATAGATGTTCTAAGGCTCAAGGAACTTTACAAGGATCCGAGGTATCGTGATGAGTTCTGGAAGGTTGAAATTAAGAAAATGCTTAAAATAGGGAAAAAAGCAGAACAGCAGTCTTTCTCGAAGTACGGGCTCGAGTATGTTGTTGATACATACATCCCTGAAAAACTTGACGCACTATAAAATTAATGTGTGCTTCAAATTTGGTTGAAACCATTTATTTCAACCCCTTTTTTTTATTTTAGAGCTTAAATCAAATTATTTTTGTATTTTTAAGGTCCTTTTAGAAGTTTAAATCCTAAATTGTGGAAATGAAATGCTAGCACTAACCTTCTTCGAGATCTTATCTGACTAGCCATACCATGACTGCAAAGGGATTAATGTTAATATTGTCGGGCAGTTAAATCATTAAAACAGATTTAAAATCAATCTATTTAGCCAACAAAAAATTTACTATTTTTAATGATCCATGATTTTCGTAATACTGAATAGAACTGTCAATCAATATTTTTTTTATATAAATTCAATTTTTTCTTCTAATTATGAAGTAACCATATATCGATACAAAACAAAGAATCGCATATATCAGAAATGGTATTTTGCTGGTTTGAATGAAAATAATTTGGTTGGACTGAGTAAGTGATGCTGTTCCTATGAATATGGCGAGTACGGCTGTGGTTACTCCCATACCCATCATTTGTCCCAAAACCCTCATGGTGTTCAATGTTGCACTTGAAACTCCGTAAAATCTTTTTTCTACGTACTTCAATGAAATTTCAGTGCTTGATGCTGCTGAAAACCCATAACCCAATCCTATTATTGATAATGCCACCATTATGTATATTAAACTGGTGGTTTCTGTGAGGAATAAAAACAAAGCCAATCCAATACCTGTTAGGGCCATTCCAACAGCTGCAATATATCTGGGCAGTGTGAAATCAAGAAGTTTCGCAACTAGCAGCGATGCAATTGCAATGAATACCGATTGTACACACAACAGTAATCCTGTTTGAGTAGGGTTCAACATTCTGATGTCTTGAAGATAAAGGCTCAGGAGGAAAATTGTGAATATACCAGGGCCATAATTTACAAGGGATGTGAGATTGTTAATGATATAAACCCTGTCAAATAATAGCTTAGGATGAATTAAAGGATTTATAACCTTTTTTTGAAGCCATATAAACATTATTACACCCATAAATCCTATTATTAAGCATAATATGCCTAAGATGTTTGTAATTACTGAAAAGCCATACATAACAAGTATAAGTGAAATTGCCAGTACAGATGTGCTCTTAATGTCAAATATTTCCCCATCTTCTCCAAACCATTCACCCTTCAATTTGTAGATAAATAACATGGCAAAAACAGTTATTGGGATGGTGAAAAAGAATATACTTCTCCAACCCAAATACTCAGTTAAAAATCCACCTAATATTGGCCCTACTGAAAGTCCAACGTAAGCAGAAGCAACACTGATTGATAAAGGCTTGCCTGCTTCTCCTTCAGAGTGTACAGATGCCAGTAGGGAATATACATTTCCATAGATCATGGCACTGCCTATGGCTTGGAAAATTCGAGATATCAACAACATATTTCCTGAAACTGATAGAGCAGAGGTTATGCTGGCTAAAACAAAAATTATTAATCCATAACTTATGATACGTTTTTTACCGTAGATGTCCGCTATTTTCCCAAAGGGTATTAAAAAAATTGCTGAAAAAAGAAGGTAAGACGTGGGAATCCATGTTAAATATACAGAATTAAGCGAAAATGTTGTGGCAATCTCAGGCAGAGCAATGTTAATTGCCGAACTTACGTATGCAACTAAAAAACTGATCAAAACACTTAGTGCAAGGGCATACCTCTCAATGGATCTATTAGAGCTCACCATATAACCTTTGTAACTATTACTGTATCATATGTATTTTCAGTCCAAATTAAACTTATAAATCCAGTTATGTTCTTATTAATGGCATTTTTAAGACGATAACCTGCTTCATTAATAAATTACCTTAGATACTTTTAAACCGAGGTTTTTATCTATTTTTCTATTTCCTGTTTCAGGTAGTTTAAACCTGATTCAGTTGATTTTTTTAGGGTTTTTTGCATACTTCCAGATAATATACGGACTATCAAACCATCCCATGATTCTTCAGAACTGATAAGTGTTTGACTGTCAATAGGTTTTAGTTTCCAAACATGAACCGCATGAATACCCATTGTTTTTCCAGTCCAAACAAGGAGTTTAGGTTTTTCTATTTCCTGTAATTTAGAGCTTATGGTACCGGGTCCTGCTTTCCATTTGAATTGTGATCCTACAGCGAATTTTTGGTCCATTACAACATTTTTAACATCAGGATTCCAATTTGGCCAATTTTTGACATCGATCAATACATTCCACACCAATTCAGGATCTGCGTTGATCTTGACCTCGGCACATGCACTTGCTGGGGCATTTTCGTTGATCTTGATCTTATCCCCCCACTAACTCACATATAATTATTAATTTGTGGATTTATCTATTTGAAATTTATCTATCACCCTCTCTGACACATTATCTAAAATCAATCTCAGTTGTATATTCCACTAATATTTTCACCTATCTTATTCTAAGATTCAATGACAATATCCAACTTCAATTTAGTATATAAACTTCGTAATATCATTTTAAGATAAACAACAGCTGGACCAATTATCAATTTTAACCTGTTACATAGTCCATATACAAATATTTGATGTACTATCAACGAATTATATTATTTAACCTTGAAATTTATGGATTTGGTATTTTCAAAATAATACTTTCCATCTAAATGAAAAGATGCATAAAAAAAAATAATATATTTATTTGTGGGGAAAAGGGGAGGGGAATTTCATACATATCCCCATTAAGCAGATTATGGCTATTTAATAATGTAATGTATGAATTCTCTAACAATCTACATAAATGAGGATGTTATATTGGAGGGTTTAAATGAAAAAAATTTATGCACCCAACAACATAGTATAATCTGGTGAAGATCATGGCAGAAACAGAAACTGTGAAATGTGGAAGATGTGATGAATGGTTCGAACTCGAAAGGGAAAAAATTGCCAAGATAAAAAAGGAAGGAAAAGTTAAGGAATATATTTGTCCAGACTGCGATGAAGAAATAAAGGCAAATGAGTGAAAATAGTGTGAGAAATAAGACTCAATTTTTTTCTTTTTTTTTATTTTTATAATTTAGTTAATCTAAAAATGACTGGAGTAACCATGCTTCATGTCAATCCAAATTACTCTGTATTCTCTTAATTTTGAAGTTCAGAACATAAAATTTATAATACCATGAAAAATATAAAATGATCATGGAATAGTGTATTTAGAGTTAAATTACTCTTATCAAGTTTAATATTAGGTTAAGTTCCTGAAGAATGTTATAAAATCAGTGTTTTTTCATGATATTTATAAATAATTCCTAAAAAATTGGAGGTTTAGTTTATGAAAGCTGTTGGAATAAACGGATACGGTACCATAGGTAAAAGAGTAGCAGATGCAGTTTCTGCACAGGATGATATGAAAATTGTTGGTGTTACAAAAAGAACTCCGAATTTTGAAGCTAAACGGGCCGTTGAACTAGGTTACGATATTTATATGAGTGCCCCAGATAGGGAAAATTTGTTTGAAGAGGCAGACATTCCTGTTAAAGGCACAATTAATGACCTTTATGATAAAGTAGATGTGATAGTAGACTGCACACCCGGCGGAGTGGGTGCTAAAAACATGGCAGACTATGAAAAGGCTGGAGTCAAAGGAATATTTCAGGGCGGTGAAAAACACGACCAGATAGGAAGATCCTTCAACTCATTTTCAAACTTCAAAGAATCTGTTGGTGCGGACTTTACAAGGGTGGTCTCTTGTAACACAACTGGTTTGTGTAGAACATTAAACCCAATTAAAGAACTTGCAGGCATAAATAAGGTCAGAGCAGTCATGGTAAGGCGTGGTGCAGATCCTGGACAGGTAAACAAGGGTCCAATCAATTCAATAGTACCTAACCCGCCAACTGTGCCTTCTCACCATGGTCCAGATGTACAAACTGTTATGAAAGGACTAAAAATAACCACAATGGCAATTTTGGTTCCAACAACACTCATGCATCAGCACAACCTCATGGTTGAACTTGATTCCAGTGTCAGTGTGGATGATGTTCTAGATGTTCTTGAAAAAACTCCTAGGGTAATTCCTGTTGAAGCTTCCAGTGGTTTAGGTTCCACTGCGGAGATCATGGAGTTTGCAAAGGATCTTGGAAGGCCTAGAGGAGATCTGTTTGAAATAGCTGTCTGGAAGGAATCCCTCAACATCGTGGACAACGAACTATTTTACATGCAGGCAATACATCAAGAATCGGATGTGGTTCCTGAAAATGTTGATGCAATACGTGCAATGCTTGAAATGGAAACAGACCCACAGAAATCCATTGCAAAAACCAATAAAAACATGGGCATAATTGGTTAAAAACAATTATTCCATATTTTTTTATTAATTTTTTACTATTTTATTTAAAAACTAGACTGCACACTGCTTTGGTGGAGCACCTTAATTCCTTGCCCCTCAAACTCAGCTTTGAATCTTAAATCCTTTGTAAAAAGGTAAGCCCTATCATCATAGCCGTACGATATAAATAGTTTAAGTTGTCTCAGGGTTGTGCCAAAATTCTCTATTTTTGGTTTGATCTCCACGAAGTATCTGTCGTAATGATGTTCATGATCAGGATGGGGAGCTATATCTTCACTGTTGCAGTTTGGACAGCTATTAGTATCATTATGAGTTGTTTTACATGTTTTACAGATATAATGAGGCACTAAAAAAATTATATCTGGAGCACCAACTCTGAATCCAGAGTTAGAAACTATATATTCTTCAGCATGTATTTTAACGTTTTTCCAATCCCAATTTTCAGATTCTGAACTTCTGGATGTTATTAGTTTCTTTAGGTTTCCTGGTTTTAAAATCCAAAGCAACATCGCATCATGGTCGGGAGTGTTAAGTTGTTGGTCATCCAGTTTCCAGTATTGATCAAGACTTTGGTTATGGGATTTTTTCATAGTTCAAACACCTTTAGATAGTTTTTATTGGTTTACAACTAGATTATTCTTTCGAAAAAAATAGACGGCCATGATTGTTATGAATATGGATCATATGGTTTTAATGATAAATAGAATAGAAACATCCTACATTAATAGATAACATGAAATATGATTTTCACACCCATTCAAAATATTCAGCCGATGGTTATGTAAAACCAAGGGAACTTGTTAAGGCTGCAGTTAAGAAAGGTTTAGATGGTATTGCTGTAACTGATCATGGCACCATCAAAGGTGCTTTAGAAGCTAAGAAATATGAAACTAATAAAATTAAAGTCATAATAGGATCTGAAATTCTAACTAACATTGGAGAAGTTATAGGACTTTTTTTAATGGATGAAGTAGTGTCATACGATTTTTATGATGTTGTTGAAGATATTAAATCTCAAAATGGAGTTGTTGTACTGCCCCATCCATTTGATGGTGTGAGGGGCACATCAACACATCCAGATCAAAAACTATCTAGGTATGTAGACAGTGTAGAAGTGTTTAATTCCAGGTGTGTTCGTAATGATTACAACGATCTGGCACAAAAATACGCCAAAAAAAACCATTTGAATACCATTGCAGGTAGTGATGCTCATTTTAAAAATGAAGTTGGAAACGCAGGTGTTTCAACAGAAAGATCCGATATTCGAGAAGCCGTTATAAAGGGAGATTTAACTGTTTTCGGTCGAAGATCAAACATCCTAAACCCTGTTACAACCAAGCTGCTTAAGATATGGAGAAGAGCATGAACATCTAAAGAGGATGAACCTGTTTTTACCTTTGACTGCCAAATTTATCATTCCAGATCGTTGATTATTTTCTGTGTAAGGTCACGCATCACCATATTCAAATGCTGATTTTCCTCCATTAGCTCATCAAGTTTTGCATAATCATCTGAAGCTGCTTTGTTGTCTCCTCTTAAAATATATCCAGAATTTTGTAAAATCTCTACAGAGTATGCTATTTCCGGGATTACAAAAATTTCATGGATCCATCAATAGGAGTAAAACAAGATATTTGGTAAATCATATTCTGGAATTATGTTCCAAATAGTAACATGAAATAAATTTAATATAACCAATAACAGAACCAATAGCATAATAATTTATTCTCATTAATAAGGATGTACTACTCAATCACGGTGATTTGTTATGGATGAATGTCAAGATTATGGACTCACAAGAGATACTGAAAGAAAAAATTTGAATTTAAATCCACTTCAAAGGGGTGGTGTACTTCCACTTGAAGCTAGGAAGGCTCTTTATGAATTTTCTGATGGTTACAGTGTTTGTGACTACTGTTCAGGTAGGCTCGATGAAATAACTAAACCCCAGATAAATGGATTTTTAGAGGATCTTGCAGGTTTTATAAATACAGATTTTGCAAGAACAGTTCATGGAGCACGAGAGGGTAAGTTCGCAGTAATGCATGCCCTGTGCGAACCTGGAGATACCATAGTTATCGATGGTAATGCTCACTACACCACACATGTGGCTGCTGAAAGAGTGGGTTTAAACATGGTTGATGTGCCAAACACTGATTATCCCAACTACGAAGTTACCCCGGAATCATATAAAGAAGTTCTTGATGATCTGTATGATCAAGGTGAAGAAGTGAGCCTTGTACTTTTAACCCATGTTGATGGTAACTACGGTAACCTAGCCGATGCTCGGTCTATAGGTAAAATTGCACATGATGCAGGTGTACCGCTCCTTCTTAACTGTGCATACTCCATGGGCCGATTACCAATTGATGCGAAAGCATTGAATGCAGATTTTGTTGTTGGTAGTGGACATAAAAGTATGGCTGCATCTGGACCCATTGGAGTCTTGGGTTTAAAGGAAGAATGGGCAGATATTATTCTTAAAAGATCCGATAGGGCTCAAGTTAAGGAACTTGAAATGCTTGGATGTACCAGCCGTGGAGCTCCTGTTGCAACCCTCATGGCATCATTTCCCCATGTGATTGATAGGGTGAAAAAATGGGATGTTGAAGTTAAAGAGACCAGAAAATTTGTTGAAACCCTGGAAAATATTGAGGGCATTAATCAGTTAGGTAAAAAGCCTAAAGAACATGATCTCGTTAGATTTGAAACTCCAATATTTGATGAAATTGCAAAACACCACACAAGAAGAGGGTTCTTTTTGTATGAAGAGCTTAAAAAACGAAAAATAGTTGGAATTAAACGTGGCCAAACAAAATGGTTTAAGTGCAGTGTGTATGGATTTAGTGCTGAACAGAAGGAGTACATCGCAGAAACCTTCGTTGATATAGCTTCAAAAGATTACTGATATATGAACTAAGTACTTTGTGTTGATCCTTGTTTTAGGTATCAACCCCAATTTTTTTATGATATATTTTTTTGTCACTGAATTATCCAAGAAATAGAGAGAAGAACAAACCCCAGTTTGCACAAAGTAAGCTTCATTTATTTGAAGTTTGTGTTAGATATTAGTCTTTAAATACTGAGAACTATCATTCTGTTATTAGGTCATCTATAGATTCTTCCTTTGAAGTTGAAGTATGTATATCTCATGGGTGCTCCAAGCACTGGATAGTCATCTTCAATAAATTTATTCAATTAACCTTTTTATACTAATCTAATTTCATTTAAGAACATTATGCAAATATATCATGAATTAATTCGTGAACAGAAATCTCAATTTTTACTTTTACTAATTCAGATACTCTCTACACAAATTATACCTTCGTATTCATCACGTATGCAACTTCTTTGAATGTTGTAAAGAAATGTTGACGGCCGCCAATCAGTACAGCCAGGTCAATAACCGCAGAGTTATTTATCAATCAAATCCATTATAGCTGCCACATATCAAGTAAAAAAAAGTTATTCATCCAAATTTTTTTGTTTTTCTTTATATTTCTTATCGTAAAAAAAATTGTAGTGGGTACTATTTTTGTTGGATTGAACTGTAATTGCTGATGTTCAGTTTATAAAATCCAAATAAACTCATCCCATTTTTATGACAGGAAACCTAACTTCTGTCAACAATTCTTCAGCTGAAACTTCGCTTGGATCGTTTAAATAAACCTCTGTAACAGGCCCCACAATATCATAACCATTCTCATCAGCATACTTTGCTATTGCTTGTATTACTGGACCAACTTCAGTATAAGGGCCTTTGTGGATAGCTGCTAGTACTGTATGTTCTGGTATCTCCTTAAATCCAAGCATACCTTCTTGAAGCTTCAAATCCCCATCAAATGAAAATCCTATTTCGTACTCCAACTCATTTTCAGGAACTTCATCTGGACTGTTGAAATATGCTCCATAAACCATTCCTGTCATTTTAAGACCGTCATCAATTACCAGCTGTCCTACTTCCTGAAGATGGGCTGGTATTTTACTGTAACTTCCTTTGTACTGTGCATATGCTACTTTAGTTTCTTCGATCCTTTTTTCAAGTATTTCCATGATTTTACACTCCTAACTTAAATTTGTAGATCATAGATATTAAAAATAGTTGTGTGGGTTTCAAGAAACCATGCTAGAAAACTAATATGTAAAAAAAAAGAACCAGACAAGAAAATGAAAGAACCTATGTTAAAAAGTTAAAAGAAAGTGTGTTGATGATCCTAACCTATCCTCATACAGGATGTGGACGATGGCTATTTTTCAGGGTAATTGTATCATCAGCAGAATTTTTTAAAGCAGCACTGAAACCTGGTTCAGCACCAATGACTATGGTTTGTTTACCATTTTCCTTTGCAACATTTATGAGTGGGAAAAAGTCAACATCACGAGTCATTAATGCAATTATATCAATATTAGGATTATGGATTAACTCAAAGGCTTCTATAGCCATTTGGACATCAGTTTCACCAGATACAATCATTGGTGAAAATCCTTGATTAACAACAGCTTCAATCAGTTTGTCTGAAGCATATTGATTTAAAAATACTTTACCTACTTTTACATTACCGTGCTCGAGCATCAGATCCCTTACAATTTCAAGATCACAATCGAACTCTTTTCTGAGCATATTAGGACCATCTACAAGCAATCCTATATTTTTTCCCTGGGAATTTTCCCTAATTAATGGAATATAATCTTTAAATGAACTTAATTTTTCAAAACGATGCATATTATCACTCCAGTGAATTATTTTCACGTTTAATGACAGATTAATTTAGTAAATGGAAATTCTTTAAATGATGTAAGTATCTTTATAGTCAATAAATGATAAGTACCTATGCCTAAATCATACCCAAATTGAATTTTCTAATATAAAAAAATAAAAAAATTCCACTCACATCCATAAAAAAACTGGTTTAAACCTCCAAATTAGAATTTCGTGGATTTAAACGACATTTTTTTTGTATTGATTTTTTTTAACCTTGCAGTAAAAATTGGATCATAGCATTATTCTCAGTGAAATTTTTTCATTTACTACTCACATCATCCCATCTGAATCTCACCCATACAGGAGCCCTTGGAGATCTTTTTATCATTTCCTGCATTTTAATTTCTGCGGGGAAAGGTTTGGAAGTCACAAGTACTTCTGATTCAAGATCAGCTGGAATATCAATAGTTAATGGTTGTTGATTTTCCATTAGCATCCTTAATATTTCTTCCCTTTCTTTATCACTGAACCCTGTACCAACCTTACCAAAGTACTTCCCATCCTTTTCCATCATGAGAGCTCCGAATGGTATGCTGCTTGCACTCTTGGTTGCTCCTATGATATGAACATCAACAGTGTCTCCCTTCTTAACCTTTAACCAGTTTTTGGATCGTTGTCCAAACTCGTAGTTTGAATCTAAATTCTTTATTACAGCCCCTTCGTAACCATCAGTAATGTACTGATTGAACTGTTTTTCTGGATCCTTTAAAACATCAAACTGGACAATTTTTATTCTTTCATCCTCATCTACAGAGTGCAACAAAACTGATTTGCGTTCATAGAGGTTTTTTTTACTGATATCTTGTTTATTGTAACATACTATGTCGAAGATATTGTAGGTGGCAGGAATTTTTTTAGAAAGGAGGCTGATCTTGAATCGATCCTCAACATTTCTGTTAAGAAGCTGTCTAAAACCTCCTTTCACAGTCATTTCACCATCAACTATCCAGTTATCATCATGAATATTCTTATTTAGTGCTTCCACTATTTCCGGGAATTTGTGAGTGGCCTGAATGTTTCTCCGGGTCCATAGGACTATTTTTCCACCGTAATTCATGGCTATGATCCTTTCACCATCATACTTGGGCTCTATGATCCAAGAATCTGTAGGATCCAAACTGGATGGATCCGTTAATGTGGCCAACATAGGTTCTATCATGTTCAAGGGATCTTCTCCATCTAATCTGTTTCAAGCATTTTTTCAAGTTCTGCTTCTATGGATCTGGTTTCAGGCAAGCTAAACTCTTCTGCTTCAACCTCTTCCCCTAGAAACCGTTTTTCAATGAGTTCTTTAACTTCTTTAGTGTAGGTTTCAGTATAATCAGCCCATTTAAAACTGAATGTCATCTTGTTAATTGCTTGAACTCCCTTGTCTACCAATTCATCAGTGACACTTGACTCCAATACTTCCACTTCATCTATGGATCTTACCTGCTCATTGTAGAGAAGTTGTTTAAGAAGCAATCCCTTTCCATGGGGCATGATCATTCCGATGTACTCATTGGTTCTTGAAACCCACTTCACAATTGCAACCTTTTTACTTCGTTTCATAGCTTCTTTCAATAGTAGGAAGCTTTTTCCTGCTCCGCCCTTAGTTGGAGCATCAGTTCCCAAGTAGTACGGTTTACTCAAGGCTTCTAGTGGAATTTCATCCATCTCACAGAATCCTTTGATTTCCATTATCTTGGTTGAAAATGGTTTTAATGTATTCAATTCTTCATCTGTAAATTGGAGACATTCTCCCCCAACAATATATGCTTTGGTGATGTCTTCTGGTTTAAGTTCCTCACCATCCTTTTCACATACCTTCTTGTAACGAACCCTTCCACAATCCTCTTTATGAACCTGATGGAAACTTATATGTAAATTACCACTTGCAGCATAGGATCGAATAGGCACTAGAATTGTGCCAAATGATAAGTAACCCGACCATATAGACCTCATTTAATCCCCCCTACATAGAATTAAATAATATGTTTGTTTCTGGTCCTAAATTATTTTTTTGATCAAAAAAAAATTCAATGCAACTTTCATGACATTTATCTGCAGAGAATATTCTATTCAGGGTTCATATACAGTAATGCAATAAACCGTGAATCCAACATGACAATGTAAGGAGCAATTAATCCTTCTGCTATAATAAAACCGATAATATTTAACTGAGAAATCTCTTTTATCAGTAAAGGACCGCCCATGACAACTATGGTTAAAAGAACCAGAAAATATGCTATTAACATTCTTCTTAATCCTATTTTTTTAATTTTTTTGAATATTTCTTTGAAGTTAAAGGCTTCCCTGAAGGATCCTCCCTTTGATGCCATGTAGGGAATTGCAACAGTGAATATCATATCTAAAATAAATCCCAAAATTACAACGAATATCACCAGTATAAACAGCATCTGGTCTGGTATTGGTGAGATTAAGATATTCCATCCAGAAGTTAGGTAATCTACAAGGCGGAATAGGATTATTATGGGCATTGGAGTCAAAGTGTAGTTTAAAATATAGTAAAGGATGATCAAGGGAATTGAAAAATATATGGATATGAGTACTGTTTCGTTGATACCGTGTTTAAACATTATATCAAACTTATTAAATTTTGGAGGCACATTAATGCCTTCTATGCTTTTTTGAACCATTCTAAATGCATATCCAGCTTCAAACAGTAGTAGTATGAATGCCAAACTGATTAGTAACAGAAGTAGAACCCAATAATCAACTCCTAAGAAATGGTGTAAATAATTACCAAACAGACCATAATATCCAAATACAGAAACAGTGATTAAGATTATAAATCCCAATAAAATGAACTGTTTAACTCCATAAAAAGGATATTTAGCAGATTCATATAGAATTTCCCATATTCTCATTTGTTAATTTCCCCTAACTATTCCCCATATTCATACCAGATTATTCCGTATGTTTCTCTACAGAATTTTATTAAAAAAGCATATAAACATTTCTAAAAAGGAAAGCCCTGTAAATATACTCGTAAAACACAGGAATTTAAAATAGTATCATAGTTATTTCAAATCATTCGTTGTGTTACATTCAACAAAGTAGCCTGTAGCTGTAATTTAAACTCTAAAAAGTAGAACTAAGAATTAGGATAATGTTTTAGTTTATGTTAAAGAAAAATTGTAAAATGTGGTGAGGGCTGAGAAACCCCCAATAATAATAGAACGCCGAGACTGGGATTTGAACCCAGGTGGAGTCAAACTCCACAGGATCTCAAGTCCTGCGCCTTCCCTGGCTAGGCTATCTCGGCTACCAAATATAAAAAAGGATTAAGCTATATTAGCTTTTTAATTCAATTTCTATACTCACGTTGTCTGGTACATTAACTTTCATGACCTGACGCATTGCACGCTCATCAGCTTCAATTCCAACAAGTCTTTTATGAATCCTAAGCTCCCATTTTTCCCATGTAGCTTTTCCCTCTCCATCTGGGGATTTACGGGTTGGTACAACGAGCTTCTTTGTTGGCAGTGGTATTGGGCCTGATAAGTCCACACCTGTTCTCTCTGCTATTCTTTTTAGCTGATCACATACATATGCAAGTTTTTCTGGGTCTGTACCTGTGAGTTTTATTCTGGCTTTGTGCATTCCAATCCTCCATAAAAATAAAAAGAAGGTTTTAAATTACCTTCAGTTATAGTTTCTTACTTATTTAGCTGGTACAATGTCAATACACATTCCAGCTGCAACTGTCTGTCCCATATCCCTTATGGCGAATCTTCCCATGTGAGGAATTTCTTTAATCTTTTCGATAACCATAGGTTTTGTAGGTCTGACTACAACAAATGCTGCGTCACCTGTTTTAAGGAAATCTGGGTTTTCTTCTTTTGTCTGACCTGTTGCTGGGTCTAACTTTTTCTGTAGTTCCATGAAGGTACATGCAACCTGTGCTGTGTGACAGTGGAATACAGGTGTGTATCCTACGGTGATAACTCCAGGGTGCTGTAAAACAACTATCTGAGCTGTGAATTCCTTTGCTACTGTTGGAGCATTGGTTGTGTGTCCAGCTACATCTCCTCTTCTGATATCGTTTTTACCTACACCTCTTACGTTGAAACCTACGTTGTCACCAGGTTCTGCTTGGTCGAGCATTTCGTGGTGCATCTCGATGGTTTTAACTTCTCCACTGGATCCTGGAGGTTCGAATATAACGTTGTCACCCTTCTTCATTATTCCTGTTTCTACCCTTCCCACTGGTACTGTTCCCACACCGGTGATGGAGTAAACATCCTGAATAGGTACCCTTAAAGGTAACTGTGTTGGTTTTTCAGGTGCTTTGAGTTCTGCTAATGATTCAACGAGGGCTGGTCCTTTGTACCATGGGGTGTTTTCGGATTTCTTGGTGATGTTGTCACCCTGGAAAGCGGAAATTGGTATGAAGTTGATTTCACTTGGTTTGTAAGCAACTGTTTTAATCAAAGCAGATACTTCTTCTTTGAGTTCGTTGAATTTTGCTTCATCGTATTTAACAAGGTCCATTTTGTTGATTGCAACGATTAACTGGTTGATACCTAGTGTTCTTGCAAGGAAAGCGTGTTCCTTGGTCTGTGGCATTACACCGTCGTCAATTGCAACTACTAATACTGCTGCATCTGCTTGGGATGCACCTGTGATCATGTTTTTAACGAAATCCCTGTGACCGGGACAGTCCACAATTGTGAATTCATATTTAGGAGTTTCGAATTTTGCGTGAGCAAGGTCGATTGTAACTCCTCTTTCTCTTTCTTCTTGGAGCTTGTCCATGACGAATCTAAACTTGTTCTCACCGTCTGAGAGCTGCTGTTCAGCTATAGCTCCTGACTGTAATAAGATGTGTCCTACAAGTGTTGATTTTCCATGGTCTACGTGTCCAATAAACGCTAAGTTCATATGTTCTTTTTGTTTAGCCATAAAATATTCCTCCATTTAACATTTTGTGTAAATTTATTAGATTTATTGCCTGATCAGCCTATGTAATGGTCTGGTCCGTAAGGTTCTGGGTTCAATCCTTTCCTCTGTCTGATCTCTTTTATGATGGTTTTCTGAAGTTCGTTAGGCAATCTTACAAAGCCTGCACTCTCAGTTGACCAGAGACATCGGCCTTCAGCAGCAGATCTTATATCTCCTGCAAATCCAAACATTTCAGCGACGGGAACGGTTGATTCGATTGTTGCCATGTCTCCTTCTTGTGACATGTCCACGATCTGGCCTCTCCTGTTCTGGATTTCCCTAGTTGCTGCACCCATATAGTCTTGTGGAACGTTGATAAATACTTTTTGTATAGGTTCCATTAACATTGGTTGAGCCAACATAATTGAGCCGTAAACAGCCTTCCTTATTGCAGGCAATACCTGAGCTGGACCTCTGTGAACTGCATCTTCGTGAATTTTAGCGTCTTTGAGTGATATTTTAAGTCCCATAACCTTTTCCCTGGCTATTGGACCATCGTCAAGTGCACTTTCAAATCCTTCGAGGAGAAGTTCTTTGATCTCATCCAGGTACTGAATACCACGAGTCATGTTGATGAATACTGATCTCTTGTAAACATCCCACACCTTCTTGGATTCGTCCTTGGTAAGTCCATATTCTGCAAATGTTGCAGCGTTTTCTTTACCCTTAACACGACCTTCTTTGATGGTACCATCTTGGATGGCTGCGAACATTTCATCTGGAAGAGGTTCGATGTCCAAGTAGTATCTGTTGTGTTTGTTAGGTGATTTTCCTTCAACGTTTGTTGCTCTTCCACCAATGGTTTCCCTGTAAACAACGATCGGAGCTGAAGTTTCTATTTCTACACCCTTTTCATTGATACGGTAGGTTATGATCTCGAGGTGAAGTTCTCCCATACCTGATATGAGGTGTTCTCCTGTTTCTTCGTTGATCTCAACCCTCACAGTAGGGTCTTCCTTACCAACCTGTCTTAAAACTTCTATGAGTTTTGGAAGGTCCTTGGTGTTTTTGGCTTCAACAGCAACAGTAACTACAGGTTCAGAAATATGTTCAATACCTTCGAATGGTGCAATTTTGGTACCGTAATTTGTAACTGTTTCACCAGCCATTGCATTTCGTGCACCGGTTATTGCAACTATGTTTCCTGCAGGAACCTTATCAGTGTTGATACGTTCTGGCCCCATATACACTCCTACCTGTTGAGTTCTGGCTTTACCATGAGAACCTACGAAGAATATTTCGGTTCCTTTCTCAATGGTTCCACCGTAAACCCTACCTGTTGCAATTTCACCAGCGTGTTTATCAATACTCACGTTTGTGATCATCACTGCGAGTGGTGAGTCAGGATCTGTATTGATCATACCCTGTCCTTCGACAGATTCTATGTCTCCGTTCCAGATGCTTGGAACCCTGTATCTCTGGGATACATCAGGACTTGGAAGATGATCCACAACCATACCAAGTAGTACATCGTGTATAGGAACTTGATCTGCTAGATCCTTTTGTTTGTCATCCCTACATGCTTCACGTATATCATTAAATGTTATACCTGTTTTCTGCATCATAGGCACGTTTATAGCCCAGTTGTGGTATGCTGAACCAAATGCTACACTTCCATCCTCTACACGTGCAAGCCATTCTTTTTTGAACTCTTCTGGAGCCATGTTCTTTATGAGCTTGTTTGCGCTTGCTATGATCTTGAGGAATCTGTTTTGTAATTCGTCTCCTTCGAGTTTAAGCTCGTTTATTAGACGATCTACTTTGTTTATAAAGAGTACTGGACGAACATTTTCCTTAAGAGCCTGTCTTAACACAGTTTCTGTCTGGGGCATGATACCTTCAACTGCACAGACAACTACAACTGCACCATCAACCGCTCTCATTGCCCTTGTAACGTCCCCACCAAAGTCAACGTGACCCGGTGTGTCTATAAGGTTTATGAGGTAGTCCTCATCCTTGTACTTGTGAACCATTGAAACGTTTGCAGCATCAATGGTAATACCTCTTGCCTGTTCCTGTTCATCAAAATCCAGAAACCGTTGATCTCCAGCAAGTTCAGAAGATATCATACCTGCACCTGCAAGTAGGTTATCTGAAAGTGTGGTTTTACCGTGGTCAATGTGTGCCACAATACCGATGTTCCTAATATATTTAGGTTGGTACATCAGTTCCTTAATCTTATTAATCATTTTAGTACGTCTACTCACCAAAATCACCTATATTTATAATCATTAAACTTAGTGGGCAGATCTTGCAATCCTTTCTTTTTCTTCCTTCTTACCAATTGCAAAGCTTCTTGTATCGTACTCTGCAGCGTAAAGAAGTTCGTCGGCAAGACATTCCTCTACAGATCGTTTCCTTTTGAATGAGGATTGTAGAGCCCCTCTTGTTAAGAATCCAACAGCTAAATCCACCCTTCTTTGAGGTGCTATATCAACTGCTACTTGGTATCCAATTCCACCATACTTAATTCTGGTTGTTTCTTCCCTTGGAGCTGTGTTTTCAACTGCCTTAACTAAAACTTGTACAGGGTTCTGTTTGGACCTCTGATTTATGATGTCCAGTGCTCCTTTAACTATGTTGTAGGACTTGTTCTTTTTACCGGAATTTCTCTGGGTTCTCATGATCTTATTCATGAGCCTTTCAACAATGGAAACCTTCGATTTTGCGAACTGTCTTTTAACATGCCTTCCCAAGGTGTGCGGAACCAGAATTTCGTCGAGGCAGATGTAATTTACAAGACCTAAGTCTTCCACCTTCACCTCTTCTAATTCCCATTTATCAAAAACCTTAAAACTCATTAAATTACCTCACTTTTATCTTACTGGTTTTTCAATCTTACCAATAACCATCTGTTGTAAAGATACGTTGTTAACTTTTGTAACCTTCCATCTTACTCCAGGTATATCGCCCATGGACCTTCCTGAAGGTCCTCCGATTCCCTCGATCATGACTTCATCGTGTTCATCGATGAATCCGATCGCACCGTCACCAGGAGCGAAGGCTGTTAATTGTTTACCATTTTTTATAAGCTGTACACGTACACATTTCCTTATGGCGGAGTTTGGCTGTTTTGCTTCCACACCAACCTTTTCAATAACGATTCCCCTAGCTTGAGGAGCGCCTTCCAATGGATCTGCTTTAACGTCTAATCTTAAAGCTTTCCTTTTATATTCAACATCCTTCCATCTGAAGTTCTGTCTATTCTTTTTAAGCTTTTTTGCTGCGAAAAGTCCCGGCAAATGAAATTCCTCCTTGTAAAATTACCATTTTAATCAAAGTTATCAGATTTATTCAATTGAATTATTTAATAATAGTTACATTCGAAGTCACGAGTAATAATTTATTATTTGAACAATATGAATTTGAATCTGTTTTTCTTCGTTCTTCTGTTATTTTATTATAATGTTATTTATATTGTGCTGCCTCTTGGCCAACAGTCTAGCCCTTTCAATATTTTGACCAGCTTTGCCAATAGCAGTTCTTTTGTTCCTCGAATCAGCTTCAATTGTGGCAATTTTTTCTCCATTTTCTTTTTGGAGAATTCTAATGCTTCTAAGCTTAGCAGGAGCCATTAAATTGGTGATAAACTCGACTGGATCGTCTGAGTGTTCTATTACCTCAACCCCTTTATCCACTGTTTTCTGAACTTTAGTTACAGTACTTCCTCTCTTTCCAATGGCAAGTCCCATATCTCCCTTTTTTACAAGAAAAGTTAATTTGCCATTTTCTTCATCAACTAAAAGATCTTTAACCATGGCCCCTGTCATACTTTCAAACAGAGCTATGTATCTTATTTCGTTGGTTGAAAATTTAACTGTCACAAAAACTACCCCATGATCTCTAATATTGTTGAGTCACCAGGATCCTGAATAATTAATGTTGCTACTGTGAATGGCTTACCACATACTGATCCTAGATCGACACTTGTGCCATCGTAGGTGTAAACGGTAATATCTGATAATTTTGAGTATTGTTCCACATCTTCCCTGATATCTTCAGGACAGTTGCGAGCAATTATAACTAGCTTACCCTTTCCAAGTTTAAGCTCTTGAATTGATTTATCAGATCCTAGTGTGACATTACCTGTATCTACAGCAACTCGAATTCCTCTATCTATATCCATCTACTGCCTCCTATTTCTTGTCTTTCATAACGACACCAACAGACCCTGTTCCCAGTGGTATTGGTTGTCCAATAATTATGTTCTCAATTATACCAGTCAAGTGATCTACTTCTCCACGTATACTGGCTCTTAATAGATGTTTACCAGTTTCTTCAAAAGAAGCCCTCGCAAGAACACTGGCCTTTTCACCACTAATACCATGTCTTCCAATGGACTTAACTTTACCATCGGCAGTCATCATATCTGCAACTAGCATAATGTGTCTTACATCAACTGTAAGTCCTTGTTCTTCCATTGTACTCTGTGCTTCATGTATGATAGCATTTCGTGCAGCCTCTACTCCTAGAACCTTCTCTACTTCGTGTATGTCGTTAGTGCTTGTTCTTGTTTTATTGACGCCCTCCATTTTGAGGACTGCTCCAAGGTTTGATCCTTCAGTGTGTATAGCCCATTCTGGACCTTCTTTCCTGATAACGACCTTTCCAATATTCTTTACACCACTTATCTGGAGATCGCGGACCTTATCGGCTAAAAGTCTTAATTCTCTAATTGCATGTTTAGGATCAGAAATCGTAGGTTCAAAACTGAGTAGGTTCTTATCTATATCTACCTTCTTAAAAGCTTTTTCTATCTTGGCTATGATCTCATCGTAATCAAGTCTTTTATCTGCAACCTTTTCCTCGTCGATCTCTATGGACAGATTCATATTGGCGTAATTCACATTGAAATCCTTTAAAATATCGTTAAGAATAATTTTACCAATACGATTTGCAATTCTCCTCACGAATTCTTCGTCTGCACTGTACTCCTCATCGAAGTAAATTCCCATTGTTGGTGTTGATATTTTCTTTCTTGCATCAACAATTTCAATGAGACGCGGAAGTCCCAGTGTAACGTTAAGTTCTGCAACCCCTGCATAGTGAAAAGTACGCATTGTCATCTGTGTACCTGGTTCTCCCACAGACTGAGCTGCCACAGTACCCACAGCTTCTCCATTCTCCACACCTGCACGCTGGTTTGCCTTTTTAATTTCCTTGACAAGTTCGTCCAACTCCTTGTCATCTAAGTTGTGTCTTTCGGCTGCCTCTGCTATCTCCTGAATAAGTTTTTCAGGAAACTTGGTTCTTTTTTTCTTAACAACCTTTTCTACCTTTTCAATATCCACAAAACCACCTGATCATGTTCCCATAATGAGTCTCAAAAAAAATATTTTGGAGATCATTTATTTGGGGATTTTATTTTCCAGCCTTGGATTTTATCCTCATCTCTTCAATCATCCTGTCTATGTCTGCAACTTTACCATAGTCACTCTTGGCAGGGTCAATTCCATCTTCACCATATTGTGTCTGGATAATTACTCCCCTGTTATCCCTGACTGTACCATCAAGTTGTACATTCAAATCTTGAAGAGCGTTGACCAGTCTTCTTTGCATGTAACCACTTTGAGCTGTACGTATAGCTGTATCTACCAGTCCTTCCCTTCCACCCATTGCATGGAAGAAGAATTCTAGGGGATCGAGACCTTTCTTGTAGCTTGAATGTACAAATCCACTCGCCTTCGCACCCATTTCACCTACATAGAAATGCGGTAACGTACGTTTAGAATAACCTCTTTCAATACGGCCACCACGAACAGACTGCTGACCCACACATGCTGCAATCTGAGTTAAGTTCAACATTGAACCTCTTGCACCAGTAAGAGCCATAATAACCGCATGGTTTTCCATTCCAAAGTAACTTTCTGCTATTTCACCAGATTTATCCCTTGCCTCACCAAGAACTTGCATGATCTTCATTTCCAAAGTTTCCCTGAGACTCCTTCCTGGAAGTGCTTCCAGTTCTTCGTTGTGGTATGCATCAATGAGTTGTTCAACACGTTGCTCAGCATTTGCAAGAAGCTGTTCAATACGATCCTTGGCTTCCTTAGGAATTTCCTCATCGGCAGTACTGGTTGTGAAACCTCGTTTCATGATTCCTGCAATTGCAAGTTTGGTTGAAGTGTCTAAAAATTCCCTTGCCTTGTCTGTTCCGTATTCCTTAACAATGGAATCTAAAATTTTACCGGAAAATGCTCCATATGCTTTTTCATCCATGGCACCACTTTTTATCTGGCCATCTTCAATCACAACGTATGCATCGTTTTTACATTCCAGCTTCAAACATTCATCACATTTTCTGCATATCTCTGCCCTGTAAACCATGTTGAGATCGTTCGGCAGGAGAAGGCTGAAAACTTGTTTTCCAGTCCAATCTTTACCTGTTGCTTTTGGTAGTTCCATTCTTGCACGTTTGACCATTTGGAAAACATCTTCTTCAGAGAAGTTTGAACCTTCCCTTGTTAAAAGATATGCTCCAGATATGTGATCGTGTATTCCACCAATAATAGGGCCTCCAAACCTTGGAGACAATATGTGTTCCTGAACCCTCATGAGTGACTTTGCTTCTGCACGTGACTCTTCTGTCTGGAATACGTGCATGTTCATTTCGTCCCCATCAAAATCAGCGTTGTATGGAGGGCATACACACAGGTTCAACCTGAATGTTTTGTAAGGAAGAACCTTTACCTCGTGGGCCATCATGGACATCCTGTGAAGTGAAGGTTGTCTGTTAAACAGAACCACATCCCCATCCATGAGGTGTCTTTCAACAACAAATCCAGGTTCCAATTTTTCTATGACAGTTTCCTTAGTTTCATCGTAAACCCTGATCTTCCTGTCATCAGGCCTTATAACGTAGTTGGCACCAGGATGTTTTTTTGGTCCGTTCATTATGTACTCTTTCATTTTCTCGATGTTCCACTCTGTGACAAATACTGGTACAGTCACTTCTGTGGCTATCATCTCAGGCACACCAACTTCATTTATACTGATGTTAGGATCTGGTGATATTACAGTCCTAGCAGAGAAGTTTACACGTTTACCTGAAAGGTTACTTCTGAAACGTCCTTCTTTACCTTTTAAACGTTGTGCTAACGTTTTTAAAGGTCTTCCTGACCTGTGTCTGGCTGGAGGTACTCCAGATGCTTCGTTATCAAAGTAGGTTGTAACATGGTACTGTAGAAGTTCCCAAAGATCCTCAACAATTAGTTGTGGTGCTCCTGCTTCCATGTTTTCCTTAAGTCGCTGGTTGATCCTCAATATATCAACGAGTTTGTGAGTTAGATCGTCCTCTGATCTTTCACCAGTTTCCAAGGTAATTGAAGGTCTCACTGTAACCGGAGGTACTGGAAGAACAGTCAGAACCATCCACTCTGGTTTTGCAACTTCATGGTTGATACCGATGTAGATGTAATCATCTTGAGGAATTGCTTCCAACCGTTCCCTTACCTCACTTGCGGTGAGTTTGTAGTTACCTTCGACAATTGAAACAGGTTTGTCAATTTTAACATCTTCCTGTTCTTCACCACAGCTTGGGCACTTGTCCCTTCTGGCAACTGCATAAATTTCCTTGATAATTCCTGTAATACTCTCCTCATTTTTGATTAGAGTCTCTATTTTTTCCTTGTAATCCACCTTTTCTGATTCTGTCAAAAGAACCTGTCCACAATCCTTACATGTTGACCTGAGTATTTTGTGGATGGTATCTGCAAATCCCACATGGATAACTGGTCTTGCTAGATTGATGTGTCCAAAGTGTCCCTGACAATCTCCACCCTTTGATCCACATGACCTGCATCTGAGACCAGGGTCAATAACTCCTAGCCTTGGATCCATAAGTCCTGCTTCTATTGGATAGCCGTCCTCATCGTAGGTGTCCGGTGTTACTATCTTGGTAACGGACATTTTCCTAATGTTCTCGGGAGACATCAAACCAAAGTCGATTTGGGAAATCTTTTTTAAAATTCCTTTCAAGCTCATTCTCTCCTTAAAATATTATTTGCTTCACGTAGCTGAACAGCCTCAAATCAGCTTTTTATTCACCCTATGCTTTGTCCTCAAGAACCAATTTAGGGAATATACATAGGCTCTTTAGTTCGTCGAGTAAAAGTTTGAATGCGTATGAAATCTCAACTGGGAAAGTTTCTGATTCTCCACAGATAGCACAGTATTTTTTATCTCGTATCCTGTCGTATATGGCTATCATACCACAATCTTGGCATACAAGGGCTTCATACTTATCAGATTCATCCAATAGCCTTTCTTTTAAAGCTAATGCCGCACCGTGTGCAATGAGACAATCCCTTTCCATCTCACCAAATCTTAATCCACCTTCTCTTGCCCTACCTTCTGTAGGTTGCCTTGTTAAAACCTGTACTGGACCTCTGGATCTTGCATAAACTTTGTCTGCTGTCATGTGGTGCAGTTTCTGGTAGAAAGCTACTCCAACAAATATTTCAGCTTCAATTCTTTCTCCAGTTATTCCATTGTAGAGAGATTCACGACCAGCAGTTTCGAAACCATTCTGTTTGAGTAGTTCCATGATTTCCGCTTCCTGTTTACCTCCAAATGGAGTACCGTCCATCCGTTTACCTTCCATGGTTCCGGCTTTACCTGCAAGCATCTCTATAACTTGACCCACAGACATCCTTGAAGGAATTGCGTGTGGATTTATTATGAGATCTGGTACGACGCCAACTTCTGTAAAAGGCATGTTTTCCTGGGAAACTATGAGTCCAACAACTCCCTTCTGACCGTGCCTTGATGCGAATTTATCACCAAACTCAGGTTGTCTCTGATCCCTGACCCTTATCTTGGCCAGTTTACTGCCTTCAACTGTTTCAGTCAAAAGAACTGCATCAACAACACCGTGTTCACCGTGTCTCACTGTTACAGATGTTTCTCTTCTTCTCTCTGCAACTGTTCCGAATTCGTCTATTTCTTCAAGGAATCTTGGAGGTGATGTTTTACCTATGAGAACATCTCCAGATTTGACCTCAACTTCAGGGTTGACTATTCCATCTTCATCAAGATGTCTGTAAACTTCCTCTGATCTGTAGCCCCTAACAATATTTTCTGGAACTTCGAACTTGTCTTCCTGTCCACCAGGGTAACGTCTTTCTGAAGCTTCGTAGGACCTGAAAAATGAGGATCTTGCAAGGCCCCTTTCAATGGATGCTTTGTTTAAAATTAGTGCATCTTCCATGTTGTACCCTTCGTACGACATAACTGCTACAACGAAGTTCTGTCCTGAAGGACGTTTATCGTACTTGGTTGCATCCATACTTTTGGTTTTTACCAGTGGTACTTGTGGATGATGTAATAAATGAGCACGTGTATCTGTTCTCATGTTGTAGTTGGATACGTAAAGACCAAGTGCTTGTTTGGTCATTCCTGCTTCCATGGTGTTCCTTGGAGAGGAATTATGGTTTGCAAATGGAATGATACCTGCACAGATTCCCAACATTGTGGAGGGATCTATCTCCAGATGGCTATGATTCTCAGTTATGTCTTCTGGAAACATGGCAATGTAGGAGTTTTCTTCTTCCTCTGCATCCATGTATTCAATTATTCCCTGGTTGATAAGACCTTCCCAATCTAATTCACCATCTTCAATCAATTGTATGGTTTCTTCTGTGAGTTTGGACTCTCCGTTTTCAACTACTATTAGTGGCCTTCTGGTTCGGCCTGGATCAGTGAATAGGAAAATTTCATCTGTTTCTTTATAGTAGGTTATGTTCATTTCGGGAGATACTTCACCAGTTCTTCGTTTTTCCCTCATGGACCTAACAAAGTCTTCTGGATCATCACTTGTCCCGATGATTTTGCCGTTAATATATATCTTGGATTTTTTCACGAGTTTGCCCCCATAAGGATTTTAGAGTTTGATACCCACTTTGACGTGTGAAACAAAGCTCTATAAGAATTATCCTTTGGATATTTGGTTTTATAAAGTTTGTACAGGCTTTATAACTCCCATTTTTTTGATTATTTCTTCAAGTTCCTCTGGATCTGAACCTTCGGATATTTTTGATAAAATTGCAAGGTTCTTAACCAGTCCACAGTTTGGACCCTCTGGTGTTTCGTTTGGGCATATCTTACCGAACTGTGTTGGGTGCAAATCACGAGCTTCAAAATGAGGCTGACTTCTGCTTAATGGGGATACAACCCTTTTCAGGTGTGATAATGTTCCCATGTAACTTGTTCTGTCCAATAGCTGGCTTACACCTGCACGCCCACCAACCCAATTTCCAGTGGCTATTGCATGTTTAATGTTCTCTGTCAGAACATCAGAACGAACAGCTTGTTTTACGGATGGTTCTTTACCTCTGGCCAAGCTTCTCTCGAGCTGATAGGTCATGTCCCTTGTTAAACTGGTGAAAGCTACTCTGAAAAGGTCCTCCATCAGATCGCCTGATACCCTCAGCCTCTTGTTGGCGTAGTGGTCCTTATCATGAGGTTCTCTTGTTTCGAAAATTACTTGAAGGAGCATTTCAGTCATTTCAGCCAGATAAGTTGCTTTTTCAGCTCTTTGACTTGGATCAACACCGATATGAGGTAGTAGATATTTATCTATAACATCTTCAGCCCTCTTAATCCTATACTCCTCGGTCATGCCTTTAGCAACCCTGTTTCCGATGTACTTTATTGCATCGTACTGGGTCATTATTTCAGAGGTCTGTATATCATCGATGAGAAGGAACTGTATGTCGTTTTCATCTGATACGCTGGTGATGAGATCTTGATCAGTTTCAAATCCAAGGGCCCTTAAAAGTACTACCAATGGTATTTCTCCAGGCACATATGGGAAAGATATTCTTAAAAATACGCCCTTTTTACGAGGTTTTCTGTATTCTAGGGTGATACGGGCTCTAAATCCACTTTTTATCGAAGTGACAATGGCTCTTGCACGCCTATCTTCTAATTCGCCAATCCTTTCGAGGATGATCTTGTTGGGTGCGATCTCTTCCATGGTAACAATGGCTCTTTCTGAACCATTCACTATGAAGTATCCTCCAGGATCTTGAGGATCTTCGCCAACATCATCTATTTCCTCTTCACTCAAACCATTGAGATGACAAATATTTGATTTCAACATCACTGGTAGTTCACCGATGTAAACATTCTCCATTTCCTGTTCTTCATCACCCTTTTTGGTCAATGCCATTTCAAGATACATGTGTGCAGAGTATGTCAGGTTTCTTAGTCTTGCTTCGGTAGGGAAAATTTTACTGTTTGATCCGTCTGCCTCTTTAATGAAAGGCTTTTTGATCTCTACATTCCCTGTTTTAATAGTGTATTCACCTTGTTCAAGAACAATTGGCTCTGTTATATCGATTATATCTTGTATTCTATGATTGACAAAGTCGTTGTAGGATTTGATGTGGTGGTCTACCAAGTTGTATTCATCAAAAAATGCATCAACCAGTTTCCATGCATTTTTTACCATTAAATTCCTCCAAAAAACAATTCGATTTAAATTCCTCCAAAAAACAATTTACAGTTTCTTTAACTCCAATACCAACTATTCAAGTACCAATCGATACGTAACGAATTTTCCAGCAGTATGGCTCTTTCTAGTTATCTGTAGAATATCTCCAGGCTTAGCTTCAATAGCTTTGGCAACGGGATCGTCTGCCTTTATCTTTGGTAGCTGTTCAGGATGAACCTTCAAGTTTTTCACTACTTTCTTAGCTTCTGTATCGGACAAAATAGTATGATCTGGAACCAATTTGTGTTTTAAAATATCTTTTTTCACAATTTATCCTCCAGTTAAAAATCAAGAACGGGCCCGACGGGAATTGAACCCGCGACCACTCGGTTAAAAGCCGAGCGCTCTCCCAGACTGAGCTACGGGCCCTAAACGCCCTGGCCGGGATTTGAACCCGAGTCGCAGGCTCGACAGGCCTGCATGATAGCCCCTACACCACCAGGGCAGCTCCATAGAATGAGAGTATAAGAAATTATACCTACACCACTATATATAGTTATCGCTAAACAAACTTAAGTTTGCTAGTATATAAACTTTTGTATGCTACTTCCCCATCTATGGGAATATTTCAAGGGATAAGTTATTATGTAACAAAATCCCGCCTGCCGGACTTGAACCAGCAACCCTCGGATCTACAGTCCGATGCTCTGCCAAATTGAGCTAAGGCGGGATAATGGATGGGACCACCCGGATTTGAACCGGAGTCTCAGGCTCCCAAAGCCCAAAGGATCGACCAAGCTACCCTATGGTCCCAATTGAAAGATTATCAAGCCGTTTTTAAACTGGCTTAGAGCCCCGGGAGGGAATTGAACCCCCGACCACGAGATTACAAGTCTCGCGCTCCACCAGACTGAGCTACCGAGGCATTTTTAGGTATATGGAATATTAACTTAAATAGTTATGGGTTATGTCCCAATTATTTATAAGGTTACCCTTAGTTTATTTAACACCTTGATTTCATTTTAGAATTCAGGATACAAAGTTTGGTACCGTAATGAGTACACCATTCCCTATAGTACTCTTCCCCTTTATAACCCTTTGGATTTTTATGGAATATTTTGTAAGAAAATGGACAAAATTTTTCCATAACCCACAATTTCATTCAAATTTTTTTAGCGGCATGATCCCTCAACACTGTGACAACAGGAAGATCCTCGCCTGCCAGCAGATTTATTGAAGCTCCACCCCCGCTACTTATATGACTAATTCCCTTGGACAAGCCCATCTGATTAGCTGCAGCTGCAAGATGTCCACCACCAATGATGGAAAATCCTGGTGAAGATGCTATGGCATTTAAAATGTCGTCTGTGCCTATGTTGAAATCGTCCTTTTCAAAAACTCCTGCAGGTCCATTTGCAAACAGTGTGTTTGCCCTTCTAATGTAACCTGCATATTCCTTTATAGTTTCTGTACCTATGTCAAATATTGGTTGATTTGGAAGGTCTTCCACTGAAAATTCAACCCTCTTATCTCCCATGCAAACAGCCAAATCCTTTGGGAGTATAATCTGGTCACCGAAGTTTTTAAGAAGCTTTTTAGATTTTCTTACAAAATCACAGTACCCCTTTTTCTCGATAAATTCCTTGTTGTACTTCCGAATATTGACGCCAGATCCCCATAGGAATATGTTAGCAACCAAACCAGTTGTAAGGATGTAATCTGCACTTCCATTCTCAAGCACATTTTCCATTACCATGATGGAATCATCAACTTTAACGCCCCCAAGTACGTAAATACAAGGTTTTTGAACGTTGTTCATGGCATTGTACAAAGCCTTAAGTTCTCTTTCCATAATACGACCCGCAGCTGAAGGTAAAGCAAAGGCAAATCCAACCAGAGAAGGCTGAGATCTGTGGGCAGCTGCAAATGCATCGTTAACAAAGTAATCAGCCATTGGTGCTAGATTCTGAACCATGTGTGTTTCTGATTGAAGTTTTGGATCTCGTTTGAGTATCTCTTCAGAATAGAACCTGACATTTTCTAGGAGTAAAATATCCCCACGTTTCATTTTTCCAATGGCATTCCTGGCATGACTCCCAAAAATATCATCCACGTATGCCACTTCATGTTTGAGTATGTTTGAAAGGGCATCAGCGTGCTGTTCAAGTGTTGTAAAATCCTTTTTACCAGGCCTACTTTGATGGGCCAGTACCACTGTCTTGGCACCCTTTTTTGACAATTCGGCAATTGTTTCAGCATGCAGTTTTATTCGTGTGTCATCTAATATGAGTCCGCTTGAAGGGTCTACTGGAGAGTTAATGTCCACCCTAACCAGCACAGTTTTATCGTCGAGATCAAAATCATCTATGGTGTAAAAATCAAGTGACATCTGTTCACCGTTGTGTATTGGTTTAATTGTTTGAATATTGTTTCCCCTAAAAATTTGTTATATCTTGCTTACAAGGTTGAGTAGGGCTTCTTTAGGATCATCGGCCTTGATAATTCCAGATGCGAGTAAAACACCGTCTGCACCCAGATCCATTGCTGCCTTCATATCGTCTCCCGTTGATATTCCTGCTCCACAAAGAACACTTATTTCTGGATCTATTTTGTGGATTACTTCTACAGTACCCTCAACAATTTCAGGTTCGGCCTTGGAGACTGGAATTCCTGATCCTATGAGTTCCGGAGGTTCGATGGCAACAAAATCAGGTTTCAATGTGGCCACTGCTGCACTGGTTTCGATATTGTTTGTGCACAGCACACTAACCATGTTTTTTTGGGCAAGCTTTTTCACTGCAACATCAATATCAGCAAGTTTCATTCTCTGTTCAGAATGATTTATTAAACTTCCATCTGCTCCGGCCTCTTTAACACATTCAATGAGTGTGCTTCCTGTATGGCCACCTGCATCCACAGCATCGATGTGCTGGGCAAAAACAGGTATGTTAACTTTGTTAGACAATTGGTATATGTCTGAACTTTGTGGTGCAACCACCATGTTGATACCTGTTTCTTCTGCAACCATCTCAGAAGCTGTTGCAAGGTTGACAGCATTTATTCCAGTTGATTCTAGATACGTTTTGAAATTTAAGATTACTATTGGAGTTCTCTTGGTATTATTCATTTTTAACCTCCAAAAAAAGCATTGGGAAATTTATAATCATCTTTCTCTATTGCCATACTTAAAAAATTTTTGGTATAAAACTTGTATGAAATAATCGTTAAGGACTAAAAATCATTTATTACAGTTTAATAGGATTTGAACCATGTCTGTACCTAGTTATAAGCCCCATATCCCTGTTATCCACATCAGCGCAATTATTATAATTAGGTCGTGGTGATCTTCTGATGGCCAACATCCATATATAAATGAAGAATTAATTTAGAACCTAGCTATAATATATGGAGTTACTTGAAATTGAAATAATCAAATTTGTATTAAGAAGTTGAATCTCATGAAAACATCACTCAATGAAGGAGAAATTAAGGCCCTTGAAAAGAAAGGATACAGGTTTGCAGGCAAATACAAACATGCCGCTGCAAAGGTATGTCACTGGACTAAAAAGAGTTTGGTAGACGAAGGGGTGTGTTACAAAGAAAAATTTTACGGTATCCAAAGTCACAGATGTCTTCAGATGTCTCCCAGCATTCCATTTTGCCATCAAAAATGTTCATTCTGTTGGAGAGATACCTCAATCACAAAAACAGAATGGAATGAAGAGTTTGATGATGCAAAAACCGTAATTGATGATTGTGTGGAAGCACAGCGCAATCTTCTATGCGGTTTCTTCGGCAACGCACGTGTTAACAAGAAAAAGATTAAAGAAGCTCAGGATCCTAAAAATGCAGCCATATCCTTGGCTGGCGAACCTATGCTCTACCCAGATATCAATGAATTGATCTCGGAATTCAACAGAAGAAACTTCACAACTTTTCTCGTGACCAATGGAATGACACCTGAAAAACTGGAAAATCTTGATGATGAACCAACACAACTTTATATTTCCTTGGATGCTCCAAACAAAACTCTTTACAACGAAGTGTGTCAGCCCCAAATAAACGGAGGATGGGAACTTTTAAACAAGTCCTTAGAACTCATGAAGAGCTTCAATTCCAGAACAGTGATTAGAACAACTTGTGTGAAAGATCTGAATATGCAGCTGCCTGAAGAGTATGCTAAAATAATAACGAAAACTGATCCAGACTTCATAGAAATTAAGGCATACATGTTCGTTGGAAGTTCAAGGGATAGATTAACATTTGACAACATGCCCTCTAACAAGGAAGTTTTGGAGTTTGCAGAATCCATCGCCGCCCTTTGTGGTAGAAAAGTTAAAGACCATGCCCATGAAAGTAGGGTGGTACTAATAGAATGAAACTCCAAATTTTGGACTTTTTTTGAAAACTGTTTTACCTAATGTGATTTTATTCAAGTGAATCACTAAAGTATCAAGGTTCGTGTGTCGGGATACGATGTATTTAACGTTGGATGACATCAGAACCACGAATTTGACAAAGGTTAATAAGTATAAACTATAATATGAGAAGGATGTATATTAAATTTAAAAAAACAAGATGTTTTGGTGGTGATACGTTATGAAAAAGTATTTAGTTGGATTTATATTTGTGTTGATGATTCTGAGTCCTATTTACGCTGCAACTGGATTTGCAATAACCTATGGAGAAACTACCTATGGCAATTCCAATTGGAAAAATTCTATGGACACTTATTTCCAAACAAAAACCACTAAAAACGTTTCAGATGCTGCAACAAAGGTTGTTACTGCATCTGAAGTTAACGCAATTTCCTCAAATATCACAGGGAAAACCTATCCAGCCAGCCAGATCTATTCGTGTGCCATGGTGGATCTGAGTTACAACAAAGGAATTAATGTTTCGGTAGATACCAGTAAAATAACTGTGGTAACCCCAAAAATGTATGAAAATGCTTTAAAATCAACAGGAATCAGTAATGGTTACGTGGTTGTTTCGTCCCCAGTATCTGCATCCGGAGAAGCAGCACTGGCCGGTGTTTTAAGATCCTATGAAATTGCGGTGGGAACACCAATTCCTGACCAGGCTAAAAAAGCAGCTACACAAGAGTTGTACACCGAAACTCAGATAGCAAACCAAACTGGACAAAATCCAGATCAGATCTCAAATCTGTTTTCAAATGTGACTGATCAGATTCAGGCACAGAATATTACAGACACCAATCAGATTTTGGTAATAGTGAACAATGTGGCTGCAACTATGAATATCAATCTAACACAGGATCAAGCACAGCAAATAGCTAACAGTTTAGCAGATTCACAGAATGCACAGGCTAGTTTAACTGACTTTAAAAAACAACTCCAGAATGTGAGTAATCAGGCATCCCAGTCCGGAGGAATTTTGGATCAGATCATGAGTTTTGTTCAAGGCATAATCAACTACGTAAGTAATCTGATCTCGGACAGTCAAGTGGCTCATAAATTTTGAAATGGAATGTTAAGATAGAATTCCAGTAGTTCAAAGACCTCGCAAAAATAATCTAACACAGAATCACCGATACAAATGTTAATTGCAGAAAATCATTTACAGTTCATAATAGAAATCGCTATCTTGATCCATGCTGCGGTGTTGTTGATGTTCAACATCATCATCATACCCCTCAGTTTGGTTTTGTTCCTTTCGATGGTGCTCACCATTATTATTGCTGCTTTGTTTGGAATAGATACCATATTTCTTTTTCTTCCATTCGTGAGTCATCATGAATTCACACATCCATTTGGACCCCTTGCAGTTTTTGCTTGGGTAACCTTTTTTTCTTCAGCAAGCCTTTTAACAGAGCTTGAGATCAGATCAGCATCAATTAAAACCTTGGCAATTATTCTCTTCTTCATAATCGCAGTTGCAGGTGGAATGATGCATAGATCTTTCCTGTTGTTGTGGTTGTTGGGATGGTTTATTGGAACTCTGTTGATCTCCAGAAGTTTCAAACGAACATCCCAGATAACACTTAAACGTGTTTTTGCAGTTATTGCAGCTGGATTAGCAGGTTTTGGACTGTTGGAAGTTTTATCCAGAATTTTGAACTTCACAATACTCAGTCCCTTGTTAAGAATTAGTAGGGTTGAAGAATTTGCAATGCCCAGTCTTGTCACGGTAATCAATAACACAACACTTTGGGGTCATGTTCCTGGATCGTGTTACTGGGGTGCAAAATGTTTGGGGGGTTCAGATGGTTACCTCACATTACCCATGAACTTTGTCAACATGTTCACCCTACCATTCCCACTTTTTGCAGGGGTTCTTGTTGTTAAAAAGGATGCCATAGATTACATGCTTCCAGGAATCTTTGGAGTGGCCTTTGACTTCGGATACTTGGGTTTGTTTGCACTCATGACTTGGGTAATGATCGTCACAGTTACAGGTTTGTACATCCTAAGGGAGTATCGTAGTAAAAGATTGGGAGGCAGTAGAAATTATATTGGAAGGGAAGCATTGTTAATTGGAGCACTTACTGCTTTCATTTCACAGAGTATAATCGGGTTATTCCTATTTAACAGGTCATTTAACGGTGCTGCCATGATAATTTATATTTTACTATCTGCACTGGTGGTGGCACATATCATGTCCATTAAAAGAAAAGTTTAGGCAGATTTGGAATGAACCCCCCTCTGCCAAAGCAACACATGACCCGTTCAGGACGGGGTTGAGAATAATGGAACTAAAGGCTTAGGAAAACTAGGTTTATTTGATGATTTGTATTTTTAAATAATGCTAGCTTTAAAAAAAAGTGATGTTGGTTACCTTTGAGTTTTTTTAATTTTTTGTGCTACAGAGTTCAACAGCCTTTTGTGCCGCTGCTTCCATGGATGTCTCGAAGGAAACTCCTGCATCTTTAAGAATTTTCTGACCTTCCTCTTCGTTGGTTCCAGTTAAACGAATTACCAGGGGTATTTTTCTTTCAGATTCTTTCATAACATCAAGGACTCCCCTTGCAACATCATCGGCCCTTGTGATTCCACCTAAAACATTTAAAAATACTGTTTTAACATCAGGATCCGATATTACTATGTTGAGTGCTTTTGCTATGTTTTCTCTGGATGATCCGCCACCTATGTCAAGAAATGTGGCTGGTTCGCCCCCATAAAGTTTTAACATATCCATTCCACTCAGGGTTAATCCTGCACCGTTACCTATCACTGCAATGTTTCCATCCAGTTTCACGTATGCAAATTCTCCAGATTTGATATTTTCAAGTTCAACCAGTTTTTTTTGCCTGTATAAGGCGTCGTCATCAATATCCAGCTTAGCATCTGCAGCTATAATTCCTTCCTTGGTGAGTACCAATGGGTTAATCTCTGCTATGGTTGCATCGTACTTGTCAAATATTTGTACCAGTTTCCATATTATCCCACCAACCTTGGAAATGAGCTCATTAGGAATTCCCATTTTTATGGCAATTTCCCTTCCTTGATAAGGTAAAAATTCGTCTAAACTATTTATATAATATTTAACAATTTTTTCGGGTGTTTCCGTGGCAACTTCTTCTATTTCCATGCCACCGGAACTGCTGGCCATGATGAGTGGTTTTTTAGCTGATCTATCCAGAACTACACTCACGTAGAATTCAGATTCAATGGACAATTTTTCTTCCACCAGAACCATTTCAACTAACTCACCCTTAACAGTTGAACCTAAAATTTTCGAGGAAACATCACGTGCTTCATCTGGATCTGTTGCAAATTGTATTCCTCCTGCCTTACCTCTACCACCGACCAGGATCTGTGATTTGATGGCCACGGGTTTATTTATTTCAAGGGCAGCTTTGTGTGCATCTTCTGAATTTTTAACCATCTGGCTTGCAGGTACAGGTATTCCCTCTGCTTTAAAAATTTCCTTGGCAATGTATTCATGAATCTTCATTTAATCCTCCTAATTTGCAAGTTTTACGCCTGCATCGAATGCTGCGAGATTTTTATCCTCTGTTCCTGGAGGAACACTTTCAGCTATTGCAGCCCTTGCAGCTTCCTCAGTTACAACCTTGGTTATCTCGACGATTGCCCCTATCATAACTATATTTGCAACAATCCTTATTCCAATTTCCTCTGCCGCTGTTCGAGTTGCTGGTGCAGTGTAAAGTTGGATATTGTGTTCTTTAACAAAAGGCATTATCTCATCCATGGTTATCATGTCTGGATCAACTATTAAAGTTCCACCATCCTTTAAATCATCCAAGTAAGCTATTAAAGCTGTGTGTGACATTGCAACAAATATATCTGGTCTTTGAACCTTAGGATAGTCCACATCTTCATCACTTACCACTACTTCTGTCCTGGAAGCACCACCACGAGCTTCTGGACCGTAAGATTGTGTTTGAACTGCAAATATGTTATCGTGAAGAGCAGCAGCCTTTCCAATTACAATTCCGGCCAAAATAATTCCTTGACCACCAAATCCTGCTATTCTAATATCTTTACGCATTTTAATCCACCCTGTATGCTGATCTTACAGATGAAGGTTTTCCCGATTCACAGTTATCCTCCAGAAGTTCGCAGAACTTTTCAGTGTATTCTGGGGCGGTTTTGTTTACGAATTCCCCAATTATAAGTTTATCCTCTAGTTCTGATGGATCCATTTTATCTGCTTTACGTTTCAAAACACTCTGATCCTTCATCCAGTGCATCATGTCAACCGCAGTTTTCATCTTATTTTTTCGTCCGAAGTAAGTTGGACACTGTGAAATTGCTTCTATGAATGAGAATCCCTTGTTCTTAAGACCCTTCTTAATTGCATTAGAAAGTTGAACAGGATGTGCTGTTGTCCATCTGGCAACGTAGGTTGCACCAGCTGCTTTAGTGAGTTTTGAGAGATTGAATGGAGTTTCAAGTGCCCCGTATGGAGCAGTACTACCATAACTTCCTGTTGGTGATGTAGGACTGATTTGGCCACCGGTCATTCCATATATGCTGTTATTTATGCATATGACAGTTATGTCAATGTTCCTTCTTGATCCATGTATCAAATGGTTTCCACCAATTGCCGCAGCATCGCCGTCACCTGTAAACACCACCACATCCAGATCAGGATTTGCTAGTTTTAATCCGGTTGCAAAGGTAATTGGCCTTCCATGGGTTGTGTGAAGTGAATCACAGTCCACGTATCCCGGAACTCTTGATGAACAGCCTATTCCAGATACCAAGGCTATATTGTCAAAATCCATATCTGCCAGTTCGAGAGCATTAAAAAATGTATTCATTACTGTCCCATTTCCACATCCTGGACAGAATATGTTGGGAAGTCTTTCTGTTCTCAGATATTTCATAAAACGATTTTGATTCGTTTTATCCATACGTTTCATCTCCTGAATTAAAATATTGAATTAATTAGTTTGATCTTGTTTTCCCTATTGTTGTTTTTCGATTATTTTGAGTATTTCATCGGGTTTATGCATTTCCCCGCCAATTTTAGGGATTAACTCCACATCATGATCCTTTAGAACCCTCTGGACTTCATGGTATATTTGTCCAAGGTTCATCTCAACAACTATGACCCTTTGAGCATTTTTTGCTACCTTTCTTAAAATGTCTTCTGGGAAAGGCCAAACAGTTTCCAGTTTGATATATCCTGCCTTTATTCCTTCTTCTCGTGCATTTTTAACTGCAGTGGTCACAGATCTTGATGGTGCACCGTAAGATACTATTATAACATCGGCATCCTCAGTGTTAAAGGATTTATAAGAGGCTAATTTATCAGTGTTCTTTATAATTTTATTTACCAGACGATTAACAAGTTTTGAATGAGTCTTAGGATTAGATGCATCCGGATATCCTCTTTCGTCGTGGGTGAGTCCTGTTATTTGAAGTTTGTATCCATCTCCAAATGCAGGCATTTTTGATGTGCCTTCAGGGTCTGCCTTGTATGGTAGGAAAGTTTCTGGACTTTCATCAGGCATTTTTCTAGGGGTTATATTTGTTGTTTCAGGTATGGTGATCTTTTCACGCATGTGCCCCACAATCTCATCTGCCATGACCATTACAGGAACTCTGTACTCCTCTGCAAGGTTAAATGCTCTCACAGTAAAATCAAAGCATTCCTGTACAGATGATGGTGAAAGTGCTATTATCTCGTAATCTCCATGGGACCCCCATCTTGCCTGCATCATATCACTTTGTGATGCCATGGTGGGTTGTCCTGTTGATGGAGATCCTCGCTGCATGTTAACAATTACAAGGGGAGTTTCTGTCATTGTAGCATAACCTATATGTTCCTGCATGAGAGAAAATCCTGGTCCTGATGTGGCAGTCATACCTTTTACACCGCCCCATACCGCACCTATAACTGCACCCAGCGCAGCTATTTCATCTTCCATCTGAATAAATGTACCGCCTTCCTTCGGAAGGAATACAGCCATATCTTCAGCTATTTCTGTTGAAGGAGTTATTGGGTATCCTGCAAAGAATCTGCATCCGGCATGTATAGCGCCCCTTGCGCATGCTTCATTACCCTGTATAAAATATTGTTCAATCTTCATCCTCATCATCCACTTTTATTGCTTGGTCTGGACATAAAAGAGTACATAATCCACATTGAGTACACTGTTCCTTGTTTTTAGGGCATGGAACATTAATTCCCTTCTTGTTAAGGGCTTTTGATTCTTCGTAGACATTATGTGGACAAAACTCCTTACAAATGTTACATCCCTTGCATAATTCTTCATTTACTGTTATCATGTTCTTTTCCCGGTTGATTATCCTAATTAACTGGTTGTAATATTCTGATTTAATTTAGAATTTTTATCAAATAGATCAATACTTATCCATTATTAGGATGATTGAACATTTTAAGTTTTGCTAGATTTGAAAAATTGATCCATGGGAAAATGATGTATCAGTTTTCTTATGTCCATAAACAGTTAGAGGCTAAATTTGTAGAAACATCTTAACATCTACAATTGTTAAAAAAAAAATTTATGATAATTTGGGACTAACATATCTTAATTAATATAATACCAGTTATCTGTTGATTTAATGTGGGTTGATAGTTTAAAACATTAGAAATATAATTTCCATTTAGAACGTATAATTTGGATCTAATTTGTTTTTTTTTAAAAATGTGCTTAAACTAATAAGTTAATTAAACACAGTTTCCTTCTGTTTTTTTGATTTTTAATGCTGCTGTTGGGCATGTCTCTAAACATTCATAGCACAATTTACAGTATTGGGGAGAGTTTACCAAAACTTCACTGTCTTTGATTGCGAAAACATTTGTGGGGCAAATATATGCACATATCCCACATTCCTTTCCTTTACATTTAGCATGATCCAAGGCAATTTCAACCATGATCATATCATATCACCCTTTAAAACTTCTTATTTGATTCAACCCTAATTTCACGTTCTAATTGAAAATATTAAAAAAAATTTACATCTGTGGGCTGATTATTCAATTTTACTGTTTTTCAGCACACCAGATGTTCAGCACAAGATTTGACTGCTTCCCTAACATTACAATCCAATTTAATTGGTTTGATTCCGAGTTTCATCAGTTCAATAGACGGTTCTTTACCTATTTTACTGCAAAGAACTGCCTTGCAATCTTCAACAAGATCTAAAGAAGCCAACCATCTTTCTTGATGATTATCAATATTCATGCCATTTTTTTCTCTTATTTCACTGAATTCTCCTTCACCGTCTTTTAATTCAAAGATTATGAATCGATCTGCATCTCCAAAATGCAGATCGATAATTTTTCCGTTGGATGATGCCACCGCTATTTTCATATTAATTCTCCCTCTGCAAACAGTTCTTCATCAGCTATTTCTTCAGACTTTTCTAGCTCATATCCTGCCTCATCGTAGTAGAAATCCAGTAGTGTATTGGTGAGTCTGTCCACAAATTCAGTTCCACCATTGTAACCCAATGTGGATATTCTTTGAGCACCCATTCTATCAAATATTGGGAATCCTACTCTGAACAAAGGTATTTTCTCTTCTTCGGCTATACTTGCTCCATATGAGTTACCCAATAAAATGTCTGCTCCAACATCCTTGATTTCTCGATGCATATCATACAGATCGTTTCCTGCAAGTACCACTGGATCTATTCCCTTTTGAGTTGCAATTAAATCTATGTCTTCGCTAAATTTGTTGCTTTTAGCCCCTGTACACACCACTGTGGGTGTCATTCCCATTTCGCTTGTGAAACGTGTCATTCCCGAGACAAAATCTGGATCTCCAAATATTGCAACCTTTCTGTGGTAATTGTAGGAATGGGCATCTACCATGGCATCTAGTAGTCTACCACGATCTTTTTTAACAGATTCTGGTACTTCAAGACCGGTGAGTTCACATACATTATTTACGAATTGATCTGTATTTTCTATTCCCAGTGGGAGCGGTCCTGAAACAGATCTTACACCATATTTCTGTTCTAAGAATTTGGCTGCTGAATCTGCGTGTTTGGATATTGAAATGGTTCCCAATGAATTGGCTGTATCTTGAATTTCTTCAATGGTGGTACCATCCTTGTACAAACCCAATGCTTCTTCAGAAAGTGGAGCATCAAGGTTTTCAGATGTATCTGTTAGCATGATGTTTGGACAGTGCAAATCGTTTAATAACTGTTTAACATTTTTAACGTCTGCAGGCGATAATATTCCATTGATTATGTTTATTTTACCGTTGGGTGTGGAAGGTTCAGCTAGATTCTCGACCAATGCCTTGATGGTTCTGTTGTAACCCTCAACATGTGATTCAACATAGCTTGGAGTGGAAATTGGGACAATTATTGGCAGATTTTTGTCAAAATTTGCATCCTTAAATTTTTCTATGATACCCTCCATATCTTCCCCAATTGTTTCTGTAAGACAGCTGGATGTGACTGCTATCAGTTTAGGGCTTTGTTTTTCGGATACATTTTTTAAAGCCTTCATTAAATTAAATTCTCCACCGTAAATGACTGTTTTTTCACTCATGGACGTGGAGGCAACTTCTATAGGTTCTCTGAAATGTCTTGTTAACTGGAATCTTATGTAGGTACTGCAACCCTGTGATCCATGGATTATTGGCATGGTGTCGTTTACACCCAGAAGTGCCTGTACAGCTCCCATTGGCTGGCACATTTTTGATGGGTTGACAACTGAAAATTTTTTATCATGTTCCATTTAGTCCACCTCCCAATTCTGAACTTAAATTAAACACAGGACTTGAAACAGAAGCATCAACTTCCTTTGCAAAACTTACAAAGCCTCTGAATCCCGCAAATGCAGATATTCTATCGTGGTTAAAGTCGCAAAATGGTATGCCAAGTTTAAGTGAGATATATTTCTCTTTGGCCCCAGATATGAGAAGATTTGGTTTGTACTTCTTTAAGAGTCTTGCAAGTTCAGTTGAATTGGCATCGTCCACTATGATGGTTCCATCCTTTACTGTTTCTTTAATTCTCTCGTAATCTTCTTTGATTCCATTTTTTGTTCCGGACATCATGACATCCATGCCCAGTTCTTCAAATGCCCTGACAAGAGACCATGCTTTGTTTCCACCGACGTATAAAGCAACTGTTTTTCCTTTGAGCCTCTTTTTATATTCATCGGTTTTATGTTCAACTTCTTTCAATCCATTAGCTATGATCTCTTCAGTTCGTTCGATCATTTCAGGATCTCCAAAGAAGTCAGCTATATCCCTCAGGGAATTTACTGTCTGTTCCAGGCCAAAGAAGTTGACCTTGATGAATGGTATTCCGTACCTTTCTTCCATTTTCTTTGCAACGTAGTTGGAAGATTTTTGACACTGCACAATATTCAGTTTAGCTCGGTGTGCCTGGGCAATTTCATCAACATGAGAATCTCCTGTGAGGGTGCTTATGATGTTGATTCCCATTGCTTCGATCAAAGGTTTGATTCCCCACAGATCACCTGCAACATTGAATTCTCCAACAATGTTTATGTCAAAAGGTGTGGTTTTTTCAGGCTCCTTTGTACCTATGACATAATCCAAAAGGGCATCACCACCAATCCAGTGGCCCTTGGTTTTATTGTGATTTTGATAACCTTCTGATTGAACTGGTATAACTCGGCATCCTGTAATTTCTTCAGCTTTTTTACAAACTGCCTTAATATCATCCCCAATTATACCTGCAACACATGTGGCGTACACGAATATGGCCCCAGGATGGTATAATTTGTTAAGTTCTATGACGGTTTCAAATAACTTTTTTTCTCCTCCAAACACGATGTCTGTTTCTTGAAGGTCTGTTGAACAACCTTTTTTGTAAAGATCTTCCCTTGAAGATTTACTTCCCCTGATGTCCCAAGTACAAGCAGCACATCCTATAGGTCCATGCACAAGATGTATCGAATCTGTAATTGGCATGAGCACTATCCTAGCACCACCATATACACAAGTTCTTTGAGTTACGGTGCCGGGTAAGCTTGCCTTATCACAAACAGGGATCGATATTCCATCTCCTTTCACACACATGTGCGATTTACGGGATTCAAATGTTTCGATAACTGGTTCCATTTTTACTCAATCCTATATTTTTTTTAATTTATTCATTGCCATAACTCAAAATATTCTTCAGACACTAGGATATCTTCCGAATATTCAACAGATCACGGGATATCCTCCAATATCATATTAATCATGATAAATACAGATCGCGAGATCTTAAACCCCTAAAAAAAAATAGAGTGTAATTTTACTGTTGTAGCTTCCAGTGGGTAGGTTCGTAGTACTTCTCCAAGACTGTGTTGGTAATTAGATCCATCAGGTACAGGCCTCCCCTGTAACCTAATACTGATTGTCTCTGGTAGCCAACACGATCGTAGACAGGGAATCCCATTCTGATGAGTGGAATGTCAAGATCTAATGCTATTAACCTTCCATCAGAGTTTCCTATCAATAGATCCACAGGGTTTTCCTTCAGGTACACTTCAACTGCACGCAGATCCTGACCATACAACACATCAATATCTGATCCTGATTCCTTGGAAATTTTCTCCATGTCAGGGTTGAAATCAGGATATTTAACACCTGTACATACCATGGTTGGTTCCATTCCAAGTTCACCAACAAATCTGGCCATTCCAGTTGTTAGATCTGGATCTCCGTAAATTGCAACTTTACGGCCATACAGGTATCTTGCTGCATTGTCTGCCATTGAATCTACGAGCATTCCACGTTCATCTAGAAGTTCTTCTGAAACTGAATTTCCTGTGAATTTCGAGACGTTTCTCACGAATTGATCTGTGTTTTGTATACCGATTGGCGGTGTTTCAATTGCTGATGGTACTTTGTGCTCCCGTTCAAGGGATGTTGCTCCCGAACCTGCATACTTACAGATTGAAACTGTTCCTAAACTGTTGGCACTGTCCCTTAGTTCATCTATTGTTGTTCCGCCCTTTGGATAGTACGGAATTTCTTTGGTCTTTGAAGGTCTAAGTGGTGCATCGAATGGATCTGAAATATCGGTGAGGAATATTCCATCGGTATCCATTGAAGCCAACATATGTTTTAACTCCCGGATATCCCCAGGATTTATTATTCCTGGAATTATGTTCACTTTCTCGTTGGGTTCATCCTTACGTGCTAGGTGATTTACCAGTGCATTGATTGCATTGTCGTATCCCTTGTAATGACTCTCAACAAAACTTGGTGTGTTTATTGGTATGATTTCGATCTTGTCTGCAGCTTCCCCAAGCTTTTCCTTCAAATTTCCACGGGCTGTGTCTGCAAATCCATAAACATCGTCACCTATGATCTCACTTGAACATGTGGTGATTATCCCTATCACATCAGGATCGAACCTCAAGGCAAGGTTTTCAATACCTGACACCAAATTTGTTCTTCCTCCAAACACTGCTGCATCTTCGTGTAAAGCTGTAACAGCTATTTCTGATGGTTCTCTGAAATGTCTTGCAAATCCATATCTTACAAATGCAGAACATCCTTGGGAACCATGAACTATTGGAAATCCTTTGTTAATGCCAGTAACTGCGAACATGGCTCCGAGTGGCTGGCAAGTTTTGAGAGGATTTATAATTACATTCCTATCCTTTTCAATAACATTCACACAACTCATTATGCCAACTCCCCTGTATTTTCTGGTTTGTTTTCCTGTTTTTCAGATGAATCTTCCTGGACTTCTGTGTTTTCCCCAACTGCGGGTTCTTCTTCAAACTCCAACATATTCCATACTGGACTGTAAATATTCCTGTACATATCCTTGGCAAGATTTACAAATCCTTCAAAGCCCATGTAAGGTCCGTTCTCATATGAATGGATCAATAAACATGGTACTCCTAATTTATGAGCCAAATATTTCTCTTTTACACCGGCCAGTATTAGATCTGGTTTGTACACCTGGATAATCTCTTCAAATTCTAAAGAGTTTGGATCGTCCACTATGAGTGTGCCTTCCTTAACACGGCTTTTCATCTTTTCATATCCATCTTTATGTTCAAATTGAGATGCTACAGCAACAGTTTCCATTCCCAGTTCTTCTTCAAGTGGTTTTGACAAGTGATAACTCTTTGGACCTCCAGAGAATATAAATACTCTTTTTCCTTGTAATTTAGACTTGTAAAATTCAATTTCAGGGGCAACCTTTTCCATTCGGGATTCAATTACCTTTTCTGCCTCTTCTTCAAGCCCGAAATATTTGCCTATTGTTCTAAGGTTTTCTGCACAGTACTTGGTACTGAAAAAGTCAACCTTGATGTATGGAACACCGTACTTCTCTTCTATGAGATCTGCAATGTAGGTAGCGGACCTCTGGCACCTAACCAGGCTTAATTTTGCCCTGTGCATCCAGCATATTTCATCGTGACTACAGTCTCCAGTGAATTTGCTCAGCAGGTTGATTCCCATTTCCTCTAGATACTCTTTAATTATCCAAAGGTCTCCATCGATGTTGTATTCGCCTATGAGATTCACATCATAGGGTGTTGTTTCGAGTGGCTCCTTGGTACCTACAAGGTTCTCGAACAAAGTCAAGTTTCCTACGTGATGTCCCTTTGATTGGCTGGGTCCACAGAATCCTGGTGCATTGAATGCAACTACCTGAATTCCAAGTTCTTCTGATGCTTCCTTAGCTACTGCATCCAGATCATCTCCAATTAATCCGGTTGTACATGTTGAGTAGGTGTAAATTGCAGTTGCTTCTGGAAATTCTTTATGAGCTTCAATTATTGATTTTTTTAACTTCTTCATTCCTCCAAAAACCACATCAGATTCTTGAAGATCTGTACCCAGTATGTACTTGAGGTTGAAGTTTTCTATTGGAAACTTCTCTCCATTGGGCATGTCTGGTGTTGTTGGGTATCTTTTGGTACCGTATCCGTAGCTTGTACAACCTATTGGTGAATGAACCACGTGTATAACATCTTTTATGGCTCCGGTGATAACTCCTTTCACTCCTGCAAATGCACATCCCCTTTCTGACATTGATCCAGGCACTGTTTTAGTGTTGCAATCTGGAATTTCGTCATCTGGGTCTGAGCAATGCTTTACATAGACATGATTTTTTCTTTGAGGGATCTTTTTATCCACTTCTAAAAGTTTGTAAGGCATTTAATAATTCTCCTAATTGTTATAAATCGAATATGTTGAAATATTTTTACAGATAAATCCTATTTTTTTAAGTAATCGCATTATCGCCCTGTTCAGATGTTCTAACCCTGAACGCCTCTTCAATAGGGCTTACAAACACCTTGCCATCACCTATTTGTCCTGTGTGGTTTACTTTAATAATGGCCTGAACAACCAACGCCACTTCTTCGTCTGGTACAACCAATGAAATCATTCTCTTTGGTATGTACTTCATGGCACCCTCCATTTCAAGCAGAGCAGGATCATCAATTTCAAAGTTAACCTCATCAAGGATCGCCCTTTGTTTTCCCCTTCCCATTACTCTTGATGCATTCATTGCAGGAAATCCTAATGAATCTAAGACTTCTTTAGTCCTTGTCACCTTTTTTGGGCGTATAATAGCGGTAATTTCTTTCATTTCTAAAACATCCTTATTTTTTAAACCCTATAAACTGCTGCTTCTTGTTCTTACAGTGTAAGCTTCATCAACAGGGCTTACGAATATCTTTCCATCTCCAAAGTTTCCTGTGTAAGATGTGTCTGTGACTATTTCTACGATTTTATCGGCTTTTTCATCCTCTACCACCAACATCAGCATTGTTTTGGGTATTTCATCGTAGTAAATATTTTCAAGCTGTATACCCTTTTGTTTTCCACGGCCAATAACTTCCATTTTAGTCATGGCTACAAATCCAGCCTTATCAAGTGCGTCAACGACGTTTTCAACCCTTTCAGGTCTTATAATTGCTCTGATCATTTTCATTATGATTCCTCCAATAATCGACTATCTGTAGCGAATTAAGTCCAAAATAATATATAAATTCAAAATATCTTTAGATTTAATCTCCACTGAGGTTAATACATTCTAAATACTCAACAACACCTTTGTAGATGTTTTTTTCTACAATGTTTGATTTTTCTATCTTGGTTTGCAGGTTTTCTACTAAAAGATTTTCTTTGGATTTAATCTGAAGCATAGATCCACGAACCATTGAGTTTTTGATGTGAAAATGTGCCGTGGCTTCAGTGGGACCTGTTTTTGTTTTGGACCTTTCAAGTTCAGTTTTACCATATTCAGCAATTTTCTTAACCATTTTAACCTCTTTAAATTTTTTTTAAAAATTTTCATTCATCAACTTCTATTTTGAAGTGTGTAGTATCGGAAGAAGGAAGCCTCTTTCCGACAACATACAATTGAATCTCATGTTATATAAACATTTGGATCAAAATGAGTAGGAGAACCAAATTTTAGTATAATTACTAAATTTAATACCAAACATACCACAATTAGTTAAACAAAATAATCATAATATTATAATTAAATGAACATTATAGTAATTTTTAAAAAATAATGTACTCATAGTAAAAAATTTGTAAAAATAGGAGTCAATTCATTATTTAATCTTTTTTGCACAATCAAAACAATAATTAGCGTCACTATTTGTTTTAAAGGTTTTTCCACACCCTTTACAAACAACTTCTTTCAAAGAACATTTTTTATCGACAATATCCAATGAACAGGAACATTTCCATCCCATTTTACCCTTTAAGCTTTGTTCAAATGCTTTATCTTCGTCTGAAAGTTTTGACATAGTATCACCTGCAAACCTAGTACTTAATTTTATATCTCCTACAATATAATACCCCATTGTAAAACTTGGTAAAATATGGCCTCAACATTAATTAAATTCAAAGATATAATATTAACCTGGATGAAATCTAGCTTAATTTTTAGAGGGAAAAAATGAAGGATATACTTCAAAAACTTAAAAATGGTGAAATTTCAGTTGAATCAGCTGAAAAAATGCTCAGAAACGATCATATAGTTGAATTAGAAGATTTTGCAAAGATGGACATCCACAGAGAACTGAGAACTGGGATTCCTGAAGCAGTGTTTGCCGAGGGTAAAGACGATGCAGAATTACTCAAAATAATTAAAAGCAGCTCCAACAACGGAATCATCGTCACCAGACTCACTAATAAGCGTTACCAACAGATGGAAGAAGGAATCAACCAAGTTCTGACCCCAAATATGGCCATTGAATACAACCAAAAGGCAAGAATTTTGGTTATCAGAACACAAGAAGTAAAAAAAATTGGTAAAATCGGCTTAATAACAGCAGGAACTTCAGATATACCTGTAGCAGAAGAAACAAGAATAGTTGCAGAAGAATCTGGATGTGAAGTTTTGAAATCCTACGATGTGGGTGTTGCAGGAATTCACAGACTATTTAGCCAAATAAGGTTAATGCTTGATGCTGACGTGGAAGTGATCGTTGTTGTTGCAGGAATGGAAGGTGCTTTACCATCCGTTGTTGCGGGACTGGTTGATGTGCCAGTGGTCGGAGTACCAACATCTGTTGGTTACGGTGTTGGTGAAGGAGGGTTCACAGCACTTTATGCTATGCTACAATCTTGTGCTCCAGGTATTGCAGTCGTAAACATAGACAATGGATTTGGAGCAGCCATATTCGCATCAAAAATAATTAAATCAAGAAAAAGAAGTTAAAACTCATAGATCACACAATAATCTGATTTCATTCCTTTGCTTTTTTTATCATGAGCTTATGTTCCCTGTACCTTCTATAAATTATGAGTCTGCGTGAGATCATGGCCCCTAAGGTCATCATAATAAAAATTGAAGTCAAAACATTGAAGTCGATGTAATGTGCGGATCCTAAGGTTTGTTCTCCATAAAATTTTAAAATTATCACGAGAACCCACACTGCAACAGCTAGAACAGACCCCTTCATCACGACATTGCCGTCTTTATCCAGCTTCACCTTCATAAATGAGGCCACTACGTAGCCTATTATTGTTCCTAAAATGAAACCGCCAACTATCAAAATAAAATTCAATAAACTAGTGAATAGAACTTCATCCACTAAAAATATGGATATAAAAAACATGACCACTGGCATGATCATTAAACCCAATGGTTTGACCCTTCTTTCTCTAAGTTGAAGTATAACTAGAAAGAGTATGACAATAATAAATGACTGACTCGTGAACATGCTGTTATCTGGATAAATTATCACTGCAAAAATCTCCATTTAATTTGTAAAAAAAAGTTAAAAAAAAGTTTAGTTTTTACCACTAATAAGTGATCCTATTGCACCACCAACTCCCACCACAAATCCACTGGTAACGAAGATGGTTAGGATCCATACAATAGATGCTGCAGCTGCAACACCAAATCCTACGAGTCCAGCAGTAATTGTTCCACCTATTAATAATATGATGGAGATCACTATTGCACCAAATGCTCCTGCAACAAGTCCATTACCAAATCCAGTGAGAACTCCACCTCCTACCATGAGTCCTACAACTATCCCTGCAATGAACAATCCAATACTTATTCCAACAAAACCCATGAAATAACCGAAAACATTTGAAAGGATAACAGCGAGTATGAATCCCACAAATGCCGCAGTCCAATTAACCAAACCAATCACCCCTGTTGTTTCATAACTATGTTATATGTGTATTTTTATGTAGCTTAAGTTATATAAATCCTTTTATGTGTCCATAGCTTTAATCAACATCCTCAACGTACATAAGGGGATAATTTAGTTCTGATACAAACTTCAATCTGATTAAAGCTTGTTTATCAGAGCAGACCGTAGTTACCTTCACATCCAACATTTCACCAGTTAAAGAAACATAATCAAATTCATTAGAAATTTCTTCCAGTTTTTTACGATCTATTACTACTTCAACCCTAAAAACACATGGTTGAACAGACATGGCGGCTTCAATTGCTTTTTCAAGTGATTCAACAGAATCAATATTGACAGGCGTCCCAACAAACTGATGGAACAAAGCCCCCATTGTTATAGCCCCTTCAAAAATAGCTCTTTCTCTGTTTGTTATATTATTAAAGTACTTTTCTTCTGCATTCACTTTAAACACCTAACAAATTATTAAACCATGATAGTTGAGATTCAATTGCATCTGGAGGAATGGGAAACAAGTACGCCAGAACCAGAAATGCTGTGATGGCTACAACTACTAAAAATATAATGTACTGATCATCCTTTATAGGATACAAAAAACTCAAGATCATGCCACCAACAAAGAAGCCAACCACAATAAATATTCCATATGGAGGCTCTGTACTGTGGGGTTGGGAATTGTTAATTGGATAAATAGATACCTGATTAGCTTCTATTATGAGCCGCTGTGCATCGGATCCCAATGGATAACAGGTTATTAAAAACAGTTTATTTCCCTGTTCAATGTTTAATCTGTATGAATCATCTACTACTGTTGAATTAACAACAGCGTACTCAACATTTCCTATTCCTGGCCACGCCACAGTGATGTTATCACCAGTCTTGAGTTTGTCAAGATTTAAAAATGGTGATCCATGAAAGGTCCTGTGTCCAAAAAGGGCAGTGGTTCCAAAACTTGGTTTAGCAGATTGTGGATCGTAATAAATTCCATAATCCACTGATTTATTGTTAATTGCTTGATCTACATTTATAGATGGAATTTCTATGTACGGAGTATTTGTGCTGTTTTGGGAACTGTTGTCTGACGATGAGTAATAGCTCACTTCAATCAAACAGTAGAGGGATATGATTACTATTCCAATTAAAACGAATAAAGTTGAGAGTTTCATAGTTCTTTGATCTTAATGAACTCCCAACTAATAAATTTATCGTAGCACTCTAGCGTAAATTATACCACAAGCTATAATAATCCCACCTATAAGGAATAATCCCCACGGCACCCCAGTATTTTTAGTTGGTAGCGTTGATGAAGCATTTCCATGGCTCGGATCGTTAATTTGTGTGGAACCTGTCTTTTTGTTAGCCGGTGTTACAGATGTGCCATTTGGATAAGTGTAAGTGTAGGAGTATCCCTTGGTTTGACCAGGGTACAATGTAACATCCCATGCAGCTGTCTGAGCACTTGGATTCTCATTATCAATATAACTCACTGTAGGAGAACTACTGGTTAAAACAGAGTTCATTGGTACTATTGGAGCCCTAACTAAACCTTCAACCCTAGGACCAGAAGCTACCATATTTTTGAGATAGAAGAAAAATGTTCCCTGCCATTTAACAACTTGTAAATTAGGGTTTAAATATTCTAATTCGTTTGGAAGGAACCAGCTTGATGTTAATCCTGGATCATTTACTGTTGGCCAGAAAGTATTAGCTGAGTCTCCCCTTTGGATATACCAAGGTGCTGGAGGGTTACTTTCCTTGAGTGCAAATGTCACAGTTTTTGTCTGTCCCGCATCAATTTCCCATCCCAAATCCCCTGCAGGATTGATGGAATTTATCATTCTGATTGCAGAAGGATTGGTTGACAAGATGACCCAATCAATGGCAGATGAATTAGTTCCTGTAACAGTCACAGTTCCATCACCAGTGTACTGTTGGCTGACCTTGAAGAACTCAGCATGATCGTTGTTGTTGTGAACAGTTAAGCTGATGGTAGCTTGAAGGTAGGTGAACTGTAGCGTGGATCCTGTACCCTGTATCCATGCCTGTTGATCGTTACTTTCACCAAATGTTTCTGCTGATACCATATTGGATGATGCTAATCCTACTATTAAGACTAGAATAGCTACAGAAATAATGTAAATATTGTTAAGATCCATTTTATATCCCCATTACCCTTGAAACAAAGTAAAGATAAGATCTGCATAAACCTGCAGACCTTCTAAAAATTTTTTTTTAGTTCTATGAACCATATATCTGATGGAGTTCTGTTATCATCCATTCAGGAGCCCTTTGAGTTGGAACAACAAGATAAAGACTTGAACCTGCCACAACATTGTCGTTTTGAATAACCCACAATGCATTTTCCCTCGGTACTTCCAGAACAACCAGGTAATTGTTGGTTAGATCTCCTAGATTCGAAACCCTTTCAAAGTCTGATAACCTCCAACCATACGCATTCAGGAGAGAAGTGATCTGAGCTTCATTCCAGTTTCTCGATGCACCTGCCTTTAAAAGTGCCTCAACATTACCCTGAGCAGATTGACTGGTTAATGTGGAAACCCCAGCACCGTTAACTGAAAATTGTTGTTGATGTGTTAGGTTTGCATCAGTTGAAGTGTAAATACCATTAGATGTGTCCCTAAGTATAGCTAACACAGTAGCTCCACTTATTTCTGGTGATGACGTTGTGGTGGTGGTGGTTGTTGGTTGTGCCTGTGTGGTGTTGTTACCAGATGAAGTTGTTTGAGAAGTGTTCACATTCTGATAAACATCAACTGAATCACCAACGTTAATTAAACCACCCGCAGCCTGTATTCTTGAAATGTAAACTGGAACCGCAACAGTATCTGGGGTAACAATTTCCATGTTAGCAAGTACACTTGCATCTGCTTCATTTACAATTATTCCCGCGGCAGTGGTGTTTAATATCAAGTTTTTAACATTAGCACTAGATGTACCCGCACTCGAAGTAGATGTGTCGGCTGCTGTTCCGTTGGTTCCACCACCTGTTTGTGAAGGAACGGAATAACTTATTTGAACCCGGTTATATGGATCCTTCTTAAGATTTATCTGTTGATTCTGATAATCTCTCCAAGCACTGGTTGCAGGTCCTATAACATCTACAGCAAGAACCTGATCAGGTGTTTGCCCTGAATCAATGTCAGCTAGAAGAAGAGTTTTATGTGGATCAGCAGATAATGCTCCTTTGAAATAAGAGTTTACTTCATTTATCTTGGCCATTTTAGCACTGTTTAGTGTATCTTGGTACGGACCATAAACTAAGAAATAATAGCCAGCCCCTACCAGAATGATCAAAATAATTCCAAAAACAGCAGCACCAACTAGAGTCCTTTGATCATCTTCAGGAAGTTTTTTCCCAAATCCTCCTCCAATCCCAGCCAATCCCCCGGATTTCTTTTTCTCAGGAGTTCTTAATCTAGGCTTAGAATCTATTGGTTTGGATGTTGGTTTAGTTATTGGCCGAGGCATTTTTCGCTCAGCAGCTGGTTTCTTCGAAACAATTTTAGGCTTAGATGAACTATTTAGCTTAGAATCAGACTTACTCGTATCAGTGTCGTCGTCCTTGGGCTTACCAGAGACCTTACCCACCATGTCTTTCAAACGACCACCTATATCTGAATTATCCGAATCAGGTTTTTTGCCATTTTTTCGGAGATCAGGCGTGTCATTCTTATCTTTATCTTTTTTTCCTAATATCTTATCTAACATTTGGACCACTTCTGCGGAGCTTGGAGTATAAACCCATAAAAGGTACCGTTATTAAATATATTAAAGAGACAATGAATAAAAGCTTTGCAGGAATATTTGCAATTATTGATGAAAAGTTCTGAGGCAGTAACGTTAAAAATATCAACAAACTACCAATAACAACTACGCTGCTACTCCTAAATTTAGGATACTCAACTGTACTAACCATCATCAATGATATCACAACCATTATGAGCATTGCCAAATCTGCTTGGAAAAAGCCTGAAAGATAAAATGATCCCAGGATCAAAGCAGTTGTTGGTATGGGTAAGCCCACAAATTTTTCATCCTTAACTTCACCCGAATTAACAATTACATTAAACCTTGCAAGTCTTAATACCCCACATAATAGTATTAGGAGTGCTACTCCTATATTAAGGTATGGTATCCCAAACGTTGAAGTAGCTGTAATCAAAAGCATTCCCGGTGCAACACCGAAAGAAATTACATCAGATAATGAGTCAATATTTTCTCCAAATCCATACTGATCTACTCTTTTTGTTCTTCTTGCAACCCAACCATCAAGCGAATCAAAAATGACTGCAATCAACATAAACTGTGCTGCAAGGTCCAAATACCCTTTAAAAGCCATTACTATCGATAAAAATCCAAAAGACGCATTGGCTAGCGAAACCAAATCTGCGTAGGACATAAAATTTTTGATATTCATTCTAAAAAACTCCAATTAAAATATTTCAGTTCGCATTCAATTCACTGTTGAACATTGCCATTATAGTCTCCCCTGCTGTTGGTTTTTCCCCTTCAAAAACCATCACCCTAAATTTATCGTAGGGAATTATTAAATTAACACGGGATCCAAATCTTATCATTCCCAACCTGTCACCTATCGTAACTGTATCCCCAGGCTGCACATACTGTACAATTCTCCTGGCAACAAAGCCTGCAATCTGTATCACTCCGACTTTTCCATACTCTGAATCAATAACAATTAAATTTTTTTCGTTTACTGTGTGAACATCTCCCATGGCAATTTTAAATTTACCAGGATAATATTTAGTTTCCAAAATCTTACCAGAAACAGGAGCTCTCTGCACATGAACATCAAATGGCGACATGAATGTGCTAATTAAAATTCCCTTTTCCCCATCCTTCAATATTTTTCCCATAACAGGATCATCCTGCACAGTAACTATCCTTAAGAAGTCAATTTTTCCCTGCAGTACTTTACCATCTGCAGGTGCAACAACCACTCCATCCCCATCAGGAATTTTTCTCTGGGGATCTCTGAAAAACTGCATGAAAAATGCTATTATTGAAAAAATGATGAAACTAATGATAAAGTAACCAAAAAGGAAAGGCAACACAGCAATGGTTAATAAAATTCCAATTTTCTTTTTTGATAAACCTTTAACAAACACTATAAATTCCCCACTTTAAATAATCCCGTTAATATATTTATTGGATAACAATTATACTAATATTAGACCTTGAATCTGTAAATTTTGTTATTTTATTAAATCTACTAACTAATAAATATCATACTCAAATTTTTAAATAAATTATAATTGTAACAAACCATCAATTTATGATGTGCTAACTAAACTATTATGTCAATTGATACCTAAAAGTTTATATAATGTAATATTAAAATCAATAGATTCGAATGAATATAATAATTTCAAAAAATTTCAATTAAAAACAACGAAATTCTGCCAAATATTGGCTGAATATTATCCTAAGGTGATTGATGATTCTTTCCAAACAGATCTAAGATTTTTTTTATTTGCTAATTGACTGTAAACAAAAGTTAAAATTTAAGGCTGATGGAAAGGAACGAATCTGTAGATTTTTTTAATGTTTCTTTTAAGAGCTTCGAAAATTTTTATAGAAGTTTATTTAAATTAGATTCTAAAATAGATCAATTAATATATAAGAGTATATACATCGGAAATAACACATTGATGTTTACATTTAGATTTTGAATCTGGAAGGTATCAGAGTATAATATTAGAAAATTTTCATTAATTTATCGATCAATGAATCTTTCCACAAACTGTAAGCGTGGTAAAAATGATAGAGAATAAGATAAAAACCTTGAGACAAGCTGCCAAAGTTTCCACCATGCAGGAATCCGACGAAATATGGTGCGTTATAGCTGGAAATGAAGAGATGGTTAATAACATTGCATACGCAGCTATCACTGACAAGGATAGGGTTAAAATCCTTCGCAGAGAACATATTAATAGCAAAGAATCATTTGTAACCAAAAAATTCGATTTTATTTTGTTACACGGAGACATAAACAAGATTAGAGATTTGAGCTTGTTATGCAAAGAGAATGGTGGTGCATATCTAAAAATAGCCCCATATTACGTATTAAATGAACCCAATTTAATTTTATCTGTGGGTCCTGAAAATTCCATTAAAAAATTCATGGGAGACTGTGAAAAGTCTCGATTAAATATTAATTTTCTTATTGAAGACAAAACTACCGGTTTCATAGAAACCGATGTCTACATCACCAATGTTTTACCTGATTTTGTGCGCAGCACTATTGACCCATTATTTAAAATGGCAGATGTAGCATTGTCAACAGTTTTAATCTCTGCAGAAGAAGAGGTTATTCCTAAAATTAAGGAAATTGCTAAGGTTAATAAGATATTTGTAATTGAATTCAACAAAATTTTGAAGGAGGAGTGAAATGTTCGATTTTCTAAAGAAAAATGATGAAGTAGATGTTAAAAAGAAAGCCCTCACAGACACTCTAGGGATCGATTTAGGAACCCTTAACACAGTTGTGGCAAAACCATCCGGAGATAAATTCGACTTATATAAAATTCCATCAGTGGTAGCTGTTAAAAAAGAAGACCCTGCATACGTACTGGCAGTTGGTGAAGAAGCAAAATCCATGCTTGGAAGAACTCCTGAAGACATCATAGCTGTTAGACCCCTAAGGAAAGGTGTCATTGAAAGTATTGCACAGGCAGAAGCTCTTTTAGTTTATGCCATTGACAAAGGCTCGGGTGAAAAGAACGCCAGCATAGATAGAATAGTTGTTGGCATACCTGGAGATGCATCAGAAGTTGAAAAAAGAGCCGTTGAAGAGATTGGTATTAAAGCTGGTGCAAATTATGTTCTCGTCATAAGTGAAGGACTTTCAGCAGCCATAGGTGCAGGTTTACCAATTGCAGAAGCAGCAGGGACCATGGTAATAGACATAGGTGCAGGTTCAAGTGATATCGTTGTGATATCCCTCGGAGGAATCACTGACATTGAAACCATCAGGGATGGTGGGGATGATATCGATAAAAATATTGTGGAAAAGGTTAAAGAACTCTACAATGTAGAAATTGGTATACATGAAGCTGAAAAAGCCAAAATTGCCGTAGGTATGGTCCATTCTGATGCAGATGTTGAAAATTTAATCAACACAGCCATAGGAAAATCAATGGAAACCAACAAACCTAAACAGGTAGAAATTGATTCTAAAATCGTTGCAGATGCTGCTGAACCAATAGTTAAGAATCTTATTGAAGCACTCGCAGTAGTTCTTGAACGCATGTCCCCCGAACTAATTTCCGGTGTCTACAACAAAACCGTTGTTGTGGGTGGAACCTCACAGTTAAGGGGCTTAAAAGAAAGGATCTATCAGGAAGTGGGAGTTCCAGTCGAAATATCAGACGACCCCATGACAGTAGTAGCTAAAGGAGCAGCCATAGTTGCAGCAGAACCAAGAGCTCTCGAACCTGAAGTACGTTTAAAAGCTATGAAATAATTTATTTACTTTTTTTTTATTTACTATTTTTCTGGCCTAACAGTTGTCGTATCTTCCATTCAAAATTGTACATAAAACTGAATAGGAAAGGTTATCTAATTTGAGTTATTGATTTAAAATTTGGTATTAATAAAATGAAGATCGTTGGTATAGATGAGGCAGGAAGAGGATCAGTCTTAGGGCCCCTCGTAGTTTGTGGTGTTTCAATCGAAGAAGAAAGATTGAAATATCTAGAAAGACTCAAGTTGAAGGATTCTAAAAAAGTCACTCCAAAAAGGAGAATTGTTTTATACAGGAAAATTAAAAAAATTGCTGATTGCCACCCAGTACACATAAGTGCAGCAGATATTGATCTGTTAAGATCCAAGGATGTTAACTTGAACGAGATCGAAAAGATTGCCATAAAACAGATCATTGGGAACTGTGATCCCGACATTTCATACATAGACTGCATTGATGTTAAACCAGAAAGATTTACCAACGAGATAGAGAATTTTCAAGAGAATCTAAAAGTTGTTGCAGAACATGGAGCAGATGATACTTACCCCATTGTTTCTGCTGCATCCATAGTTGCTAAGGTTGAACGTGACCAGGAAATTTCCAGGCTGAAAAAAGAATTTGGTGAGATTGGATCGGGTTACCCTAGCGATCCTAAAACAGTTGCATACTTGAAAGCTACACCCTACAAAGAGCTCCCAATCTTCGTCAGAAGATCCTGGTCTACAGTTGAAAAAATGAGGCTAAAATGATAATCGAATTTTTTACGGGTTCCTTTGCCACCATCCTAGAAATGTTTAAGAGTGGAGGCATAATCACCTACATAATTACAATAATAGGGATTTACGGCGTTATACTTTCTTTTGAAAAAATTTTGTACCTTAGAAAGGTTTCTAAAGTCAGTTTACCCCAGATAATGAGTACTGTGAATGATTCAATGGAAAGGGGAGGATCCCTTGAGGCCCTTCGTTCCCTTGGAAAGTATCAAAACCCTATATCTAAGATAACTTCTGAAGCCCTTAAGATCGGCTACAGAAACAATGTAGAGGTTGAAGATGCGATGGAAAGGGTTTTCATAGTCGAAATGGGAAACATGACCAAGGGTTTAAACAGCCTTAAAACCATAATCGAAATAGCACCACTGCTTGGTTTGATAGGTACAGTTATTGGAATTTGGGTGACATTTAAGGCCATGGGAATCTCTGCAAACACTTCTCAAATGGCTGAAGGAATATACATCGCACTTATAACTACCATTGCAGGTTTAACTGTTGCCATCGTCATTTTGCCCATGTACTCCTACATCAACAGTAAAATCGAAGAAGAAATCGATAAAATTGATATTGCAAAGAAAATGACCAATTGGAGAACTGCAGAAATCCGTATAAAAGTGGATTCATGCATAGAAAATGCTATTGAAGCCCTTCAAGAATCTAACGGAGTGATTGAAGTCAGGCATATCTCGGATCCCGAAGCGAATATATGGATTTCCATCGATCCAAACAGGTTAGATCGAAGTATTAACAATATCGTAAAGGAAAAATGCAATTTGGATCCTCAGATCATCGAAAGTAAACTGATGCAGTGATAAATTTAAAATATTGAATAATTTGTATGAAATAGTAGAAGTGGGGAAATTATTATGGTGTTGGATACAAGCAGATACAGAAACAAGTTGAAACAGAGCAGTCCCCAGGTAAATTTAGTGCCCCTTATAGATGTTATTTTTACCATTCTAATATTTTTAATGGTTGCAGCAAGCTTTCAAGGATCTGCTGATGTTGACTCTGGAAAACCACAGATCAATCAAACAACAGGACCTTCTGATTATTATCTCATCCCAGTGGCAGGATTGAAAACAGTCACAGTTAATGGTGTGGATATGTCTAAAGACATTAGAAATGGTGCGATAGCAGTTCATACCTCGGTAATTGATCAGGGCGATATCAACATAAAAGCTAAAGAAGGGGCCATTGTCATTACAGCTCCCGCAGGAATATCTCCTGAACAAGCAGTGAATGTTCCACAATCCTAACAATAAATTTTATGGTCTGTTTATAATAATTATTAAAAGTAAAAAAGGTGATGACGTGTATCTAGGAAGAATTTTAGCATTAGGAACAACAGAAACTGGAAATTTTGTGGCTTACAGGGTTTCAAGCCGATCTTTTCCAAACAGAACCGCAAAAACATTTGAAGACAGAGTCTCCATAGTTCCCACAGAAGGAAATGAAAAAGACGTTTTTAAAAATCCGTACATAGCATACAATTCCATTAGAATCATTGAAGATAAGGCAGTGGTATCAAACGGAGGGCACACTGACGTAATTGCAGATAAAATAGCATCTGGAATGAGTATTAGGGATTCAATGGCATTATCCTTACTTTCAATGGACTATGAAAAGGATGATTTCAACACCCCAAGAATAGCAGGAGTCACAACCCTTAGTGGAGATTCCTATATTGGAATAGTTACCCATGAAGATCTTATTGTGGAAAAACTTGAAAAGGGAACCTGTGCATACATTTCAACTTATGAACAGATTAAACCGAAAACAGTGAAGTACGATGCAAACAATGCCCAGGAAGCAGCACAGTACATCATGGATCAGGGAAAATTCAGTGAATTTACCAATCCTGTGACATCTACAGCGGCATTTGGAACAGATAAATGGAACTTGAGTTCAATATAAATTTTTAATAGGTGTATAAATGTGTGTGAAACTCATTGGCATTAAAAACATACCAATGATAGGTCAAGGAGATGATGTTGGAACCATCATCATCGAAGCTGCAAAATCTGAGGGTCTTGAAATAATGGATCATGATGTTTTTGTGGTTGCAGAAACTGTGGTTTCAAAGGCTGAAGGAAATTTGATAAAACTGGATTCAATAGAGGTCAGTGAACAAGCCCTAGAAATTTCCGAAAAAACATCGAAGGATCCTAGGATCGTTCAAACAATAATTGATGAATCCGTAGAAATTATCAAAGTCGGACCTAACTTCATAATATCCGAAACAAAACATGGTTTTGTATGTGCAAATGCCGGCATTGATGAGTCCAATGTAGAAACTGGTTTTCTAAAACCCATTCCCCATGATTCAGATGAGAGTGCTTCCATAATTAGGACAACCATTGAGTCTGCTACAGGAAAAAATGTAGCAGTAATATTATCTGACACACAAGGCCGTCCATTCAGGGAAGGTGCAGTTGGAGTTGCACTGGGAGTATCTGGTATAGATCCAGTTTGGAACAGACAAGGAGAAACAGATCTCTTTGAGAGAGAACTTGAAACAACCACCATAGCTGTTGCAGATGAATTGGCATCAGCAGCTTCCATTGTAATGGGCCAAGCAGCTGAGGGTTTGCCAGTCATAATAGTACGAGGTGTGGAATACGCTGAAAAATTGAGATCCACCACTTCAAATATAAAACCTATTCTAAGACCAAAGAAATTCGATGTTTTTAGATGAAAACTTTTACATGTAAAAAAACACTAGTTGATCAATATGATAACAGTACTTTCAGGAGGGACTGGTACCCCCAAATTATTAGAGGGTCTTGTTAAGGTTTCTGATCCAAAAAATCTCAACATCATTGTCAACACACTAGAAAATGATTACTTTTCCGGGGTTTATGTTGCTGCAGATATTGACACAGTAATGTATACCCTAGCAGGGATCATCAACACCGAAACTTGGTATGGTATTGAGAATGATACATTTATAACCCATGAAACTTTAAAGGAGATCAACTGCCCTGAAACTCTTCGAATTGGAGACAAAGACAGGGCCACAAAAATTCAAAAAACCATGCTCATGGAAAAATATCCATTATCCACGGTTGTAAATATTCAGAAAAATGCTTTAGGGATTAAATCAGAAATCAAACCCATGAGCAACGATAAATCCAATATAACCATCGTTACAGACCAAGGTGAAATGAAATTTCATGAATTTCTCATTGAAAAACAAGGAAAACCTCATGTTAAAGATATTTTCTACAACCAAGTCGAACCATCACCGGGTCTAATTGAATCTATTGAAGAATCTGAAATGGTTATTTTAGGGCCTTCCAACCCCATAACCTCTTTATGGCCAATTATATCCATGAAACATGTGGTTAAAACTCTTGAAAAAGCTTATGTTGTAGGTATTTCCCCAATAATAGGAAATTCTCCTGTTAGTGGGCCTGCAGCAAAATTTATGAATGCATTAGGACATGATGTATCATGTTTTGGTGTTGCAAAAATGTACTCAAAATTTTTAGACAAATTCATTATTGACCTCGTGGATGTCGACTACAAAGATCAAATAGAAAGACTAATACCAGAGGCAGTAGTAACAAACACCAACATGAAGAACATCGGAGATAAAATGATGTTAGCCAAAATTAGTTTGGGTGAAATTATATGATTCAAATGACTCTAATTCAGATCGATAACTATGGTCCATGGACTGTAACACCAACACCACGGGCCGAAGCAGACCTTCAGATTCTGCAATCAGAACTTTACGCAGATCTTCAAAGACAGTTTGCAGCTAAGGGAGGACTTGTATTTTTCACCCGTTTCGATAACATGCTTGCAGTTACAAACGGTGTGGATATGGAGGATCACAAAAGGATTCAAAAATCCATAGGAAACAGATACCCAATTACCATCAGTATGGGAGTTGGAGCAGCTGAAACTCCATACGAAGCACAGCGCAAAGCAACAAATGCTCTCCAAAATTATGGTGGAGCCCAGTCAGAAGATAGGACTGAAGTTCTTGCCATTGACGGGCTTGTGAAAGCTGACGAAAGTTTCGTTCAAATAGCACACATAGACATAAACGGGATTACAGATTCTTTAACAGACATCATCCCTGCCTATGATACTTCTTTTATAGTTAATCGAGTCCAACACTTTTTAATGAAAAAACTTATCGAAAAAGGTTCGCTTCTTTTCTTCATAGGAGGAGACAACTTCATGTCTCCATGCAACGGGTTAAACCCTGAAGGACTACTTAAGATCATAGAAGAAATAGAAGATGAAATAAACATTGCTCTTAAAGCAGGTGTTGGTAAAGCACCGACCGCAGAAAAAGCTGCTAATCTAGCAGATCTGGCTCTAGAAGAGATCAGAGGCGGATTTACATACAATTTAGTGCATGTTATGAAAAATGAAGAGTAGTTAGGAATAAATTAAATTGGATTTATAGAAATCAATTAATTCTAATTTTTTTTCATAAAAATTTTATGGAGGAAACCCATTGAAGTACTAGCGCCAATGGCCGGTGTAACCGATGGAAAATTCTGCAGAGGAATGATAGATTATGGATTTGATCTTCTGACCCTTGGAGGGTACAATGCAGAAAAAGCATCCATCAATGCGGGATTAAAAATAATTCAAAGGGGCAGGAAAGAATTCCATGTAGAAGAGCCCGACTTGGTAAATCATATTACAAGTGAAGCTAAATACATCAAAGACGGTTCCAATAAAAATGTTGGAGTGTCTGTAAACCTTCGTGCAATAACTCCTGACCCAATCATAAAAATATCTAAAATTCCTGAAGTTGATGTTGTTGAGATAAATGCCCACTGCAGACAGGCAGAACTTGTTAAATCTGGCTATGGACAGGCTCTCATGAACTATCCTGATGAACTTTACAACCTGGTACACGGTACAGTTGAGGGATGTTCAAAACAAGTTTCTGTCAAAATCCGGGCCAACGTAGAAGGAGTAAACTATTTAAAAGTATTAGAAGCAATTGAAAATGCTGGAGCCCATTATATTCATGTAGATGCCATGAAACCAGGTTACGACTCTGCAGATTATGATTTTATAACATGGGTAAAGAGGAACACAGATTCATTTGTCATTGGAAACAACTCAATTAAAGACATTGCTTCTGCAAGAAAAATGTTATCCTCAGGAGCAGATGGAATATCCATTGCCAGAGCCGCGATTAGAGGAAATATACCCTTTGATATGTCCCTTGTTTAATACGAGGTGAAGTTACTAACTTCTCAAGTAGTTTGAAGATGTAAAAAAAATGTATCATGAAATTATATATTGTTTGAATCAAATAATTTAATAATAAATATTTTCAAAATAATTAAACGTTATTTCTTTGGCTAAAAAAATCTCAAATTCATAGAAGGTGGTCGAATGTCATTTATAGAACTTAAAAATGTCACAAAATCTTTTAACGATGTTAAAATCTTGAAAAATTTGAATATGACCATAGATGAAGGAAAAGTTTTGGGTATCCTTGGAAGGAGTGGCTCTGGAAAATCTGTACTCATAAACATGCTCCGTGGAATGAAAGAATACCGACCCGATGATGGCCAAATTTTGTATACAGTTGCAATTTGTCCGGAGTGTCTCAGGGTTGAACCTCCATCTGCAGCTGGAAAGATCTGTGGATGTGGGTGCGGATGTGAATTTGAATTAAAAACTATTGATTTCTGGAATAGTGAAAGGCAGGTATTTGCTGCAATTAAGCGCAGAATTTCCATCATGCTTCAAAGAACCTTCGCACTTTATGAAGATGATACTGTCATAGATAACGTTTTAAAATCAATAACTGGTCACGATGAAGAAGAAAGTACTTACATGGCAATTGATCTAATTGAAATGGCTCAAATGGCCCACAGAATTACACATATTGCCCGAGATCTCAGTGGTGGTGAAAAACAGAGGGTTGTGCTTGCAAGACAAATAGCCAAAGAACCTATGATATTCTTGGCTGATGAACCCACAGGTACACTCGACCCTAAAACAGCTGAACTGCTTCATCAAGCTTTGATCGAAGGGGTAAAAAATAAGGGTACTACCATGATCATCACCTCCCACTGGCCAGAAGTAATGAAAAAATTGTCAGACCATGTAATCTGGCTTGAAAAGGGAGAAATTATAGTTGAAGGAGATCCCGATACTGTTGTTAAAAAGTTCATGGATCAGGTTCCACTACCAGAGAAAAAGGAAGTCTACAAAACTGGAGGGCCCATAATAAAGATGGAAGGAGTGAAAAAGCACTACTACTCCATTGAAAGGGGTGTTGTGAAAGCTGTTGACGGAATTGATCTGGAAGTTGGGGAAAGTGAGATATTTGGAATTGTTGGTTTAAGCGGAGCCGGAAAAACCACACTGTCCAGAATATTGTATGGATTGACTGAACCCAGTAGCGGGAACATTGAAGTTAAATTAGGAGAAAACTGGATCGACATGACACAAAAAGGTCCCTTTGGTAGAGGCCGTGTAATTCCTTACCTTGGAATTTTACACCAAGAGTACAGTTTATATCCCCACAGAAACGTGCTAGGAAATCTAACTGAGGCCATAAGTCTCGAACTTCCAGCAGAATTCGCGAAGATGAAAGCTATTTATGTTTTAAAGGCTGTTGGTTTTGATGAAGAATATGCCGACAGTTTACTTACTAAATATCCTGATGAACTTAGTGGAGGAGAACGCCACAGAGTAGCTTTAGCCCAAGTGTTGATCAAGGAACCTAACATCATTATTTTAGATGAACCTACAGGTACCATGGATCCCATAACAAGGGTTCAAGTTACAGATTCAATTCAGAGGGCTAGGGACGAACTCAACCAAACATTCGTAATCATATCACACGATATGGATTTCGTGTTGGATGTTTGTGACAGAGCTGCACTCATGCGTGGTGGAAAAATTTTAAAAATAGGCGATCCAGTGGAAATTGTCGAAGATTTAACTCCAAAAGAAAAAGAAAAGATGCTTACGGAGGAATAAAATAATGGCATGGGAAGATTCACCATCACACGTATGCAGGGGAGGGGACAAACGTGCATTATCATTTTGTTGTCCACCAGTTAAACCCTGTCCAGTAATATACGCACTTGAAGATGCAGAACTGACTGCACAAAAATACGTAGAAATCAAAGAGAAATTTGCAGAAGAAACCAAACTTGGTCAAGGAGAAGGAACCTGTTTCGGTTCACTTGTATGGTGTTGTAAACCTTCAAAACCCTGCCCATTAAGGGACATGGTTATGAGAAGGATCGATATGAGTGTTGATGAATACATGGACCTTAAAAAACAGTTATCCGAACAATTAGTAGGACAACCAGAATCAAACACCAAGGAAAGTGTTGTTGCACTTGCTGAAACCTTCAACGTCACAGGAGAAGAAGCATTCAAAGTATTAAAGGAATGCGATAACGACGTTAAAAAAGCAGCTAAACTGCTTAAAATGAAAGATTTGGAGTTATAGGATGGGTTGGACTCCTCTCTACCTCAACATGGCAGATAAAAAAGTTTTGATTGTAGGTTCAGGAGAGGTTGGATCCAGACGATGTGAAAGATTTTTAGATGCTGGCGCCAAAGTTGTTTTGATTGGAGATCATGTGAATGATGATCTTGTTCAACTTGGAGCCATTGTAAAATCCATTGATGAACTTGGTCTGTGGATTGACTGGGCAGATATTGTTGTTGCAGCTTCTGGAGATCATGAATTAAATAACAGGGTTGGAGAAATGTCCGGAGATAAGTTAATTAACCGGGCAGACAATCCAAATGATGGGAATCTCATTGTACCATCATCTTTTTTCATAGGCGATGTACAAATATGTATATTTACAGGTGGGAAGAGCCCCCTCATGTCAAAGGAGTTAAGAAAAAAGATCCAAAAAGTAATAAAACCTGAGGATATATACCAACTCGAACTACAATACTATGCTAGAAATATCTTAAAACAAAATATTGATGATCAGAAAATTCGAAGGGAATATCTTTACAAAATTTTAGAGGATCTAAAAATTAAAGAACTGTTAAACAAAGGCGATTTGGAATCTGCCAAAAAACATGCATCTACGATCATAGATACCATTGATCAAGCTTGATTTCCAACTCTGATCTGTAAATCTTTATAACATTAATAATTTCATGGAGAAAAGAAAATTGATTCTAAATATCAGGGTTGATCATAAAACCGCAGACATCAACCAGATGGAAAAATCAAGCGAACAACTCGGGATCGTGTTCAAAGAGATCATTACAAATTATGATGTGCGTGAATATGTGGAGTTAAAAACTTGTAACCGTGCAGAAATATATTTGGTGTTAAATGAACACCCTGATAAACGTTTAATAGAAAATTTTGTTACTGATTTTGATGATGATGCCATTGAACACCTTCTGAGACTTTCTTCGGGTTTAGAATCCATGATCATTGGGGAAGATCAGATACTCGGGCAGATAAAGGATGCCAAAAATAGGAGTGTCAAAGATGGGTGTTGTGGTCAAATGCTTGAAACCATCTTTACAAAAGCTGTTCATGTAGGGCAAGTTGTTCGTAAGAAGACTAAAATTAATGAAGGGTCATTATCCATTGGATCTGCTGCTGTTGAACTTGCAGAAAATGTGCATGGTGACCTTAAATGCAAGAAGGTTTTGGTTATTGGTGCAGGTAAAATGGGAACTCTGGTTGCCAAGGCACTGGTTGAAAAAAAATTGAAAGCCATAGTTGTTGCCAACAGAACACATGACAGGGCTGTTGAACTTGCAAGGGAACTCGGTGGATCAGCAATACATTTTGATAAACTCGATGAAGCAATTAAAGATGCTGATGTTGTTATAAGTGCAACAGGGGCACCTCACCCCATATTAACCCGAGATAAAATTTCGGACGTGGTTCCAAGCGAAAATCTTTCAACCATGGTGATGGTTGATATCGCAAATCCCCGTGACATCGAAGAAGAAGTGGCAGAACTGGGAGTTAAACTCTTTAACATCGACGATTTAAGAAGCATAGCACAAAGAAGTCGTGAAATGAGGCAAGCTGAAGCATGTGATGCTGAGGAGATCGTGGCAGAAGAGATGATCCTGTTGAAGAGATCCATTAAACAACTTGAAGTTGAACCTATAATATCTAAAATAAGAATTTCTGCCGAAAATATTAGGAAGTTAGAGACTCAAAAAGCTTTTAAGATGTTGGGGGATATGAACGGCAATGAAAAAGTTGTTGACAACCTTACCAAAGTCGTTGTGGAAAGAATTTTTAACGATGTTATTAGAAATCTTAAAAAAGCCGCAGAAAATGGGGATGAAACCACCATAAAAGCTGCTGAAGCCCTTTTTAACAACCAAGTTGCCGATGCTAAATTCAAAAACTTTGATTCAAATTAAAAAAAATTTTAGATAACTATTTCTCAATACATTCTTCTACTTTTAAATAAACAGATTTTCACTTGTTAATTATCGAGCAATCCCAGTACCCTTGATGTGAATATCAACAAGTAAGGCGCTATTAACATATCCGAGATAATTCCTATGATTAATGGTACGATCCCCTCTATGTCAGGTACAATAACTGCCCTTATGATTGCAACCAAGAGAATAATAGCAGAATATACAATTATCAGTCTTTTAAATCCCACTCTACGGATTTTGTGGTAAATTGCAGGAATATCAAAACTTGATCTGATATCAGTGTTATTATTAGCCCTGTGAAGCATTACAGCCGGGAACAAGGAGAGTATAACCATTGCAAAACATATTATGATGAGTAGTATCAGTCCTGAAAGAACAGATAAGTCGTCAATATTGTCACCAACGAAGAAGTACACGTATAAAACCATGACCAGTGCAACTGGAACTATGAAGTAGATAAAGATCAGTATGATTTCACTCAATCCATGAATGAACATTCGCCTAAATTCATTGAGTTTGGGTAAACTACTGGATCCCTTGATTGTATCTTCTATTATTCTGAACACGTATCCCGATTCAAAAATTGCAATTAAAACAACCAGAACAAATATTGTGAATTTAACTGTATTTGATATATCTCCAAGAAAGGAAAGTTCATCACCAAGATCTGCAATAACCAGTACAATTCCCAACAAAAGAAGAATCTTCAAGTCCGAGGCAGAATATTTCAATGAATCGATTATTATATCCTTAATACTCATTCGCCCCATGATTAGTCCCCAAATTACTAAAGCATTTTATTACTTATAAAATTGTCTGTTAAAAACTTCTTAAAAGATGAAAAAAAGTATTAAATTGTTGAATGCAAAGGGAATACAAATCTTAGGCAAACATTCCCTTAGGTTCATTCAATTTAATTTTGTGTTGCTTTAAGGCGTACTTACAGTGACCCCATGTTATTATCTCCTGGTCTTCGAATATGGCCTTGTGGAGTGCAACCTTCAAAACCCTGTCCTTAATATCTCTACCTGACATGCCCTTTGTACATTTAACAAGTTTTTCAATATTAAAATCTGTTTTAAGCGGCAGTGTTTCTATGTAAAGTTCAAGAATTGCTTTTCTGTCCTTCTCATCAGGCAGTGTGAATTCTATTTCTTCTTCAAATCTGCTTCTGATTGCAAAGTCAATCAAATGAGGGTTGTTGGTAGCACCTATGGTTACCACTCCATTGTGGTGATCTATGCCGTCCATCTCTGTAAGAAGAGCATTCACAACTTCTGAAACATCACCCCTTAACGATTGGAACTTTCGATCAAGCCCTATTGCATCCATTTCATCTATGAAAATAACTGAAGGTGCATTTGCAGCCGCCATTTCAAATAGTTCATGTATCTGTCTTGCACCATCACCAACATGTTCACCTATCAAACTTGTGGCCTTCACCAAATACAGCGGAACATTTAGTTCGTTTGAAAGGGATTTTGCAAGCATGGTTTTTCCTGTTCCCGGAGTTCCATGGAAGAGAACATTTCTTGGTGCCCATTCCTTGAATTTTTCAGGTTCCTTCAAGTACATGGTGATAATTTTACATTTGGTTTTTGCCCTTTCTTGACCTATAACATCTTCCATCTTGACGCTGGATTCTATTTTCTTGATCTCCGCTGATTCTGGTACCTCCACCAAAAGTATGGATGTTTTTGAGGTGATCTTGGAGTTATCTGGATGGGCCTTGACTATTTTAAATGCAAAGTCAGGTAGTAGCTTCTGGTCAAACAGGAAAGATCCTTCGTAGACCACAGATCCCTCCCACTGTTCCTTTGCATACAATTCAAAGAGTTCTTTGTCGAATATTTCTATCTTGGGATTTTCAACCAAGTTACATAGGAAAGGATAGCCAATTGATTGGAGAACAACTAATTTAGCATCCTCATTAGGTTCATTAATATTTTTTAATGATTTTTTGTCTGATACCAAAGGATCAGGAGTTATATTATTCAGTTTCACTAGGATACCTACCGTTAATTATGTTGATTATATAGTTTATTTTTTTTTGTTAGTTAAAAATTTTATAAATTTGATCAGTTTGAACCATTAGAGTTCTTGTTTTAGATCAATTTTTTATCAGTTTGTTATGAACATAATGTGTAATGCAAACGATAAAAAAGTTATCATAGAAAAAGTTGATTTTGAGAAATTTTTTATATTCAAAATATAGATCAAAATCATCCAGAATTTAATAATATTTCATTTTATTCTAATTTTACTAAGTCTTTGTAGAGATCCTTCATCACTATCGCATCTTGATCAATTAGTGGACTCTCACATATAACTGTAACCTTCCATCCACATTCTATAATTTCTTCGATAAATGGTTTCAGAGGTGGTCCATAGTTATGATCACCTAGAATATGGTGTTTTCTCTCACCGGCATCAGTGTATTCTATATGGGTGAAATGGGAATGTAAACAATTTATTCCCAGTTCATTTTCGAGTTTTTCAAATATCCCGGCATAATCATCCCTAGAGGCTATTCCACCCCCATTTCTAGCATGAACATGGGCAAAATCTACGGTGGGCTGGAATTTATCAAATGATCTGCACAGTTCAATTATTTCATCCAAGTTTCCAAGTTGAGACTTTTTACCAGTTGTTTCAGGTGCGAAGCAAAAATCTTTCACACCCAAAGAGTCCAGCTCATCCAAAATATCTGTTACCGCATTTTTACACCTAATTAATGCCTCTTCAGGCGTGTATGTGGTGTAGAATCCTGGATGAAATACAATTCTGTAGGCACCCATCCATTCAGCAGCCTTTGCAGATTGTACAAGTCGTTGGATGGATCTTTCAATTACATCGTCCTTGTTTGAGGATAAGTTAATGTAATATGGAGCATGCATTGAAACCAAAACATTTTCAGATTTGGAACTGCTTTTAAGATCTTTTGCAGAGCTTTGGGATATTTTAACTCCATAGGTAGCTTGATACTCATATGCATCCAGACCTTCAGCTTTAATATAAGCACATGCATCTTTAGCATTGCCTGAAAAATTTATGGGGCGACCTGCAGGTCCAAAACGTACTTTCATGATAAAATTTCCTCAGTAGTTATAAAAAAAAGATGGTTGTGTTTTACTCCGTCCTTTTGATATAGTTGTAGGCGTTAACTGCTGCAACTGCACCTTCTCCACATGCTACAACCAACTGATTTACACCGCCAGTAATGTCCCCCGCTGTGTAAACTCCGGGAATGTTGGTTTTTTGATCCCTGTCTGCTACGATGTAGTTCAAATCATCAATTTCAACACCCAGATCATTTGCAATTTGGCTGTTTGGTACTTCTCCAACCGCTATAAATATTCCATTAACCTTCAATTCCTGTTCTTGTTTGGTTTTACTGTTGTACAGCACAACACTTTCAATAAACATGTTTCCCTTAATTTCCTTTAAAGTTGTGTTCCATAGGATTGGTATACCTTCTTCCTTAAGTTTCTCTTGAAGGTACTTTTGAGCTCGAAGTTCTCCCCTTCGGTGAATTAATTTAACATTCACCCCGATATCATTTAGGTGAAGTGCGTGCTCTGCTGCAGAGTTTCCCCCACCTACAACAACAACATCCCTGCCCTTGAATAACATACCGTCGCATATTGAACAGTATGAAATTCCTCGCCCAACATATTCCTCTTCCCCTGCAACTCCAATCTTACGGTAGGTTGTTCCTGAGCAGAATATCAAGGATTTGGTTAAATATTCATTTTTGGAGCTTTCAATCTTGAATTTTCCATCAATTTTCTCAATTTTCTTTATTTCCTCGTTCTCTTTGATCTCAGTGTACTTTTCTGCTTGTTCAGCTATCTTCTTCAGGAGTTCCATGCCGGGAATTGATTTGTAACCGGGGTAATTTAAGATGACCGGAGCCGTATTTGCATTACCACCTCTAAGATTTTTCTCAATTACAGCAGATTTTAAACCTTCTCTGCCTGCATAGATACCTGCAGTTAAGCCTGCTGGACCTGCACCTACTATGATGATATCGTATTCTTCCATACTATTCACCTGAATTTTGAATTTATGAATTATCTTTTTTTGAAAATCCTAACCTTAACCACTGATTATATTCTGTATTTTATCTTTCAAAAATTTATTCACTAATTTTCCATCGGCCTTTCCCTGTAATTTTGCCATGGACTTACCCATTAAAGGACCCATAGCACCCATTTTTCGTTCTTTGATCATGTCAATATTTTCTTCTATCAGACCATCGATGATGGATTCTACATCAGATTCTGAAAGCATGACCAAGTTTAGTTTAATGGCTATCTCTTCTGGAGAGCCCATATCATCACATATACCATTTAAAATTTCATTAACAGCATCTTTAGCTATTTTACCTGAATCTACCAGCGAAAATGTTTCAACTAGTACTTCGTTGTCAAGTTTTGAAATGTCTTTTCCATCCCTCCTCAACTCTTTGAGTGTGTAAGCCAGTGCAGATCCTACCGTGGTTGGATCAAGATTTGTTTTAGACATTATGTACTCAAAGTCATCTGCCCTTTCCAGTCGTACCAGTTGGTTTGCGATATCCTGGCTCAGTCCATATTCCTTTATTATCCTGTCTTTCTTTTCATCGGGAAGTTCTGGTAAGTTTGCACGGATTTCCTCAAGGTCGTTCCTCTTTATTACAGTTGTTGGTATGTCTGTTTCAACGTACATCCTGCTAGCAGTAGGTAATGGCCTCAGATATTCGCTGTTAGCATCTTCTAAAACCTTTCTAGTTTCCTCTGGAACCTCGATCATGGCTGTTTTTGCCCTTCTTTGAACTTCTTTTATGGCGTTTGTTGCTTTTTCTTCTTCATCTGCCACCAGTATAAATGCATCCTGATTTGAGAGTTCAAGATGATCTTCAATGGATGTTACCTCTTCCATTGTAATTCCATAGGCTGGAAGTTCATCAGTATGGAAAAGTCCTGAGACACCCATCTTTTTAGCATAGCCAGCTAGTTCAGTTCCAAACCGTCTTCCAGGTTGGATTTCTTTTTTTATGAGTCCTTTGAATCCTATTAGTTTGATTGCCAGGACTTTTCCTCCCTTCGATACTGCTTTGGATATTATTTTTGATTCTGTTTCGTCGAAGAGTTTGCTGACATCATGAATGTTCTCGTCAACACTGGCGTTTCTTTTCAGCAGTTCGTTTCTGATTTCAATAAGGCCAATTTGTCTTTTAACCTCATTTTCCACCATTTTAGGCATGGTATCCAAGTCCTGAACACCTTTGATCTCTACCCTTGCGCCTTCAGAAATAGAGATGTTCAGATCCTGTCTTATGGTTCCCAATCCACGTTTAACCTTAGTACTCCTTAGAACTTGACCTAGTTGATATGCTACATCCCTAACCTGTTCTGGATGTTTCATTGATGGGTCAGTTGTTACTTCCAGGAGGGGTATTCCGAGCCTATCTAGTCTGAAAATTATTTTACCCTTTTTTTCGCCTATACGTCTAGCAGCATCCTCTTCTAGACATAGGTTTTCTATTACAACTTTTCCATGCTCTGTTTCGATGTGTCCATCTGTTGCAATGAGCCCGGTTCTCTGAAATCCCCCAGTATTACTCCCATCTATCACCTGTTTTCTCATTGTATGGAATTCGTCCACCACATTCATGTTGAGTAATGAGGCTATGGTCAAAGCTATTTCTAGTGCTTCCCTGTTTAATGGGTGTGGAGGCTCGTCGTCAGATTCGACAAGGCAAGTTTCATGATCGTAAGATTCGTAAATAAATTCAAGCTTTCTCCTGGATTCCTCGAAGGCAGCCCTGTCAATTTTTCCCAGTTCACTTTGTGTTGGTCTAAGGTATCTTAGCAGTTTATAATCAGGTTTTTCAGCAATTAATTCACACTTACATGGACAAAATAATTTTTTTTCAGTGTTAAGTTGTTGATGAATCTCTAATCCCATTTTAAGGCCTAATTCTTCGTAATTCATGATCACCCCTCCCCAGAAAATTCAGTTCAAAAAGAATTTTTCAGATGATTTTTCTCCTAATTCTCCTGCTACGTTGGTGTGGATAATTTTTTCCACTTCTTTAATGTTGTCTGTCTGTCCAAGGGCCCATGCCAGTTTTACAAATGCTGTTTCAGGAAGCATGTCAAGGCCTGATATTACTCCTGCCGAGAGAATTCTTCTCCCTGTACTGTAAACATTCATGTTCACCAATCCATACAAACACTGCGATGTCATGATCACAGGAATAGATTCGTCTGCTGCCCTTTCAAGGGATGGAATTAACTCTTCTGGACAGTGTCCCAAACCTGTACCTTCTAAAACCATTCCCTTGTACCCTTTATCAATATGGTAGTCAATTAGTTCTGCCTGAATTCCAGGGTAACTTTTTATAAATGCAACCTTTTCTTCTATTTCATCTTCTATTATCAAGGATTCAGTGCTTCGTTTGTTGTAAACCATAGCTTTGTCAACTAGCTTAAGTTTTGATTTTTGTATTTTGGCAAGTGGAAGGGAGTTTATGCTTCTAAATGTATCCCTACGGGTCGTGTGCATTTTTCTTACCTTGGTTCCCCTGTGGAGATAGCAGAAGGAATCATCCTCCTCTGCATGCATACAAAGGCTAACTTCGGCTATATCAGATTTAGCAGCCACAACAGAGCTAATAAGATTCATATATGCATCGGAAGAAGGTCTGTCTGAACTCCTTTGAGCACCTGTTACAACCACAGGTACAGGTGTTTTCAACATGAAACTTAATGCTGCAGAGGTGTAGTGCATGGTATCGGTACCGTGTGCAATTACAACACCGTCTGCTCCGTTGTTGATCTCATCAGCAACTGATCTTGCGGTTTTAACCCAATACTCAGGTTTCATGTCTTCGCTTAATATGTTAAAAATGGCCTTTCCATTTATGTTGGCATGTTCCAGTAGTTCAGGATTGGCACGTATAAGATCTTCTGCAGTGAATGCTGGATGAACTGCTCCGGTTTTATAATCAATTACCGATGCCACTGTTCCACCTGTTGATACTATTGAAATATCTGGTTTTTCAGCATCCTTTTCTATGTTTAGTGGAGCCAGTTCTATCTTGGGTTTATCCCCACTTTCCACCAGTTCTGCCGTTGCATTATTAACATCGATTCCAATATTGTAACCACTGTTTAATTTGATTACAATGTGTTTTTCATCAGGATCTTCTGCCCTATCAAGAAGTATTCCAAAATAGGATGTTCCATTCTTTTCTACCTTTATCAAGTCTCCAATTGACAAACCTGATGAATCCAAAAACTCAGCTGACAAACCTTTATAAACCATTGATCTTCCCTCTATCAAAATTTAAATTAATATATTTTTTTAGTTTAAACAAAAAAATTCTCAGAATTGAATATTATTTATCTAGTGTTATATTTACTTAGAGTTGAATGTATCTATTTAGTTGTATATATAATAAAACTTTTAAGTTTCAATAAAAAAAAGGATGTTCTAAATTCATTGTTTATCAGTTCTTAGAGGATGACATCGATTCCAACTGGACAGTGATCTGATCCCATCACTTCTGGGAGTATGTAGGCTGCACTGACATTTTTCATGAAATCCCTGTTAACAAAGAAGTAGTCCAGTCTCCAACCAACATTTCTCTCCCTTGCACGTGTACGGTAACTCCACCAGGTGTATTCTTCTGGTTCTTGGTTAAATTCTCTGAAGGTGTCAACGTAACCATGATCCAATAATTTGTCTATCCATGCTCTTTCCTCAGGGAGGAACCCCGAAATTTTTGAGTTTTCCTTGGGATGTGCCAGATCAATTTCCCTGTGTGCTGTGTTGACATCTCCACAAACAACGATGTTTTTCCCCTGATCCTTCAGTTCATCAGCATATTCCAGAAAGGTGTCGTAGAACTCCATCTTATAATCCAATCTTTCTTTGGACATTTTTCCATTGGGAAAGTATATGTTAAATAGGACAAAATCTCCATAATCAGTTATCAAGGTTCTTCCTTCAGTATCAAATTTTTCAACACCAAATCCATACTTCACACCTTCTGGTTTGAGGGAAGTGTAAGTTGCTGTGCCACTGTAGCCCTTTCTGGATGCTTCGGACACGTAAAGTTGATATCCATCTACAGCCCTAATATCTGGTGGAAACTGCTTTCTAACGGCTTTAGTTTCCTGAATACATAATATATCTGGTTTTTCATTATTAAACCAGTCTAAAAAACCTTTTTTATGCACAGCCCTTATCCCATTGACGTTCCATGATAATATTCTGATCTTATCCATTTTGTTTCCCCTTGTTGGATTTGTTTTCTCAACACTGTTTGACACTACCTTGATATGTTCATTAATTAGATCGAACTCTTAAAAAAAATTTGAGGTGCAACTCAGTTTATAGTTCCATGTGTATAAACCAAGGGAATCTGGATAACCATTCATTATTATTTCTTAGATTCCATGAGATTTTTTAATTTGTCCATATCTTGTTTTCTGGTAAACATGGGTGATTTATCTGTCTTGTAAACCTGTAAGCTTTCTTCAAAGGTTTTCTTTTTCTCGTTGATATAGAAGATTCCCAATGGATATTTTTCTGTTTCTATGGCTCTTTTAAAGGCCAGTTCCCTGTCGGTGGGATCATGGGATTCGTCAAGGTAGTATGTGTTGTTTTTAAACCATTGAAAAGTGTTGAGCTTGTTGAATGTTACACAAGGTTGGAATATATCTACCAAAGAGTATCCATTGTGATCTATGGCTTTTTTAAGTATTGCCTTAGTTTGATTGATATCACCACTGAATGCTCTGGCAACAAAAGAAGCATTCAATGAAATAGCTGTGGCCAAAGGATTAAATGGTTCTTCAAACACCCCATCAACCTGTAGAGGTGTGTTGAAGTCTAGCTGGCTTGTTGGAGATGCCTGTCCCTTGGTTAAGCCATATACCATGTTGTTATGGACTATGTTCACGATGTTTGGGTTTCTTCTTATGTTGTGTATGAAATGGTTACCACCCTCACCATAGGTACATCCATCGCCACTGACATTGACTACTAAAATTTCAGGATTTACCGCCCTAATTGCGGCTGAAATCGGTAAAGATCTCCCATGTAAACCATTGAAAACATTTGATTTGATGTAATGAGGCAGCTTTCCAGCTTGTCCTATTCCCGACACCATAACAACTTCTTCAGGAGCTATTTCTAGTTCTGCCAGTGTTTCCTTGAGTGCTTTTAATATTGAAAAATTTCCACATCCTGGACACCATGCAACATCTGCACCTTCGACATCGAACTGTGTAGAATCCATTATTAAGCCTCCAAAAACTCTTTTAAGTGTTTTTCAATTTCTTCAACTGAAAATGGCATTCCATTGTATTTCAAAACTTTTTTATGCAAATCATGCCCTGTTTTTAGCTTGATAAGATCCGCAAATTGGCCCTGGGCATTATTTTCAAAAATAATGGTTTTATCAGCCTTAACAAGATAGTCTGATACTGATTTATCCAATGGATATACCTGTTTGAAATATAAAAAGCCGATTTTATCTTGGTTTAAATTATTTAAAGCCTCCAGAATGGATCCGTAGGTTGATCCCCATCCAATAATTAAGTATTCATAATCTGAACTTCCAATAAGTTCAGGAGCCAAAACATCTCCCTCTATTAAATCCAATTTCTTAAGACGTTTTTCCACCATTTTATCCCTGATGTCAAGGTTTTCTGTTAGATGACCTTCTTCATCATGTTCATCTGAATCAACCAGCACAAGACCATCACCCCACCCAGGAATACCTCTAGGTGATATTCCATCATCAGTCAACTGGTACCGCCTGTAATTTTTATCTGTTTTAATTAGATAATGTTCTATTTTTGTTGCATCGATGTCCATCATGGGTGTGTTGTAGAAAATATCTGCGAAGTACTGGTCTGACAGTATGAACACAGGAATTTGATACTTATCAGCCAGATTAAAAGCCCGTTGAGAAATATGGAAGGCATCTTCAAGGTTTCCTGGTGCAAATATTATCCTTGGAAACTCTCCAGGCCCGGAATAAAGTGCAAGGTTCAGATCTTCTTGAGAGGTTCTAGTTGGAAGTCCAACTGCAGGTCCTGGCCTTTGTGCCAAATAAATCACCACAGGAGTTTCTATCATTCCAGAAAGCCCAACAGCTTCCTCCATAAGGGCAAATCCACTTCCAGATGTTGCAACTAAGGACCTTGCCCCTGCATAGGATCCTCCAAGGGCCATATTTATTGCTGCAATTTCATCTTCTGCCTGTTCAAATATCATTTCAAATTCATCAGAATTTGATGCCATGAATGATTGTAATGGTGTTGAAGGAGTCATGGGGTATGAAGACATGAATTTACATCCCCCTGCAATACATCCCATACCAACTGCTTCTGTTCCGTTTAGAAGAACTTCATTGAATACATTTTCATTGGTTTTTACATTGATATTCAGTCTGTTGGATTTCATAATATTCTTTCCAATTTCATAACCCTTAGTTCCAGCTAAAATATCTTTATTTACTATTTTTTCCCCTTTACGTCCGAAAATATCCTTAATTGATTCATTGAATACTGTTTTTGGAACGTTTAAAATACATGCTATTACTCCGGCCGCTATCACATTTGAAAAAATTGCACCGCCCATCTCTTTAGCCATTTCTAAAAGTGGAATTGGTAAGGTGTTTTCAAATGAGGTTGATTTTAATTGTTTTTCATCACCCATGATGATTGTGGACTCTGATATCCTATTTTTGAGGTGTGGAACTGCACCCTCACTCAATGATAGTAGAATATCTATCCTGTCTACATAGGCCATGACTCTTTTTGAGGATACCCTCAGTTCTGTGGAATTTTCACCACCCCTAACACGGGACATGTACTCTTTAGTAGAAAAAACATTGTATCCAGATTTTTTAATTGCCTGAGCAAGTATGGCTTCAACTGATTGAATTCCTTGACCAGCTTCACCACAAAGAACTATGCTAACATCATCCAACGAAGAATTCTGTGACATTTTTAGCCCCCTGAAAATTCTTAAAATCTTGTTACTATATTATTTGTAGTTTGATTTACTTAAAGTTTGTTTTAAAATGGAATTCAGGAGTTATTACATATTATATCTGGAATTAAAAAAATATTATTGCTTAATTTTAATTATAATATGATATAAAACATTTAATTTAAAAAAGAGAATGTGATCCCTAAAAAAAAATAGGGAGTTTAGTTGATTGGGGTTATTCAATCCTTGGTGAAATTTTCTCGTGCCCACTCTGCAGCTGCGTAGAGTACTTCCAGATTTAAATCTATTAAATGTGGTTTTTTCGCAAATGTTTGGGAAATAGCACTCTTAAAATCATCCACAGACATATCATCAGATACTTCCATTAAAACTCCCAACATGGCAGTATTTGCTGCCTTCCCAACACCATTTTCCTTGGCAATTTTTAATGCAGGAACTCCAATGGCTTTAACACCTTCAGGTGGTTTGAAATCTCCTATTTCTTCATCATATAAGATGGTTCCACCTTGCTTTACCCTTTCTGCAAATTCTTCCAGGGAAGGTCTGTTTAGTGCTACCAGAATATCTGATCTGTAAACAACTGGTGAGCCTATAATTTCCCCTGAAACAATTACAGTACAGTTCGATGTTCCCCCTCGCTGTTCAGGACCGTAGGAAGGATACCATGAAACATGTCTACGTGCCTTACATGCTGCTTCTGCCAGTATAAGGCCCATGCTCAGAACTCCTTGGCCCCCAAATCCAGATATCTTGACCACTTTGGTTTCAAATTCAGGGTCATCAATTGCTCCCAGTGAACTTTCCTCTCCCACATCAAATATTTTGTCCAGTGATTCCCTTGAAAAATCACTGGATTCCCTGCAGAGAGGTTCAACTTCTGCAGTTCTATCTCTGAAATTTGCCAGTGGAAATTCAACCTCCATCTGTTCATTCAAAAATTTCTCTGCACCTTCAGCATCCTGCCTTAGGTTGGTTGGACAAGGAGATAACAGTTCAACAAAAGCATATCCTTTACCATCCCTCTGGATCTCCAAAGCCTTCCTAACAGCCCTTCTTGCCTTTCTAATGTGTGAAGGATCAGACAGTGATACCCTTTCTATGAAGACTGGTGCTTTAAGATTGTTTAAAAGTTCAGACATGTGGAGTGGATAGCCTGTATACCGAGGATCCCTTCCATCTTGACATGTGACCGTTACTTCACCAATCAGGGTCGTAGGTGCCATTTGGCCCCCTGTCATTCCATAAACAGTGTTGTTTATGAAGAAAACTGCCATTTTTTCTCCCCTGTTAGCTGCTTGAATGGTTTCATTTAATCCTATGGAAGCTAAATCACCGTCCCCCTGGTAGAGAATTACAACTGCATCTTCTTCTGCCCTTGAAAGACCTGTGCCTACTGCCGGTGCTCTTCCATGAGCAACTTGTACATGGCCACAGTCGAAGTAGTAGTATGCAAATACTGCACATCCCACTGGACTGGTCATTACCATTCTGTCTTGAATTTTAAGATCATCAACAGCTTCGCCTATCAGTTTGTGGAGTATTCCATGTCCACAGCCAGAACAGTAGTGTGTTGCTGTTGGGGCACTTCCACCCTTCCTTGGAAACTCACTAAGAATGGTTTCAGGTTTTCCTAATATCTTCTCATCCTTTAGTTCGTTAGACATTATTTTCCCCCTGAAACTTCGATTATTTTGTTGGTTACTGTTTCAATATCCACCAAATTTCCACCCATCCTGTTAACAAGTTCCACAGGACGTTTACATCCTATTGCAAGTACAATATCCTCCATCATCTGCCCATTACTCATTTCAACAGATATGAAACTACAATCTCTTTGTGCAATGTCATTTAGTGCTTTTTCAGGGAAGGGGAAGAGTGTTTTTGGCCTGAACAGTCCTGCCTTAATTCCCATTGATCTGGCTTTTTCAACTGCAGATCTAGATATTCTGCTACTTATACCGTATGAAACTAAGATGATATCGGCATCTTCAACTAAGTAAGTATCATAATCCACTTCTTTAGCTTTAATTTCATCATATTTCTCTTGTAATTTGAAATTAAAGTCTTCTAATTGGTCAAAATCTAAGAATATAGATGTTACCAGATTATTTTTTGTTTCATGATTTCCGCAAACAGCCCATGATGTGTCAATCTCGGGTTTGACTGCTTCACTTGGGAATTGGAGTGGTTCGACCATTTGCCCTAGAACTCCATCAGCCAAGATTATGACGGGATTTTTGTATTTATCTGCGAGATCAAATGCTTTCATAGTAAAATCACACATTTCTTGAACTGAGTCTGGAGCCAGAACAATGTTTTTGTAATTTCCATGGCCTCCTCCCTTGACTAGTTGAGTGTAATCTGCTTGTTCAGGTCCAATGTTTCCCAGTCCCGGGCCTGCACGCATTATGTCCACAATTACACATGGTAATTCAGCTCCGGCTAGGAAAGATATTCCTTCCTGTTTTAAACTTATTCCCGGACCTGATGATGCTGTCATAACTCTGTGACCTGCGGCTGATGCTCCGTATACCATGTTTATTGCTGCTTCCTCTGATTCTGCCTGTACAAATTTTCTTCCGACCATTGGAAAGTACTTTGATGCCTCGTGGAGGATTTCTGTTGCTGGTGTGATTGGATAGCCAAAGTAGCAGTCACATCCTGCGTACATGGCCCCTATTATAACGGCTGTGTTTCCTTTAATGAGTTGTGTTGCCATTCTATGTCTTCCTCCTTTTCTTTTTTCTTCTTAGCCTTTTTTGGTATGTGAACTTCTATTGCTAAAGGTTCAGGACATGTGTAGTAACAATCCCCACATCCTGTACAACCTTCTCCTGTGTAAATTACGTAGTGATATCCACGTTCATTTAGAGAATCACTCATTTTTAAAACACCCTTTCGGCATGCTAAAACACACCTTTCACATTCCTTACATTCTAATGCATTTATAACAGGATAGGGTTCGTTTTTATCCTTCTTTTCTGTCATGATATCAAATCTTTATAATTTTATAACTTATTTTCGAAATATAATGTCTAAATGTCTACTTGCTTTCTTCATCCTTTTCTCTTATTTCAATACGCCTTATTTTGCCGCTTATTGTTTTTGGGAGTTCTTCAACGAACTCAATCACCCTAGGATACTTGTATGGTGCTGTAACTGCCTTAACATGGTTTTGGATTTCCTTTTTAAGCTGTTCAGATGGCTCGTAGCCCTTGGCCAAAACAATTGTGGCTTTAACAACCTGGCCCCTAACTGGATCTGGGACTCCTGTAATCGCACACTCCAAAACAGAGGGGTGTGAAATAACAGCACTTTCCACTTCAAATGGACCTATTCTGTACCCTGAACTCTTGATAATATCATCATTTCTTCCAACGAACCATAGGTATCCATCTTCATCCTTCCATGCCGTGTCTCCAGTGTGGTAGTAATCATCGTGCCATGCTTTTTTGGTATTTTTCTTATCCTTATAATATCCTGAAAATAGCCCTGGAGGCTTTCCATCCTTGGTTCCTATGACAATTTCTCCTTCCTCTCCAACATCGACAATTTTGCCCTTCTTATCCATCAATTGAATGTTGTATCCTGGTGATGGTTTGCCCATTGATCCTGGTCTTGGTTCTGTCCATGTGAAATTTCCTATGCTGATCACTGTTTCTGTCTGTCCAAAACCTTCCATTAATCTTAATCCTGTGAATTCATAAAATTTGTTGTAAACTTCAGGGTTTAATGGTTCTCCCGCTGTGACAGCGTACTTCAACGTGGAGAAATCATATTGGGATAGATCTTCCTTGATCAGGAATCTGTAAATTGTTGGAGGAGCACAGAAGGTGGTGACGCCGTGTTTTGATGCTTTTTCAAGCATTTCAGCAGCATCAAAACGATCGTAATCGTAGACAAATACTGCACTGCCTGCTATCCACTGTCCGTAAATTTTTCCCCATAGACACTTAGCCCAACCTGTGTCTGCAACAGTGTAGTGCAAACCGTCGTCAATTACATTTTGCCAGTACTTGGCAGTTATTATGTGTCCAAGTGGATAGGTGAAATCATGCATGATCATTTTTGGAAGTCCTGTTGTTCCTGATGAGAAGTAAACCACTGAAGCATCATCGAGGTTTGTTGCTTCATCACCAGTTGGTCTTGTAAATTTAGAGGATTGAGATTCAAGTTCTGACTTGAAATCTAACCATCCCTCTTTATTTCCCCCAACAACTGCTTTAATGATTTTGTTTGATTTAAGACGTTTTTCAGCTTCATCAACACATTCTGGCACTCCTTCTTCTGCTATACATACCACCATCTTGATATCTGCACTTTCTATCCTGTACACAATATCCTTAGATTTCAGCATGTGGGTTGCTGGAATTGGTATAGCTCCTATTTTGTTAAGTCCCAAAAGACAGAACCAAAATTCATACCTGCTTTTTAATGTGAGCATGATAGTGTCACCTTTAACAATTCCGTTTTCCCTGAACAGATTTGCAGCCTTGTCACTGTAAATTTTCAGGTCTTTAAAGGTGAATGTTCTTTCCTCATCGTTGTCGTTGCACCATACAATGGCAATTTTTTCTGGATCCATCTCTGCATATTTGTCAACCACATCGTAAGAAAAGTTAAATTCTTCAGGTATGTTTATCCTGAAGTTTTCTTCAAAATCACTGTATGATTCAAAATCAGTTTTTGAAACGAATTCATTGAGTAACGATGACATGTATAATTCCCTCTTTTTACCCTATTTTCCCCAAAGTTTTCATTAATTTTATAATATTATCGCAAGGAATTTGGCTTTTTCACCACTTAATGCTTCCATTGCATGTTCATAAGATGAATCAAAGAATATTGAATCACCCTTTTCAAGCACGATCTCGTTGTCATGGATGTACAATTTAAGTGTTCCATCAATAACGTAGTTGAATTCCTGTCCCGGATGTGAGTTAGTGGATGGTTTACCAAGATCCTTCCTTGGTTTAACAGTAACTATGAATGGCTCTGCTTTTTTGTGTATAAATTTTTCAGCGAGGTTTTCGTATTTGTACTGTTTTCGCCTTTCTACCCCTACACCTTTACCCTTCCTTGTAACTGTGAATATGTGCATTCTGGTTTCTTCACCAGTTAAGAGCAACCCCATATCAACCTTTAAAATTTGTGCAATTTCGTAGAGTACGCTTGCAGGAATATCCAGTTTTCCTTCTTCATAGTTCCTGTAAGTTTCAATAGGAACACCTAAACTGGCTGCAATATCTTCGGTTTCAATATCAGAAAGTTCCCTCAATTCCTTTACACGCTGGGCAATTTCTATCATTTTCTCTTTCATATTCGAACTCCTTGATTAGCTAAAAAAATATTTAGAATACCTTCAAAATAATTATTAATGATTGTTAATGATAATTTTTTATTCAAAATTCTGATATATATAATGATCCCCTAAGTAGAATTAATCTTTTTGGGGTGAAGAAAGGATCGTTCATATCTAGAAATAACCGAAAAAACAGAGTAGTAATAAACTGATGATTGGAGGAATTTCATGGAAATGAAACTAAAAATGGTAAAAGTTGAGGCCCCCGAAGATTGCAACATCATATTAGGACAAAGTCATTTTATAAAAACAGTTGAAGATTTGTACGAAGCAATATTCAATACAGTACCCAATGCAAAATTTGGAATTGCATTTTCAGAAGCATCAGGAGACTGCCTAGTTAGAACAGAAGGGAACAATGAAGAATTAGAAGAATTTGTAGCAGATACAATGTTAGAAATTGGATGTGGACATTCATTTTTGATAATTTTAGAAAACGCTTTTCCCATAAATGTTATACATCGAATTAAAAGTGTTCCAGAAGTAGTTAACATATACTGTGCTACAGCCAACCCAGTTGAAATCTTAATAGTAGAAACAGAACAGGGAAGAGGAATTGTAGGTGTTGTAGATGGATTTAAGCCTAAGGGAATAGAGAACGAAGACGATAAAGATTTCAGAAGAAAATTTTTAAGGGAGATCGGATATAAATTTTAAAAACCCGATTTAAACCCATAAATCTCTTTTCAGCCAATATTAAGCCCAAATTGTATGATTGCAAAAAAAGTTTATAGTCTGAGAGCCCAATAATATAGTAAGTGAAAAAATCAGGTTATGGAACTTTTTGTAGGTGTTTATAATGGATGAAACCAACGTGGTATTTACTGTAAATATGAAACACAACAAGTATAAAGATGAAAAAACCTTGGAAATTAGTGGAGAAAATGTTACAATACAATCCAGACAGGGCGGCAGTGTTGTTATGAACTTTGAGGGGACGATGTCCGAAATAATGAATATAAACAATTTCTTCAGCGAAGTAAACGATGTTGAACCTATAAAAGTTAACATCGCAGGATCTGGTGATGTTGATCATTACTTCCGTGGCATTTCAGATATGGTTGAAGATACTGAAGGGCTTTACAAGCTAAGAGTGACCCTGCAATTTTTATCTACAACTATTTAAACTTGGAGTGTTTCTCAAATATCGATGGAATTTCGCTTGGATGTTCAAAAACAGTGGTGTTAGGCATGTTAGACAAATTCTCCACATGCTTAGCATCATCCCGAGTTATGTTAAGCACCAAATCTTTACCATTTGGCAGTTTTGTTACTGTTTCGCCTTCTCTAAAATCCGTTGGCATTATATAAATTGGTGTTGAAGTTTTTTGTCCCATGATTGCAGCGTTCGTCAGTAAAGTGTCCGCTATTCTTAAAGATATCTTTGCTACTGTGTTAGAAGTCGCAGGAGCTATCAACAAAAAATCAAACGTTCCAAGTTGGATTTTACCTGCTAAAAATGGAGAGTTTGCATTTATTTCAGTCCATGTTTTGTCAAATAATGTTTCAAGAGTATTGGATAAATTGTAGTATTTTAAAACCTGATCTCCAGCCTTAGATATGAAAACTCGGATATCGAAGGTATTTTTGTATTTTTTTTTCATCTGCTCCATTATCTCTACTGTTTCGAGAATTTTTTCACCACTTCCTGTGATTCCCCAAGCAACCTTGTGTTTTTTACCCTTGACTATCATGTATTATTATTTGGTTTTTTTGAATTAAATTTTTTTCGAGAATCAGATGGTTTTCAATCATTCAAATCAATTAAGTTTCAACTAATTTATGAAAGGATATATCTTTCTTGGATCAATAGTTTCATAAACCAACTCGATCATTATGATCACAGTAAATAGTTAGTACTGGGGTGTTAGGATTAACAGTGAAAAAATAAACAATGAAAAAGCCTGCAATGATTCTGAGAACGAGAAACCTGAAAAGATAGAGAAATGTTACTTCTGCCTCAAAGAGTTTGATATAAATAAAGACGATTCAAGTCATTATAAATTTGGTAAGTATCCTATGTGTGCATACTGTTCTGAATTTTATGGGTTTTACAGCGACTAAAAAAAAAGAATATATGGGAGTTTAAAATTCACTCCATATTTTCTTCAACCAAAGATATGCCCCATTTAGCCATTTTTAATGCATCTTCTTCTGTTTGAGCTTCTGCAAAACAGCGGAATATTGGCTCGGTTCCAGATGGTCTGATAATTACCCATCCTTTTTCTGTTAATATTTTAACTCCATCTTTGGTATCCACTTCATGATCTGAGGTTGCTTCAACGATCCTGTCCATTACAGTCGATTTCTGATGGTCTGCACATTCAACCTTCAACTTTGCAGAACAGTATTTAGGAAGTTCTTGAATGAGTTCAGACAGAGGTTTAGCTTCTTTTGCCATGATTTCAACTATTTTAGCTGTGGACAGAGCTGCATCCCTTCCATATACAAATTCTGGGAAGATGAGTCCTCCATTTTCTTCTCCTCCGAAAAGTCCATTTTGATCCTTCAGTTCCCTTGCAACCAGAAGATCACCCACCCTGGTGGCTATAACTTCTCCATTATATTCCTCAGCAATGTCATATATTGCAGCAGAAGTAGCAACAGTTGTTACTATAGTTCCGCCTCCATTTTCCTTGAGCATTGCCTTTTCAACCAGTGCAAATGTTTTGTCCCCGAAAACAAATTCTCCATTTTCATCGATGCATATGGTCCTATCTGCATCTCCATCATGAGCTATACCAAGATCTGCCCCTGTGGCTTTAACAACATTTTTCAGTTCTTCCAAGTTTTCAGATGTTGGTTCTGGATTTCTTCCAGGGAAAAATCCATCTGGTTGACAGTTCATTGTAGTTACCTGGCACCCTAACCTTCTCAACAAGTAGGGAGTTGTGAAACATGCTGCTCCACTTCCACAATCAACTATTACCTTGAGATTGGCCTCTTTAATTGCCTGGGAGTCCACCCTTTCGATGACATTTTCGATGTACTCCTCAACAATACCATGATTCTTAGTTGATTCTTCAATAGCATTCCAAGAAACCCTTACAGGTTCCTCATCGAAGAACATTGCCTCAATTTTTTGTTCCCATTTCTCTTCGATTCCTATTCCATCAGAATCAACAAATTTAAGTCCATTATATTTTGGAGGGTTGTGTGATGCTGTTATCATTACCCCTCCATCATAATAGTTTCTAACTGCAAACTGAACTGCGGGAGTAGGTAAAATTCCAAGATCTATGACCTTACATCCTGCTGATAAAAGTCCTGCAATCACTGCATGTTTGATCATTTCTGTAGATGTTCTTGGATCGCCTCCAACAGCCACTGTTCCCTTAACAATAGATCCATATGCTGCTGCAAGTCTTGAAGCAAATTCTGGTGTTAATTCTTGATTAGCAATTCTCCTAACTCCAAATGTTCCAAATAATCGTTTAATTGTCATAAAATAAACTCCGATTGAATTATTTATTAATTTAGTTTGTTATTGATATGGAATGTAAACCTATTAAAATTAACTTAACGAATGGATCATGTTGAAGATTCATGGAAACTAAGAATCTAACTTTCCCTGGGCAGTAGTTGATCCAATACTATCCATTATTTCTGTTTAAGCTATCAGTTTAACAGACTTGGAATCAGTCAATATTATCTCTAGATGACCATCGTGTTCTGTTACTGTACCCATTATTCTGATTCTTCTTTTAATGAGTTCACTGATTTTCAAGTTGTACTTCTCATAGTCTTCAACAGTTTGGTGAAACACAACCACATCTATCTTTCCAGTTTCATCTGCAAGCTCCAAAAAGTAGGTATCACTAGTTTTAGACTTTTTAATCTCTTCAACCACACCATGAATGGATACTTGTTTATCAAGCATGCCCCTGTTAATATCAGTTATATGGTATTCCTGAGGATATAACTGGCCAGAAATTATGATAATACCCACAATACCCAAAATTGATGTTGTTAAAGCAACTTTGTAAATGGTCTCATCATTCATACACGGACTCCAAAAAATTTGGTTTACCCATGTAATATTATTATGTTAAGAAGTATTAATATATTCTAAAAAAAATAATTGATGATTCATTCCTTGAACATGGAATTTATTCTATCCACAGTGTCAATATCATCCAAACTAAGGTCATTCCTTATTCTCTTAACCACAGGGAATCTTAAAGAATATCCGGACTCGTATTCCGGACTTTTAACAATTTCACTGTAAGCTATCTCGAGAATAATTTGAGGAGCAATTTGGACCTGCCTCCCAACCTTACTGGTTATGAGTGGTTCACTTAGTTCAGAAAGTTCCTGAAGGGTTTTATCATCAAGGCCTGTGGCAGCATGGGCAAGAGTTTTAAATTCGTTGTCCTCATCCTGGGCAGCCAGGAGGTAGGATCCTATGAAATGTGCCCTTTTTCCTTTACCATAGGTCCCCCCAACCACAACCAGATCGAGGGTTTCAGGTTCTGCTTTAAATTTAAGCATTTTTTTACCCCGGATACCAGGGATGTATGGGGCTGTGGGATCTTTAATCATTATACCCTCATGACCTCCTTTAATGGAATTGTTAAAGAGATCCTGAGCCTCTTGAACAGATTCAGAAGTGACCTTGACCTGTTCACTTAATTCAATTTTATCAGGAGTTATATTCACAATTGATTCGAGAACTTCTCTTCTCTTTTCAAATGGAGCATCAAGTAACGGTTCTCCGTAGTAAAGAACATCAAAGAGGTATAATTTAAGAGGTACTTCATTTCTCATCCTTTCAATATCGTACTTCCTCCTAACCCTCTGGAGGATATACTGGAAGGAAATTGGTTTTCCATCACGCGTAACAATTATTTCACCTTCCACAATGAAATTTTTATGTGGTAAATCTTTTTTTATGTACTCAACAATTTCTGGAACTGCATTACTGATATTTTCGAGTCTTCTGGTGAAAACATTAACTTCATCTCCGAGTCTGTGTATCTGCACCCGGATACCATCGTATTTGGTTTCACAAAAAGCCCATCCCATCTCTGTAATACTTGTTTCAATTCCAGGAGAAAGCTGTGCAAGCATGGGCTTAACAGGTTTTCCAGGATTTAATGAGAGTTTTTGAAGTCCTTCAACCCCTTCTTCTTTGGAAACCTCTGCAACCAGGCCAAGATCATTGGTGAGCATATGTGCCCTTTCAACAATAGCCTTATCAACACCGAAGGCCTGGGAAAGTGCGTCCCTGATGGTTCCTTCACCCACCCCCACCCTCAATTCTTCAATAACTGTTCTGGTTATGTATTTAGCCTCAGTTGGAGAGGCAGATGATAATAATTCCCGCAATATTTCGAGTTTTTTAGATTGAGCCCTGTTTCCAGACACTGTGGCCATCTTCATTAGGTTGCTTCGCACCTTTTTAATGGTTAGCTTTCTTGAGAACAGGGTCGCCTGTTTTTTCTTTGAAAATAATTCCTGGGCAGCTCTACCAATATCTCCAGCATCCCTCTGCTTATCTTCCACTTCCTCAGGTTTTACACCTACAACCAATGCTATTGCTTTCATTAGCAGTTTAGAACCTATGCCCAGTTCTTCCTCACTCCACGTAGGGAAAACCCTTCCAAGGGAGAGTAGCGTGACCACCGGTAAAAGTTCTGAATCCTCATTACCTATCTCATTAAAAAATTTTGCTAGTATAGATGTTTTTTCAAGTCTTTTGGTAGTTGAATCCAGTTCTTCGTAAACTTCAACCATTTTACTGTAACTTGTACCATCATGTGAATCTTTCATATTCCTGCCTACCCAAAAAAAATTTAGTTATTTGACTTTGATTTGATTAATTGGTAATTAAGTTCCTGACTTATTCCAATACCAATATTAATTCTTATGAAAATTAATTTAATAGTTTTGCATTGGTTAACATAAAAAAAGTTATTTGAATCAATTTTTGAGCATTTAATTGGAAGCCAAGAAATACTTCTAAATTTTCTTTGATTTAAAAAAAATAGATGAATAAATTTGTTGGTTACATGAACCTTTCAAATCTGTCGCTTGATACCTTGCAGATGGGACAAGTTTCAGGGGGTGCATCCCTTGCACATAGATATCCACATACATTACATCTCCAAACAGGTTTTGAAAGGTTTTTAACTGTTTCTGATTTGGATGCTTGGATCTTTTTCCTTTCTTCTGCTGTTGGTCTTCTCTCTGGAATTGATTGGAGTTCGCTTTCCCCACTCAATATTTTGCCTGAGACGTAGAGACCACAGTAACATGCATCGTAATCAAACAGGTCAGGATCCCTGTAGTCACATGGACAGATCAGATCCAGATCCTCTTCCTTCGTTCCAGATGCGAGTCTGCATGGACATGCACCGTACCCATAACGTTTTTTGTTGATGAGTATGCTTTTTAAAAGTTCTTTTGTAAACTCTTCATCAGAATTGAGGTGATATCCTCCAGATTCTGCATCTGCCTTAACCTTTTGGTAGTATGAATCAACTTCTTGTTCATCAGGTTCATCAAAGTCGCTCATCCAAGAGCCTCCTTAATTTCCTCCTCTTTAAACCCGATAATTGTTACGTCATCGTTAATCACAAGGGTTGGAAAAGATAACTGTGGATTCCATTTTTTTATCATTTCAACTGCTTCTTCCCTTTCTTCACCCTTCAAAAGGTCCACATATACATATTCATAATCCGCATCAAGATCCTCGATCAGTGCCCTGGTTTTCTTACACCATCCACAAGTGCTTAGTGCAAAAAGAACTAATTTACCCTTATTTTGACCTTCTACATGCTGCATTTTCATATGTCTCGCCCTCCCGGCATGAAATTTTTTTCAATGTTTACTTTAGTTTCAAATAGGTATTAAATTTTCTGTAAAAACAAATAAAAAAAATATTTATATCTTATTTTAAGATTTTGTATGGGATGAACAGTTTAAATCTAAATAAAGGTTTAAGGCTCCTTTTTTTCATCCTGTTTATCCTTATTTTCACCCAGAACTAGTTTGTGTATTTCAACTAAACACTGTTCATCTGTACAGTACTCAAAACAATGCCCACAGTTACTGCATTTAATTACACCAACAGTTCCCTGTGGTACATGGGGAATGTAAAATGCCTCATCATTGTGGCCGGCATCTCTTTTTCTTGATATATCTTTATCAGTACATCCACATACAGGACATTTTTGATTTAAATTTTCTGCTTTCATGGTAAAACCTTCAATTTTTTTTGATATTCAAAAAATATTTACAGTTAATATCTTGTTTCAAACACTATAAATAGTTTGGGATGATACTAACTATGTTGAGTTTCAGTTATATATTGTTCCTTACGAGGCGCAATGCACAAAATTCTCCACACATGGTACACATGTCGTCTTCTGAAATAGGTTTACGCTCGCGACATTTTCTAGGCTTTTCTTGGTCAAATGCCAGTTCAAATTGTTTTTCCCAGTCAAAGTTTTTTCTTGCATTAGCCATTTCAACCTCCCTATCCCATGCACCTTTAACACCCTTAGCAACATCCGCAGCTTCAGCAGCAATTTTAGAAGCTATAACCCCTTCCTTTACATCATCAATATTTGGAATTGCCAGGTGCTCTGCAGGAGTCACATAACATAGGAAGTCGGCACCGGCAGAAGCTGCGATGGCACCGCCGATGGCAGAAGTGATATGATCGTAGCCCGGAGCTAGATCAGTTACTAGTGGTCCTAAAACGTAGAACGGAGCTTCTTTACACACTGTTTTCTGAATTTCAATGTTGGCTTTTATCTGGTTTATTGGAACGTGGCCTGGACCTTCTACCATGACTTGAACACCTTCGTTTCTGGCCCTTGTAACCAGTTCTCCAAGTGTTACCAGTTCTTGAATCTGTGAAACATCTGATGCATCATGTAAGCATCCCGGTCTTAATCCATCACCCAAACTGAGTGTAACGTCATATTCAGAAGCAATTTCCAAGAGATAATCGTAGTTCTTGTAAAGAGGGTTTTCAAGTTCATTTTGAAGAATCCAAGCAGCTAAAAATGATCCTCCCCTGCTAACAATGCCCATGATCCTGTTTGAATCCTGTACCTTCCCAATCAGATCCTTAGTTATGCCACAATGTACAGTTATGAAGTCCACACCGGCCTTTGCCTGATTTGTAATGGCATTGAACATATCATCTTCATCCATGTTCACAACAGCACCTTTACTATTTGATGCTGTGATTCCAGCTTCATAAATTGGAACTGTCCCAATTGGAACATTTACAGCTTCCATTATTGCATTTAAAACATTTTGATAATCTGGACCTGTGCTTAAATCCATAATAGTATCTGCACCGTATTTAACTGCTGCTTTGGCTTTCTCAACTTCCCATTTTACCTTTTCTAGCTCGGATGATGAACCAACATTTGCATTGATCTTGGTTTTGAGTCCTTTACCTATGGCTACGGCTTTGGTTTTTCCCTCTACATTTTTTGGAATAATAATGCGTCCATCTGACAATCCACGAACAATCTTTTGAACATCAATACCTTCTGATTCTGCTACTAACTTCATTTCAGGTGTTATATTGCCTCTTAGGGCATCTTGCATCTGGGTCACTTTTCATACCTCATCTAAAACGCGTTAATTTAATAATCTAACATAAATCATCTTTTATTTCATGCGTAAATTTTCATTAACAAAAATTTTCTTAAAAAATTTAAACTTAATTTAATAGTTGTCATTTTCTATATCTGTTCTACCTTAAAGAAATTGTTGAAAAGATTGTAAAATTTTCATTGATTTAAATTGGTGTGGAAAAAAAATAGTTCAGGGATTTGGATCTTTTAGTGGTTTAAATCCATAAATTTCTCTGGAAGTCTGGTTATTTTATCAAACATCTTGAATTCGTTACATTCGACAAATAACTATTTTAAATATCGAAGTCCAGATCAATAGCATGAAAGATAACCTTGTTGCAGAAGAGATCATGATAGAGGATGTTCATGTAACCAGTAGAACAGATGTTTTGGCGGCTGCAAAACTGAAAATGATGCGATGCAATGTTGGTGGACTTCCAGTTGTTGATGAAGGTAAGCTCGTTGGTATGATAACCCACAGAGATATTCTTTTAGCAGGTGGAGAAGCCCTTACTCTTAAAGTTGACGATTTAATGAGTAAAGATCTGATGGTTGCCGATAAGAAAACTCCCATAGTGGAGATCACAAAAATAATGGCAGACAAAGGGTATCAGAGAATTCCTGTGATCGATGACCATGGCGATCTTGTGGGACTCATCACCCAAAGCAGCCTCATACGTGCGCTTGCAGGTCTCGATTAATTGCAGAATATCTTGGCCACATTTTAAATTAAAATTTAAAAAAAGGACATTAAATAATTAATTTAGTATTCCAGGTTAAATACCCAAAATGTAGTTTGTCAGTTAATCATATCAAAGGTTTAGGAATTTTTGGATCTTTTTTATCCTTCATTCCTCCTATTTTTTCTATTCTAAGTTCCATGAAACGTTTTCCAGTATCTGTAACTCCAAAAATAGGTATTGAATCACCGGCAACAAAATATTCCTTTTCCTTTCCGATGTTTCGTATATACTTTGATGCACAGCCTGTGACAACATCTGCATGGTTAAATATGGTTATGGCATTTTCTTCAGACATTTCAGTAACATGGGCAACGAATATGAAAATATTAACATCCTTATTTTCTGCTTCAATCTCCCGGAGTCGTATAGCATCATCTGCAGATACTATGGTTACTGCTATCTTTTTAAATCCCATTTCAATGGCTTTCATTGTGCCTGCTATCTGGTCTATTGAAGCATTGGCTGGATCTAAAACGTTATCTTGCCCAACTTCTTCCATCAATTTTTCAATGGGACATGTGCTTACCAATCCTGAAACTCTGCCGCCTGTACCCTGAACAAGCTCTGGCTCCGTTAGTATAACTGTGCCACATCCTTCACAAACGCTGACAACAGCATCAATTTCACCCTCTTTTAAAATTGTTGTGAGGGTTTCGGATACTCCAAATGAAAGAAAATCATGCATTCTCATGGTCCGATCTTCGGTGCACATCCCGAAATCCTCTATTCTAAATTCGATGTTTTCTTTTATTGTTTCGGGTGTGAGTTTTTTAATTCCTCTGTACTTGTCAAATATTGGGCAGTAATCAATTTTAGGTTCACCAACCTCCACTACCTTACCATTTTTTACCTTAATCTTAGCCTTTCCCAATGCTTCTATAATATGTTCATCCATTATTTCACCAGCCTTAAAAAAAAAATATTTAGTTCTATCTCTTAATATATTATCTCAAATGATTTCTACTTTTTTGAAGCACAATTTTCGGGTGATTTCTCCATTTAAATAATAATAAGAATATCCATATTAATAGCCCCATAGAAAGGTTTAAGTGATATGACATCAAACAGCATATAAGCCATGCCGGGGTGGCTCAGTTGGTTAGAGCGCACGGCTCATAGGGTATTAAGCAAGTGCTCTGACTTTTTCCTGGGATACCGTGAGGCCGCGGGTTCGAATCCCGCCCCCGGCACTCAATATTTGTGCAGGTGGGTCTCACATATCATTCCCAGGATTAAAACAATTATTAATTTTCGATATATATAATTCAATCCAAAATTAAAAGCTTATTAAATTTTTATTTCTCAATTATTTTGACATCAAATGTAGATAGAGTAAACTTCTAAACAACAGTTTAAGACTTATTCAATCCCTGTTAACTGCTCTGAACATATTGTCTACAGGTTCAACAAAAAGAACTATTTCCCCATTAACTGGAGAGGGTTTAACTGGTTTGTTATCGGTGTTAAAAATTATTCCCTCCTCAATGATCACCCCTTCCACGGTGATGACCTTATCAATCCCTGATTTTAGAAATTTCTGAATTGGTTCTGGCTGCTTAATTTTTCGGAGATCACCAAGCTGCACAAATCTTCCATCGTTTTTTGTGCTTGCGAGACCAACCCCTGCAAGTGCTCCTACAACACCATTTCCTGCTTCACCAAAACCTTCAATTATAATTTCAGAATCTCTCGCCAGTTTAATAGCAGCGTCCCTCTTAACAACTTTGTATTTAGCATCCAATCCAAATGAAACCACAGAAGAAGAAATATTGTCTTCATGGGCTGTTGCAAGGCCAGGATCACTTCCTATATTGAAGTTGTTCATAATTTCAGTTTTTGCAATGGAGAATATGGTATTTAAATGGCTTTTATCAGCTTCCACATGGATAACTGCACAGAAATTGTGTATAGAATAATCAATTTCACTGTTCTGAGCGAGTTGGTGCCTTGTAACTCCATACACTCGAAATTTCTCAGCTACCTTTGAAGCAACCTGTCTAGTAAACTTTGCAGTACCCACAGATTCTTCATTGTTTGTGTCATCGATTCCAACGTATATCATCTTGTTACATTTCCATGATTTTTATAAATCTAAAAAAAAAAAAATAATTTAGAATTCTTAGTCAAGAGTTCTTAACCAAAATTAACTTTCCAGTAGTTGGATCTTCATAAGCAGTTCCCACAGGGTTCAATCCAGTCTGGGAATTTGATGAACTGTTTTGAGGAGTTTCATTCAATTCTTGGCCTAGTTTAATGTTTACATTGGCCTGTGAAGCTTCGTTTGGATTGGTGTTCATGAATATTATGGTGAATATTAGAAATCCAACAGCCAAAACAAGCATACAATCTATCATATTTACTGCGTAGATCATTGGGTCAATTTCATCATCTGAAGAAAGTACAGCCCTTCTTCTTGCTCGTCTTTTCTGTTTGATCATTTCATCACCTCTAAAACAGTATCCACAAGGGTTTCGAGGTTGGATATTTCTTCTTCATACCATCTTCTCCTGACCTTGGAAACTATAAATGCTATGGCTGCTGATGCCATACCCAGCACAGCTGCATCAAATGCTATGGTTAGATGTTGGGCTAAACTTTGGATGTCTCCTGCTCCAAGTGCTGTTAATCCTGGACCAAGAGGTATGAGTGTTCCCATGAGACCAATAGCAGGGGCTATTTTCGCCACAATATCCGTTTTTTCAAGGTTTTTAGCCGAATTTATGGTTTCATCTTCCACCATTTTCAGTGCTAATGACTCTCGAAATTCGTTACTCACATTATCTGTTGTTAACAATGTTGTCAGAACTTCCTTATGGCTTCTGGATATTTTTGCAGATTCTATTATGTTAGATAGTTCTGCTGTGTTTCCATTCCTTGATTCCATCAAAAATTGGTCGATGAAATGCTTGAAATCAAACTTTTTCTGTTTTCTCTTGTAATACTGGGCAATTAATATTCCCAAATTAATCAGTGAATAGATAAAAAAGATAACAAGTACAGCCATCACAGGTATCAGAAAACTCTGAGTGATTATGTGTAAAGAACTGTTGAATGTATTCTCGATAGATGCTATCACCATTTAACTACCTCTTATTATAAATTCTATTAAATTGATACTTTGATTGATTAAGTTGATCCATTGTGAGGCTGACACTTGTTTGAAACTCCTCATGGGTATGGCCCGATGTGATGTTTGTTTAGTCCTCTTTTTTTATTCCATAGTAGTAACCTGCAACTATCATTCCAATTATTAGAAGTACTGCAATCAAATATGAATAAAAGTCATTCTTAGATATTGAAGGCAAAGATACGTCGTAAACCTTTTTACCTCCACCCCCACCTCCTCCAGATTGGGATGTTAAAGGACTAGGCTGTGAGTTTGTATAGTTATTTAACTCCGAAATAACTTTTGAATCACCATTTGAATGAATTAATGGATCTTGACTATTAGTATTTCCATTATTAGCATTATCTGTCGTGCCAGGACCATCACCAGGACCATCACCAGGACCATCACCAGGACCATCACCAGGACCATCACCAGGACCATCACCAGGACCATCACCAGGACCATCACCAGGACCATCACCCTTTATTAAAACAGTTTGGACATCTGCCCTAGCATTTGAAGCTTGTCCAGCCATATTGATCCCGTAACCTTCCAAAATTAACGTATTAAAACTTGCTGTAGCCCTCAATTTTTTTCCTGCTGCAGATGGAAGTACTTTAACTGTGAGAATAGCTGTTTTTTGTTGACCCCTATCAAAATGTTTCATTTGAACTACGTTCCATATGCCCGTATCTGGATCATAGTTCTGCAAATTTCTATCTGGAACTACAAATGATACAAATTGAGTTCCCTTAGGGACAGGCATATAAATTTTCAATTGACCCCAATCAGCTGTTCCAGTATTTGTAGCCGTTACAATTATCATTATTGTATCATTTACATGGATTGGAGTTGGATTTATTTGCACAGTTAAAGATCCACTGTACAATGTTGCAGGATCAATTGGATAAACCACAGTATCGTTGTCTGCATATGAAACCCCAAAACTTGATAGAAACACCAACAAAAGCAATATTTTTGTTATAAATTTCATGACTCTCGATATTTTTTTTTAATAATATTGATTAAATGTTCTTAAGTCTTCTTAGGCTAATATTCTCAATGATAAGTCCAAATATATCAACTATTATATAACTACTTGTATACTTATACGTATCGATTAAACTATTGCAACTTTGCAATCTCTTAAAAAAATATAAAAAAATGCTTATTGACTTCCAGTTCTGAATTTGAAAGTATAAGCTTTGCTTAACTTGTTGCCTGCAGCATCCTTAACAGAGGACGATGGAATGTATACAATGTACCAATTGTTGCCTGTCCTTGAACTGGATGTTTTCAAATTTAAAGTGTTGTTTGTGACAGTTTTAGTGATTGTATCCAGTTTACCAGTTTTTAAGTTTTTTACATATATCCTAGACCAGTTTAATGTTGGAACTATATTTTCACTGAATTTTATACTCACTGTTCCTTTCCTTGGAATATTTGTAGCTCCATTTCTGGGAGAAGTGTAGATGATTCCTGGAGCAATTTTGTCAATTTTGTATGTTTCGTTGTAAATTATGGATTTTTGTCCACTTTGGTTGATTGCAATAAATTTCAAAGTTGTTGTTTTTGTAATGGTTATGTATCCAGTGTACTTATTGCTTGTAGCCGTAGGTGTGATTCCATTAATTGTGTAGTATATGTTTCCTGGTTGATTCATTGTAAGTTTAATTAATTTGGTTGTGTTGTAATATCCTCCCTTGGTTCCAGCTGCGGCTGTTGGTGGTAGATTTATTACATATGTGGATGTTGTTATTGAACTCCAATTAAGCGCAGAATCTACCGCTGCGAATTTAAGACTCGTTGTAGTGCTAATTGATATGGGATTTGTGTATTTGATTTTTGTTTTACTTGTTCTAGGATCACTGCCATCTTTTGTGTAGTAAACAGTTGTTCCAGGGGTTGATTTAATTACCACTGATTTTGTTGTGTTAAATGTTCCACCTGCTGTTGCATTTACAGTGAATGGAATCAAGTAAGTGTACTTAATTTTTGAATTGGCAGTCGAGTAGCAGACGTATGGAATTCCCTTTGCATTTAGTGTTAGAGAGATCCATTGACCCACTCCATCGACAGTGTCAATATTGTTTATTATCCATTTTTTACCTTCAAGATAAGCATATTTAAAGTTACCAGTTGTTACATCCTCATAAACTATTAATGGACTGTTAGATTTGGTTAATATCAGTTTACTGCAGGAAGATTTTAAGTTACTGATGGTAGTTACGACCCAACTGGTTCCGTTGTAGTAGGTGTACTTGAGGCTTCCTCCTCCCCCTCCAAGATTTGAATTGTAGCTTATGTGTGGATTTCCATTGGAGTCGATTGCTATTGAATTCCAGATTCCAACGTTAACAGGATCGACCATGTTACCGTCAACAGTTGTGATCAACCAATTGCCTGTCGAAGTTCTCTCAGCATATCTTAAACTCCCCTGCACTGGTCCTCCATAGATATCGTAGTAACTTATTCTTGGATTACCATTTTTGTCAAGTGCTAAAGAATTCCATCTTCCCCCTGATGGTTTTGTCGTAACATTTTCGATGTACCATTTGGTGCCGTTTTTGTACATGTACTGTAGTTCACCTTGGCCATTGTTTGCAGAGTCATTGTAGAAGCTGATCCTTGGCTGGTTGTTGTAAAGCACCATGTTGATGTATGAAATATAGCTGTTCTGTGTTAGTATGGTGATATGCCATCCTGTTGAGTTTCTGTATGCATATTTAAGTTTATCGGTTGAATTTACACCGAAAACTTCCCCATAAACCATTGAGGGGTTGTTTGAGGAATCTAATGCCATTGATACGTAAAATCCTGAACCTGCATTACTTTTGTCAACAAGCTCTTTGTGCCAGCCTTTACTGTCTTTATATGCATATATTAACTCAGGATATTTGTCAGTTGGTGATGCTAGTTGGTAATAGACCACATGAGGGTTGCCTGATTTATCTATGGCTATGGAATTGTACATTCCATTGTTTGCTATTGTTGTGCTGTTCCATGTTCCTCCAGCCCCCTGTTTATTCAAGGTGTAGGTGCAGGTGATTACATTAGATGCCAACCCTGCATTGTTAACTGCTATGAACTTTAGAACGGTTGTTCCAATGGTATTGATGCTTATTGGCCAGGTGTATAGGGTGCTTTTGTTTGTGGGTTTGGATCCGTCGAGTGTATAATAAATCTTGGGTTTGGGATCTATTTGATCAGTTGCAGATAAGGTAACAACCTGATCAGAAGTGTAGGATCCGCTTGGTACGTTTGCTGATGGTACTGGTGCCTTTGTGTAGTTCATGACGTAACTTTCGTCGTAAACCCGGCTCCAGTTGTTAGCATCATCAACAGCCACATACCTAAGTCGGGTTGTTGATGTAATTGTTATTGGACCTGTATATCGGACCCTTGTTGTGCTGTTGGTTGGGTCAGTGCCATCTAGTGTGTAATATATTACGGGATTTGGATCGAAGTTGTCTGAAGCATTTATTGAAACATTCTGTTTTGTGTTGTAGGTACTTCCAGAAGGTTTGGTATTTGCTGTTGGAGCTGTTTTATCGATGGTGTAATTCATTGTTACAATGTTGGATACGTTTGCTCCTGAATCAACTGCGAAAAACTTCAGCACAACCTTCCCTTCGTCACTAAGCACTATTTGGCCAGTATATATCTGACCACTTGTTGTGGGATCTGTACCATCTGTTGTGTAGTAGATAGTTGGATTTGGGTATAAATTATCTTCAGCTGTTAAATTCACATACTGTGTGGTGTTGTAGGATCCATTGGGTAACGATGCTGATACATCAATGTTACCGACAGCTATGTTTCCAGTTGTGGTGTCTGTATCGTAGGCATTGTGAATAGTTAATGTGACAACGTAATTCCCTGAATGATTGTAGATGTGTGTTGGATTTTGTTCAGTTGAGCTGGTTCCATCTCCAAAGTCCCAGAACCATGATGTAGGTGTTTGGGTTGATTCATCTGTGAAGTGAACTGTTAAGGGTACCACACCACTTTTAACATCAGATGAGAACATTGCTGTTGGTTTTTTCGAACCAATAACTTCATAACCACTTGGACCTCCAGTTTGACCTGGCAAAATACTGTTGGTCCATCCCATTCCTGCCCCATGGGTTGTGTTTGCGTTCCATGCATAGGCATTGAATGCTGCTATGGATTCCAAATTTTGAAATATATAATTTATTTTCACAGCACCATAATCTGTTAAAGCACCATTTCCTGTAGGATAATTCGATCCAAGTGGACCTGCATGCAGATCTATAAACAACAAACTGAATCTATTTGAAGGATCATTCATATCCTCGTTGAGGTATATTGGATATGCAGTGTTTCCACCTGCCATTTTCCAGTTTTGAGGCCCATAAATAAAATCATTCTTGTAAAATGTTTGATTGATGGCATACGCTTGATAAGTTATATTTGCAAGTGATGGAGCAGTGTTAAATCCTGCTGGTGTCCATGTGTATCCACTCGCCCTTATCTTCAAAGCAAAATTATCTGGAATGGTTCCATTTACAGCTATCATAAGAACAATATTATCCTGATATCCCCTTCCACCGGTGTCTGTAACATACAGCACTCCAGATTGGTTTGATGTTACTGTGTACTGTCCGTAGTTTGGACCTAAAATAGTACTGGAAGCTATATGTATTGCGTTTAAACCACCTCCAGATCCTAGATCTTGCATGTAAACTGTGCCATTATTGGCAGTCGTAATGTTAACATTGTTGTAACTGGAAATTGGACTGCTGAATATGCTGATGTAGTTGAAAAGTGTTAAATTTGAAGTTCCAGCAGTATTTGTGACATTCAGTGTAACACTGAAGTTGCCAGTTTTTGTGTAGTTGTGAACTGGGTTTTTGAGTGTTGATGTTTTTCCATCACCGAAGTTCCATTTCCAACTTGTTGGATTGCCTGTTGATGTATCGTTGAACTGGATATTCGACTGTGCACTTGTGCTTGTAGTGTTAGTAGTGAAATTTGCAACAGGAGGATCAGCTGCTGATACTTCTGCACTAAACATTAAAACAGTCAAACAAGCCAGTGTTAAAATTAAAATCTTTTTCTTTATATCTCCCAAAACTTTCTCCTCCCCCATTCGATATGTCAAGTGTTACATTTCTCTTATATAAATAAGTATGATCTAACATGAAATTCTAAAGTTAAAAACAAGTAAAATTGCATCCTAAAATACAGAAAATTAGTTCTTAAATTTGCTCTGAAAGCTTAAAATTTGATTTAAAAAAAAAAGAAAAAAAGAAATAATGTTTATTTGGTTTTAAATCTGAAGTAGTAAGCCGTTTTGAGATTATTTCCAGCATTATCCTTAACAGCCGATTGTGGTATGTACACTTGGTAGTTGTTTTTTGAGTATCTTGTCTGTGTCATCTTAATGCTAAGCTGGTTGTTTTTGATGGTTGTTTTAATGGATACAAGTTTTCCTGTGTTTAAATTTTTAATATAAATCTTAGACCAGTTTAAACTTGAATTCAGTAATTTGTTGAAGTTGATCGTTATTGTACTTGTTGTTGAAACATTTTTTGCACCGTTTACAGGATTGCTCGATGTTACTGTAGGTGCTTTTTTGTCAATGGTGTACTTGCTTGTGTACACAGGAGACTTGTTACCTGCAAGATCCACTGCAATGAATTTAAGAGTGGTTGTGGATTTGATGCTGATAGGTCCAGTGTACTTCTTACTTGAAGTTGTTGGTGCGGTTCCGTCAATTGTGTAGTAGATCGTTCCATTCTTATCCATTGTTAGTTTTACTGATTTATCTGCATTGTATAATCCAGATTGTACATTTGAACTTGCTTTTGGTGGTATTTTGTCGATTGTGTAAGTTTCAGCGTATACGTTGGATTTGTAACCATCATTATCCACTGCAATGAATTTAAGGGTGGTTGTGGATTTGATGCTGATAGGTCCCGTGTACTTCTTACTTGAAGTTGTTGGAGTGGTTCCGTTGATTGTGTAGTAAATGCTTCCAGATTTACTCATAGCAATTGTAACTGTTTTTTCGGTATTGTAAAGTCCGCCCTTAACGTTGGTTGTAGCTGTGGGTAAAACATGGTTTTGTACTGTTATCAAACTGGATATCGTTGAACTTCCGCCATGATTGGTTACTGTGAGTTTTACAGTGTAGTTTCCTGGTTTTGTGTAACTGTGTGTAGGGTTTTGATCGGTGCTGGTTGTTCCATCCCCAAAGTTCCATAAGTATCCTGAAACATTTCCAGCGGAACTGTCAGTGAACTTGACTTTGAGAGGAGCTGTACCCTTTGTTGTGTTAGCTGTGAAACCTGCTATTGGAGCAGGGTAGTTGACTGTAATGTATTTGGTTTGTGATGTCATACCTCCAGGTCCGTTTACAGTTAATATTACTGTGTAGGTGCCTGGAACAGTGAATACATGTTCAGTATTTTTTAAATCCGATGTGCTTCCATCTCCAAAGTTCCAGTTGTAATCTTTTACATTACCATTGGATTTATCTGTGAACTGAACATCCAATGGTGCAGTACCACTAGTTGCATTAACAGCAAAATCAGCCACAGGAGTAGGCCAGTTTACTGTAACGTAGTCTGTGAATGTTTCAGTACTACTTCCTCCAGGACCTGAGACAGTTAAGGTTACTGAGTAGGTTCCAGGAGTGTTGTAAGTATGTGTTGGACTTTGTGCTGTACTTGTACTTCCATCTCCGAAGTCCCAATTGTAATCTTTTACATTACCATTGGATTTATCTGTGAACTGAACATCTAATGGTGCAGTGCCATTTGTTACATTAGCTGTGAAATTAGCAACAGGAGTAGGCCAATCTACTGTAACGTAGTTGATTAGAGTTAAGTTACTGTTACCTGCTAGGTTTGTTGCTGTTAATGTTACTGTGTAGATTCCTGGTGTGTCGTAGATATGAATTGGATTTTGATCTGTACTTGTTGTTCCGTCGCCAAAGTCCCATAACCAACTTGTTGGAGAGTTAATGGATTTGTCAGTGAACTGTACACCCAAAGGTGCTGTTCCCTTGGTACTGTTTGCTGTGAAATCTGCAACAGGTGCGTTTACTATTGTGTATGTTTGAACGTACTCTGGGCTCCAGTTACTGGCCTGATCAACAGCCACATACTTCAAAGTGGTTGTAGAAAGCAGTGTAATTGGGCCAGTGTAGACATTTGCAGTTGTACTTGTCCTTGGGTCTGAACCATCTGTTGTGTAGTAGACAGTTGTTAAGGTATCTGGATCTTTACCAGTTAACTCAACTGTCACAGATTCAGGATAATTTCCCCCGTTAGGATTTGTATAAACTTCTGGTATGGATGTATCAATCACATAAGTTTTAGAGTACCTTGAACTCCAAACTCCCCCATTGTTTACAGCTGCAAAGTTAAGCATTGTGTTGTTGCTGATTGGTATAGGATCAGAGTAAGGTAATCTACTACTATTACTACTGTCTGTTGGATCGCTACCATCAGTGGTGTAATATATCACAGCATCTGGCTGATCCGAAGTCAAACTAACATTAACAGTTTTATTATAGTATCCTTCCTTTGGTGTAGCTGTAACTGTAGGATTTGAGCTATTAAATACTGTGATGTAATTTGTCTGGGTTAAAGTGCTGCTACCAGCATTATTGGTTGCAATCAGTGTTACTGTGTAGCTTCCAGGTAAACTGTAAACATGTGTAGGATTTTGATCTGTGCTGGTTGTTCCATCCCCAAAGTCCCATAACCAACTAGTTGGTGTGTTGCTGCTGGTATCAGTGAACTGTACAGTTTCAGGGTTCAATCCTGTTGTTGTGTTTGCTGTAAAATTAGCTACAGGTGTGATTGGTGTTATTCCCTGGACATTGTAACCACCTTGAGCTATGTTACTGGCCATTGGAATTCCCGTACCCCAGTTACATGCAGAGAACCAACCGTATGCTCCGAAAGAAGCGAATGATTCCAAATTACTGAAACTGTAATCAACTTCTATAGATCCATTCGTTACACCTGTATAGGCATTAGTACAAAATGCACCCACATCAAGATCAATAAACATCAATGAAAATTTATTATTAGGATCCTGACCTTGGTAAATTGGGTAGTTCACAGTGTTGGTTGGTTTCCAACTTTGTTGCCCATAAATAAAATCATCTTTAGTAAATGTTTCGTTAACTCCATTTACATACTGTACATTTGTTAAAGAGGATGTTAATGGGTTAGAAAGGGCTGGCGCAGGTATATCATAAGTGTATCCGCTTGCTGTTACATGGAATGCAAAGTTGTCAGGTATCGTTCCATTTACAGCCAACATCAAAATACAATCATCCATGTGTCCAATTCCACCACTAAATACAACCCAAAACTTACCAGTTTGGTTGCCTGTTGTGGTTATGGTACCATATTTGTTTGTGGGGTCAGTTGATAACTGAACAGGGTTCATTCCTCCCCCACCCCTGCTTATGTAGTAACTGTTGTTGACGTGTATCTGTTGATAATCTCCCTGCTGATTAACACCGTTTACTATGTCATATTTTACTCCTGCATCGTTGGCAACGTAAAATGCAATTCCATTGTTACTAGTCATTACGCTTGTTGTGTTCCAAGCTGTGATGTAGTTGTTTCTCGTAAGAGAACTGGAACCATCATCGTTGGTTGCAGTTAATTTAATTGTGTAAGCCCCAACCGTACTGAATGTATGGTTAGGATTTTGATCGGTAGAGCTGCTTCCATCACCGAAGTCCCAATTCCAACTGGTTGGATTTCCAGTGGATTTATCAGTGAAATGCACATTCAATGGAGAGTGTCCATTGGTGGTGTTGGCTGTGAAATTCGCCGCTGGCGAAGCAGCCGAAGCACTTCCACAGATCATTACTATCATAGCACATGAAAGTACTATAAAAATAGCATATCTGTTCATATTAGCCTCCTAAATCATGCGTAATTTGTCCTTTACCTAACTTGACAGATCACTTACTAAACGATCTGTAAAAATGGATTATTCGAAATATATATTTATACGTATCGCTTTTCAGGTGCTGAAAGCATATAATAACATGGTATAATGGCTAGAAAAAAACTTAATAAGTAATTTTATGATTAATAAACTAAAACAATAAAAATAAAGATAAATTACGAGTTAATTTAAAAAAATAAATGGTTAATCAAAGCAAAAAAATTAGATTTTCAATTATTCACTTTATTATCAGCCTCGATTGACAGCTTTCAACAGTCCGTTCTCTTCCACCACAAAAAGGATCACTTCGCCGTTAACAGGGCACGGTTTTGTGAGTTTGCTGTCATTTACGATGACACCCTTTGTAACTAATCGTCCATCAATGGTGTAAACAGCATCAACCCCAGAATTTAGTACTGTTTCAACAGTGTTTGAACCTTTGAGTTTATTATTTTTCACAAGCAAAAATCTTCCATCATTTTTTGTATGTGCGAGACCTATTCCTGCCATTGCCCCAATAACTCCATCTTCAGTTCCTCCAAGACCTTCTAGTCTGATGCCCAAATTCTTTGCCAGTCCCCTTGCAAGTTGCTGGTTGAGAATTTTATACTTTGCATCGTTACCAAATGCTGTGAGGGCAGGTTTAATCTGATCTTCATGGGCAACAGCAAGTCCTGGGTCGCTTCCATCTATGAAATCAGCCATCATCTCAAATTTAACAGCTTCAAAAAGTTCATCGTTGTATTTTACGTCAATATCATCATCTGTTTCAATATGAATGACTGAACAGGTGTTGTGGGATGTGTAGGGAATTTCAGGATGTTTGTAAAGCTGATGTCTTGTAACACCGTATACAGGATAATTTTTCGAAAGTTCGTTGGCTATTGTTCGAGACAACTTACCAGTTCCTCGAGATTCCAAATTGTCAGTATCGTCTAAACACACGTATATCATTTTGATATCATTCCTCATTTTTTAAAAATATGTCTCTGAAAACACATTAATCATATAATTATTCAATTTTTTCCAATATCTTGGAAAATTCCTTTAATTTATCTGCCAAGCCCTTGTAGTGGGGCAGATAAGCTGGATAAAAGTAAATTCTAGAAGGATCAATTCCTTCTTCTGAAGCTCCTTGCATGAGTTCTTGAACTTTTTTAGTTAACATTTCATCCATAGTTTCGTCTGAAGCATTTGCTGTTCCATCTCCTAAGAATATTCCCTTAGCACCTTTTTTAAATCCGTATAGTAGGTGTTTAACTTCTAACCTTAAAATTGATGGGACTTTGATTATGCGGACATCTGTGGGGTAGTTCAATCTGTTGGATCCCATGTTATCTGCAGCAACATATGCTATTTTTTCATCTAGAAATGTTAAGATGCTCCGATTCCCCATTTTAAGGGCGCCATCTATTCTTGCCTGTATTACTTGATCTGAATAGAGTGGAAGGGAAAGAGCTTTTGTTTCACATAGGGATACACAGTAGCCACATCCTGTGCACGCTACTGGATCTACTTCAACCATTTTATCTAAGTAAATTGCTTTGGCTGGACATTGTTCTAAACAACTTAAACATTGATTACACCTATCTTGATCAAGCACTGCAAAGTTAGGTTCGACCTCTATGAATTCCTGTGTTAACATCTCAGAAACTCTTGAAGCTGCAGATCTGGACATGTTAATTGTTTCAGTTATGTCCATTGCACCTTTAGCTGTTCCTGACACAAATATTCCCGGCACAGTTGTCTGTGTTGGGTCCATCTTAGAATTTTTTTCCTTCACAAATTTTTCATTGGTCAAACCTACCCCAGTGGCTTCTTGGACACCAGCTATGGTGTCTGAAGGCATGAGTGCAGATGATAAAACTATCATATCCGCCTCTATATCTGTTACTCCGCCACCCAACGTATCTTCAACTCTCGCCACTAAGGCATCATTATTTACTTTTTTAACCTGGGCAACCTTCCCTCTTATGAATCTTAATGATTTTTCACCCTTCTTTTGTGTTTCGAAGTAGTAATTTTCGTAAGTTCCGGGAGTTCGCATATCTGTGTAGCAGATATAAATGTCAGTTCCCTTGTTATGATTCACGATGTAATTTGCGTGTTTTAATGCCGTCATGCAGCATATTGTTGAACATTGGGGGATCGATCCCTGCTTCCTGTCCCTTGAACCCACACATTGTATCATGACTATGTTCCGGGGTTTTTTCCCTGTTAAAGGTGAAATTAGTTTCCCAGATGTTGGACCATTTACAGCAAGCAGCCTTGCAAGTTCCATCTGTGTAATGACTCCTTGGATCCGTTTGTATCCAAATTCTTCCATTTGCTCTGGATTTAGTTCTGTGTATCCTGTTGCCAGTACAATTGCACCTACCTCCAGTACTATGTTCTTTGTTTTGGATTCAAGATTTATGGCATCTACTGGACAGGCTTCAACGCATTTTCCACATTTGATGCATGCATCGGGATCAATGGAAAATGAAGAGGGTAAAGCTCCTGCAAATGGTTTGTAAGCAGCATTTCTAAGTGTTAAATTGAAATTAAATTCATCTGGAACATTTATACTACAGATTTCAGCACATCGCCCACATGATGTGCATCTGTCACCATCAATCATCTTTGGATCGGTTTGGAGGGTAACTGAGAAATTTCCCATGTGTCCACTTACTCCAGAAACCTCCGCCATGGAAATCACATCTATATTGTGATTTTCTCCCACTTCACTTATCAACGGTCCCAATGAACACATGGCACATTCTTCACTCAGGGTGTCTGCTGAAAAAACTTTACCTATTTTGACCATGTTACCACCTATGCTGGCCGATTTTTCGACTAAATGTACATGTATACCCTGTTTTGCCAGGGACAATGCTGCTGTTATTCCGGAAATACCTCCACCAACCACGAGTGCAGATTTTATGACTGGAATTTGAATTTTAGCAAGGCCAACTGAATTTTTAACTGCGTTGATTGATGAGTTTACTATATCAATGGCCTTAACTGTTGGATCAGGATCCTTACTAACCCATGCACACTGTTCTCTAATGTTTGCAACGTCCACCAAATACTGATTCATATTAGCCCTTTCAGCACAGCTTCTGAACCGTTTTTCATGCATTTTTGGACTACAAGCAGCAATAACAATTCCCCCAGGTTTTTCGGATTTTATCTTCGTCACAATATGTTCCATGCCTTCGTTGGAGCATAGGTAAGTAGCTTCATCAATGAACTGTACATCTTCGCAGACAGATCTTTTTAGTTTATCAAGGTCTATCTTGCTTGAAATGTTGTCTCCACAGCAACATAGGAAAACTCCTGGTTTCACTTATCATCCCTCCCTAATTCTAGTTTTTTGATAAATGGTTCCAGATCCACTGCATGCATATCCAAACCTATGTTTTCTGGTTCTACTCCCATTAACAATGCCAGAAGTTCGGCTATGTTTAGTACAGGTATGCTGCATTCCATTTTCAATTCTTCGAGGACATTTTCTTGTAAGTAATCCATGTTAAATGTGCATCCTGGACATTGGGTAACTATGATATCAGGCATAACCTCTGCAAGACTCTGAAATTTTTTTCTGAAGGTTTTTTTGGAGTACTCCTTATCTGCCATGTAGCGATGTAAACCCCCACCACAGCAAAGGAATTGTTCATCGTAGTCCACCACTTCAAACCCTACACCTTTCAATATTTCATCTAAAACTGTTGGATGTTCAAATGTGCCAGAACTAACGTCTTTAAAAAAGAATTTAGAGTATTGACAACCATGGTGTGTGGCCACTCTGATATTTGAAGAGAATTCCTGGGTTAATCCTGCGATATCATCCTTATATTCCAAAAATAGGTCGGATATATGATTCACATCAGATTTTATGTCGTATTTTAGGCCAATTTCATCCATGATCTTTTCATAATTATTTTCAAGTTTGTTATCTTTGGAAATGAGTTTTTGACAGTGCTTAAGATTTGTGTAGGACAAGGGACAAATACAAACGACATCAGAATCAGTTTCTCCTGCCAAAGATAGGTTTCGGGCATTGAGTGCCATGTTAGTTTCCATAGGCACCACACCCAGGTTTACTCCTGATCCTGTGCATGAAGACTGTCTTGGATCGTTTATAAAATTTAATTCAAGGGAATCAAGGACGTAACGGGTTGATATTTCTATTCCCGGATATATGGAACCTGCTGTACAACTTTTAAACAGGTAATGACTCGGAGTTTTAGTACTCTCATCCATGGTTTGTCTCCTTGAATCCTGTTGATCTTAAAATGTACCTCACTCCATCGAGTGAATCTTCAGGGATTGGAATTTCACGGGCATCTTCGGGCATAAACCCGAGTTTTTCACGTTTTTTATGGTTATCAGAACATCTTTCTGCAGTTTTTTCCCCAAATTCTTCTTTCAAATTTAAGTTATAACTTTCGGGGGTAATTGTCTCTCCCCTGGAGTAAAGATTGTTTCTTATTTTTTTGGCTATTTCAACTATGTTTTTTGGTGCTTTACCATCTACATAGGATTTATGTTGTAGTGCGACTACTCCTAATCCTGCTTTACAATTTCTAGGACATCTTGATCTGCAGGAGTAACATTGGCCACACTTCCATATGATTTCATTGACATGATCCGAGTTGAGATCTTCGAACATGAACCTGCGCATCATGTCCCTTGGATTGAAATCTTTGTGGATAACTGTTGATGGGCAGCTTCCAGTACATCTTCCACACTGTATGCACTTTTTAAATCCACTCTTTTTGAATCTTAAATCCTTGATGGATCCCGATCTTCCCTCGAGTGTTATCCTTCTTACAGAGGTTTTTTCTGAAATTTTGCAATTATTCCCCATTTTATTGTATCCATATTTTTCATAAGATTATTTTTGATCCTAATTCTAATTTGATGTTATTAAAAATAGTGTTGGTTAACAAAAAAATAAAAAGAGTTAAGGATGTGGTTTATTTCTTGGTTGCGTAGTTCAGGGTGTAACTGGCTGCACTGTTTCCTGCTTTGTCATTCAAAGCACTGTTTGGTATGTAAACTGTGTACTTACCCTAAACTTTTAATTTTGCCCCTCCTTTTTTAACAATTGTTAAGTAAGACATAAAAAAATATAGCAAATTGCATATATATACATATCGGATGTATTCCTAAGATTTAAATCCTAATATTTGGAAGTTTAATCAAATAAATAAATTATTGATCCATAATTCAACGAAATATTTAGATAAAAATCGTTTAAATATTAATATAATGAATTATATGGCTTTATAATCTATTAAGTTGGAATAGAAACATTTATAATAGCGATTTTTTTGGGTGTCAGCCCCATAACCACTAACTATATTAGATCATGTCGTAAAGCAGAACTTATTCTAGTTAAAGTTCGGTGTTAACAATGAAAGATCAGAAAATAATTATAATCTCTTTAATAGCAATCTTAGCAGTGGTTGGTTTGATTTGGACGTATGTAAACCTGCAAGATACATCCCCAAATAACGGCCAAATTACTGATATGGCAGGCAGAACTGTTTCAGTGCCATCTGAGATCAATAAAACCTATTCCACTGCAGGATCAGTTACAATACTGCTTTACATGCTGGCCCCTGATACCATGATTGGTTGGAACTCTCAAAATGGTACCAACAATTACATGCCAGACAAATATAAAACTCTACCAGTATTAGGTGGTGGACAGGGACAGGGAGAAGGAACAGCTAACTATGAAGGTGTTATTTCCAAAGGGCCCGATATTGTGTTTGTTGGACATGGAGGAGATAACGATACCATAAACAAGATCCAACAGAAGTTTGGAGAAATTCCAGCGTTAGATATTGAAGGAGATAACAATTTAACAAATATTATTCCATCTATTAAATTTATGGGAACTGCACTTGGAAATCAAAACCAGGCAAATGATTTAATCAATTTTTACACAACTGTGCTGGATCAGGTCAACAGCACTGTTTCAACCATACCTGATTCTGAGAAGAAAAAGGTTTATTATGCCAGAAGCAGCGATGGACTAACAACATTTGCTGCAGGTTCCCCTCAAACACAATTGATTGCCATAAGTGGAGGTAAGAGTGTTGTACAGGCACCTGTTGCCAGTGGAGGCATGGCAGTTTCCATGGAAATGGTCATCAGTTGGAATCCTGATGTTATCATCACTAGCAGCAGTGAATTTTACAATTCAGTTTATAATAATCAGTTATGGCAGAATATCACAGCTGTTAAAAATAAACAAGTCTATTTAACACCTCAAGATCCATTCAACTGGTTTGAAAGCCCACCGGGAGCTAACACCATAATTGGGATCCCATGGACAGCTAAAGTCCTTTATCCAGACAAATTCCAGGATCTGGACTTGAATAATCTCACACAAACATTTTATTCCAAGTTTTATCACTACAACTTGACTGAAGAACAAGTGTCGAATATACTTAGTTCATCGGGTTTGGGGAAGAATTGAAATAATCGATACGTTTAAATATGCTCATCGAACATACAATGGAATGTTATAAATCGACTGAAATGTTTTAAGTAGGACGCCATAGACAACTGAGATTAGGGGAATACCTCCAAATTTCCCTAATTTCCTTCATCTATTAATTCTGATTCTATTTTTTTTAAATTAAAAATTAAACAAATTCTACTGAATAAACAGTGTTGATCAACTCTCACACATGATTTTTTTAGTTTTCATGAAAAAATTTATTCAAAGCAAACCAGAAATAACTCTGTACTAGAGAACAGATAATTCATGGAGGTTTAAAATTGAAGATACGTGGAGATTTTGTGACAAACAGCAGTTCAACTAGTTTCATTTTGACTGCCAAGGAAGATATTTTTGATGTGAACATCGAACACTTCACAAAAACTGGGAAAATAGGTGTTGTTCAACTTCTTAACTTCCTTAAGAATGAAATGAAAAATGAAGGTAAACAGGCAAAAATAGGGGACAATGAATTTTATTTCACTCAAAAGAAATTTTTGATAGGAAAATCTATCAAACTAAATGAAAACATTGATCCAGATGAAATTGCATCTACAGACTTCAGTAAGTTGTCAGATGAGGAACTATGGAACCTAATCAATTGGATAGTTGTCAAGGGCAAAGGCAAGGATCTCTATGGCATAGGTGCAACACAGATCATTGACCCTAAATGTGAATGCGATTAAAAAGGGAGTTCATGATGAGAAAACATTTCAGTGGTTACAATTTCCTGGCAGATCCCGAAACAGGAGTTACATTTAGATGGGGAAATAGTTTCAATGAAGACCCTTACATGGCACCATGGCCAGAACTGGTGGACATATCCATTTCAAATTACTGTACAAACGATTGCGACTATTGTTACAGACAGAGCAGTGAAACAGGAAGTTTTATGTCCATAGAAGACTTCCAAACTTGTCTTGAACAACTCAACAATACAAAATTCGGGAGCGTATTCCAGATAGCCCTTGGAGGCGGAGAACCACTTCTCCATCCCGATTTCAGCAAAATGTTGAGATTGACAAGGGAATACAACATCATTCCCAACTACACAACCAGTGGAAAATTTTTCACAGAAGAAAATCTTAAAACAACCCGTGAATGCTGTGGTGCAATTGCAGTATCTTGGGATCCCACTAGGAACCTTACACTGGACGAACTTAAAGAGCTGGGAAAATTACTTAAGGCCAATGATATATCGTCCAACATACACTACGTAGTATCGAATAGTACCATTGAAACAGCCATAAAAATTTTAAAGGGAGATTTACAGGAATATCTGTTAAATTTTAACTCTGTGATATTTTTGACCTACAAGCCCACTGGAAGGGCATCGAATTCCGATATACTGCAACAAGGCCCAGAACTAACAGATTTTCTAAACCTCGTTGACAAATCCCCCACCGATTTAAAAATCGGATTTGATGCTTGCTTCGTTCCTGTCCTGATCAAGCACACTGCAATTGATACAGACTTTGTAGACAGCTGTGAATGTGGATTTTTCTCACTCTACATCGATGAAAACTTAAATGTAAGCCCCTGCTCATTTTGCAACGATGCAAGTTACGGCTACAACTTGAATAAAATTAGTATTGAAGACATTTGGCAGGAAAAACTTTTTGATTACAGGGAATTTGTCGCGGAAAACACCAAAGCCAGCTGTGAAGATTGTGATAAAAATTCTGAATGTAGGGGCAGGTGTCCGTTTTTTAAGGAACTCTTCCTATGTTACGATGCTGAAGAAATCTAGTATCGACGGATGTAATTAGCTTAACAAAAAATTATGGTGTTTACTTCTTGAGGCACATATTTTGAAAAAATTATCAATTGTAAACAGTTAACTAAAAGTTGTGAATAACTGTTCTGTAGGTGTTTGTAAATGTCAAATGATTACGATGAAAATATATACTGGGAAATGATCAACAGGCAGAAGGGAATTTTAAACAAAAAAGAGCAGTTAAAACTTAAAGATTCAGTAGTAACTGTGATTGGGTGTGGCGGTATTGGAGGTGCAGTAATTGAAATGCTTGCAAGGATGGGAGTAAATCATCTTAGAATAGTTGATAAAGACGTATTTGATTACTCCAATATCAACAGACAGCTCATGAGCAGTATAGATCATGTCGGACATCCAAAGACAGATGTAACCAAAGAAACTATCCAGTCCATTAATCCCTTTGTTGACATCGATGTTTTTAACACTGAGTTAAATGAATCAAACGTTGAAGAAATAGTAGATGGCAGTAGTATCGTGGTGGATGCTCTTGACAACCTAAAAACAAGAATTATAACCAGCAGAAAAGCCATGGAACTTGGGGTGCCTTTTGTGCATGGTGCCATTCATGGTACAATGGGACAAGTCACAACCTTCACCAATGAAACTCCCAATTACGAAGAAACATTTAGATTGAATTCTTTTGGTAAAGAATTGACTGAAGATGTTTTTAATGAAGTTTCAAAATTGGCTAAAGAGGTTCCGCCTGTTATTGGGCCAGTTCCAAACATAGTTGGATGTTTACAGTCATTTGAAGTTGTGAAGATATTGACTGGAAAGGGAAATATTATCATGGCACCTGAAGTATTAATATTCGATCTTTTAAAGAAAGAATCATTTTCAGTAGTTGAATTTTAATTAACTCCTGCTTTTACTCTTTTTATTGGTTAAATTTGATTAGTTGATGTGTACAAATCAGTTTCTGTCAATTAAAAAGTAGTTTTATCAAAAAATCGTTGATGGGTAGGGTTAAGCATTTCAACATTGATCCTTGGATATAATCATCAATGTACAGCAAAAACCAATGGAATCACTACATTAGATCACTGAATTATCTTCAAAACATTTATATATTATTAAAAGGAAACTACTTTCCGGTATAAAGATCATGAATATTCTCATGGAGGTAATTGATCATGGAAGACAAAATAGGAAAGGTTATTGAAAACATTGAAAGATGCGGCACAAAATTTATTAGACTGCAGTTCGTGGACATACATGGAACTCCAAAAAACATGGCAGTCCCAATATCAAAACCAGAAGACATTGAAGACATACTCAAGGATGGATTACTGTTTGACGGTTCATCAGTAGATGGATTTGTTGACATAAATGCTAGTGACTTGATTATTAAACCAGACCCTGACACATTCTCCACACTACCATGGAGACCAGAAGAAAAGGGTGTATGCAGGTTTATATGCGATATCTACTGGCCAGATATGACTCCTTTTGAAGGAGACCCGAGGTACATTCTCAAAAAGGCTCTTGCAAAAATTGAAGACAAAGGTTACGAGTACAACGTTGGCCCAGAACCTGAATTTTTCATTATAGGTGAAGATGCAGAAGGTCATATAGTACCTCACGACAATGGTATCTACTTCGATGTTGAACCAGTTGACCAGGGAACTGATGTTAGAAGAGAACTAGTTTTAGGATTAGAGGAACTTAACTTTGAAGTTGAAGTAAGCCACCACGAAGTGGGACCAGGTCAGCACGAAATTGACTTCAAATTTGACCATGCTATGAAAACAGCAGATGCTGTCATAACCTTCAAACAGGCTATAAAAGCCATAGTAGACAACCTAGGTTACATGGTCACTTTCATGCCAAAACCATTCTTCGGTGTAAACGGAAGCGGTATGCACGTCCACCAGAGTTTATTCAAAAACGGAAAAAACATCTTCTACGACCCAGATGGACAAGATCAGTTATCTGAAGAAGCAAGATATTTCATAGGAGGATTACTCAAACACTCCAAAGCACTATCTGCAATTGTTGCACCTACTGTCAACTCCTACAAAAGGTTAGTACCAGGATACGAAGCACCATGCTACATAGCATACGGTCTTAAAAACAGGTCAACATTAGTCAGAATCCCAGCCTCCCGTGGAAACGGTACAAGGGTTGAATTCCGATGCCCAGACCCATCCTGTAACCCATACCTAGCATTTGCAGCAATGCTAGAATCTGGAATGGACGGTCTCAACAACAAAATCGATCCAGGTGAAGCAACAGAAATCGATGTGTTCGGATTAGATGCAGCAGGACTTGAAAGAGAAGGAATTGAAACACTACCATCCAGCCTCTGGGAAGCATACCATGCCCTAGAACAGGATGATGTTGTTAAATCATCCCTCGGTGACCATGTGTACAAACAGTTTATGGACATCAAGAAAAAAGAATGGGACGACTACAGGATACAGGTATTCCCATACGAACTCGAAAAGTACTTGATGATTTAATTCTTTCTTTCCTTTTTTATTTTTAAAATTCGGTAATAAAAAAACTGAATTTGTTAAAAAATTATTAACATAAGCTTTTTAAATATTCCATTCAATAGATTTGCATTGAAGGATTTAGACTTATAAATTCAAAGTAATAACTTAAAAAAAGTGTTTTTATTGGTGAACAAATGCCGCAAGAGACTGATCGTAAAATGATGGAAATTCTGCGTATTTTGGCAGACCGGGATGAAGTGCTGGGAGCCAAAACCATAGCAGAAGAACTCAAAAAGAAAGGTTACGACCTTGGAGAAAGGGCAGTGCGATATCACATGCGAATTTTGGATGAAAAAGGATTTACTGAACGTATAGGATACGCAGGAAGACAAATAACTAATAAAGGACATAAAGAACTAGATAAAGGACTGATCTACGACCAAGTAGACTTCATCTTCTCCAAGTTTGAGGATATGATCCATCAAACAACACTGAACCCCTCAGATGGAACTGGAAAAGTCATAGTCAACACATCCTCATTCAAATATGAAAAAGACATAATTGACCTGCTTAAATCTGTATTTGAAAGGGGAGTGGCCGTGAGTAACTATGTGAAGTTCCATAATACCCCTGTTGAAGGAGAGGAATTAAAGTTTGATACTGTTTGTGGTACAACCATCGATGGTATGCTGCTTGGAAAGGGGATACCAGTCATACCCAAGTATGGAGGTATTGTAAAGGTCAATGATTATGTTCCAACTAGGTTCACCGAGTTAATATCCTACAAAAAGACTTCAATGACTCCGCTTGAGGCGTTTACAGATAAAAACATGACATCTGTTTTGAAAGTAATAGAAAATGGAAACGGAACCATACCTGCAAATTTTAGGCTTATACCGAAAAGTGCCAGGGCCAGTGCAGCTTCATTGTTCAAGGATCTCGAAAAAATTGGGATTCATGGACTTTTAAAGATGGGTAAAGAAGGAGAATCTGTTCTCGGTATACCAGTCGATGATAACATGGTTGGAATAGCTGTTACCGGCGGAATTTCACCATTATGCGCTGCTAAAGAAGCAGGATACGATGTGAATATTAAACTAGCTGAGAACAACGTGGAATTTAAAGGAATGGAAAATTTTGTGGATTCCACTTCTATTTTAAAAATTACAGGTCCAGAAAAGGCAGATAAAGTCAAGTTTTTACTATCTAAAACTTGGAATTTGATCTACCAAGTAGATTTTGATGTTGAAACTCATGCAGGAAATGTCATAACCAATGTTTCTTACATCAGAAAACAGGATCTTGATGATGCCATGGACATCTTTGAAGAAGTAATGAAAGTTGGACCCAAGTTCTGCACAAGTAAATATTTCGCCACAGTTCCTGGTAACGAAAAGGATAAAGTAGGAATAGCCACAGTATGCAGCCTGACCATAGATGGGATACTCACAAAACATGGGGTGTCAACCACACCACAGTACGGAGGAATCTTAGAAACCAATTCCAAACAGCCACGTTTCATTGAATTAACAGCATACAACGGCTCATCATTGGATCCCCATGAAATATATATAGCCAAGAACATGACCTCAGTTAATGAAGCAATTAAGGGAGGGGGCCGAGTTCTAGCTAGTTTAAGAGAAATTCCATATGTTTCACGTCAGGATGCTGTGGAAGTGCTTGAAGAAGTGCAGGATGCTGGATTTTCGATACTTAAAATAGGCAAACCAAGTGAACTTGTTTACAATGCCAAAGTTGAACGTTACCATGTTGGAATTGTAGCCCCTGGAGGATTAAACCCCATTGCTGCGTTGAAAGAGCATGGCATGGATGTTGAACCTAAGGCAGTTGAAACCATGATGAAGGTTTCTGATATGGAAGAATTCTAATCCAGCAAAATCAGGAACCGAATATTTGGTTTAAAAACTCATTTTATTAAAATTGAAAAAAAGAATTGAAGAATAATTGGTAATTTAATAATTAAATCCCAATTAAATTATTTCTTCTTAATCATCAATGAATCGCCTGTCAGATCTTTTATCAGATGCTTCTTGATGCTTGTCTTCAAACCAGCCTATTGACACTTCATCAGCTTCGTGTTTATCGAAGTGTGGAATGTAGGGTTTAATATCCAGTAATGGAGTTCCATCCACCACATCAACATCTTGTACATGGAGAGTTGATCCTTCTATATTTTCAAGGCGGACTACGGATATTCCTATTTGATTTGGTCGCTTAGGTGATCTTGTGGCGAAAATTCCACGTTTTTCTGTGTCTAAAAATGGTTTAACCTCTAAAAGGTGACCGTTGCACAGGTGTAAATGATAGATGAGTATTATATGTGAAAACCCGTCAAGATCCTTTAATCCATCTTCATATTCCTTTTCAAGTTCAATTTGACCCTTCACTCCCCTTGCACCAATTGGTTGTATTGGCATTCCTTCAAGATCTTTGAATGGTGTGTGTATGGTACCTATGGTTTTAAATTCAATAGTTTTCATTTTGTATCAACATTTAAATTTGTAGGTCTATCTTTAATAAGTTTGTTTCAGACTTAAAGTAGGGTGTAGTATGATCCTGTGTAACAGGAAGTACAGTAGGCATAGCCTCCTTTAATATGATGTTTTCCATCCATAACTGTTTCACCACATTCCTTGCATTTCATAATTTCTAAGGGTTTTCCTGGAAGATCATTTTTATCTATCTTCACACTCACCCTTTGAACATCAAACAACTCTTCTCCAGGTGTGCCGTCGATCCTTTCTATTAATTCTTCGATTGTTTCATCATCGGCTCTTTCATCCTTGTTGTTTGCTTCTCTGTCCACTAACCTTAAGGCTTCACCAGTTTCTATGTTTACAAATGTTGCTGCAAATTTACCATAACCCATTGGTTTGAGGGATTTTTTACCGAGTGATGTCTGTGTAACTGACATTATGGCATCTGATATGCATCGATCGATTTCAGTGTACACTATCAACCTTTTATCCTTCTCCCCAGGCTTCATTTGCATTTTTTCCATTCCATGAATGGCGAGCTTAGTACCCATAACTATTCCCCCACATATATCCCCATGAAATTTACCTGCCATCTCTAGTAACCCTCTGTATTCACTCATTTTTAAGCACCTCTTTTAAACACGTTTTATTAATCAATATTATTTGTTATAATCAGTTAATATCTCAATAGGCACGCATATCTTCCTATTAGGACTTATTTCCATTATTTTTACATGAATTCCATATACTCTTTCCATATTTTCGGTGGTTATGATGTTGTTTGGTGTATCAATACCCAGAAATCCCTGATCTTTCATAAGTGCAACTTTGTTGGCGGATATGAATGCATGATCCGGATAATGTGAAGTCATAACAATTGCTATTCCCTCTTGTGATAATTTTGAGATTATGTTCAAAGTTTTTAATTGGTTACCAAAATCCAGATGAGATGTTGGTTCGTCCAAAAGCAGTATTTGAGGTTGTTGCGCTATTACCCTTGCAAAAAATACCAGCTGTTGCTCACCTCCACTTAAAGAAGTGTAAGGTTTGTTCTTTAAATGATAAATTCCAAACTTTTTAAGGGCTTCCTCTGTTATTAACCTATCTTTCTTTCCAGGTGAATCTAAATAGTCCAAGTGTGGTGTTCTTCCCATTAATACAACATCAAATACTGAAAATGCGAATGTTGAAACATGGCCCTGTGGAATGTATCCAATGTTGCGTGCTATTGTACGCTGATCCATGGTTTTAATGTTTTCACCGTTGATATAAACAGCACCATCTTTAAGTTCATGCAGTTTGTTCATGCATTTCATTAACGTGGTTTTACCACACCCATTAGATCCCAGTATGCAGATCACGTCCCCCCTATCAACAGTTAAATTTACACCCTCAAAGATATTATCGGAATTTTCATAAGCAAAAGTGGCATTTTTAACTTCTAAGATAGTCACTACTTCCACCCCCTCCCAAATAATTTATGTCCATTGATTGTACCCCCTTCTTAAGAGATATAAAAAGAATGGAGCACCAATAATTGCCGTTAAAATCCCAATTGGAACCTCAATTGAAAGTACTGTTCGCGAGATGTTGTCTATTAGAAGCAGGAACGTTGCCCCCAGACATATGGTTGCTGGTAAAAGCCTCTTATGATCCGGGCCCACAAGCATCCTACTGATATGAGGAATTATAAGTCCCACCCAACCAATTATACCACTTATAGATACTGCTGCTGCTGTAATTAATGTACAACAGACTATTATGATGAACCTCAACTTATTAGTCTCCACCCCAAGGGATTTAGATTCTTCATCCCCCATTGCAAGAACATTCAATCTCCACCTTAAAATGAGCAAAATACTTATTCCAACAATTATGGGTATTGAAACCATGAGAACTTGGGCATTGGTCACCGAAGCCAAACTCCCCATTAACCAGTACACTATCTGGGGCAGTTTTGAGTATGGATCAGCTGTGTACTTGCAAAGAGATATTAAGGCAGTAAAAAATGAAGCTATTGCCATACCACTCAACACCATCACAAGTATTTCCGAATTCCTGATTGATCTTGCGACGAAGTAAGTGATAGAAACAGCAATAAGGCCCCATGCAAATGCTGACATTTGGATGATTAATGGAATACCTATCAATAGTATAGCTATCGCCGCTCCAAAACCTGCTCCGGAAGAAACGCCCAAAATATCCGGGGAAACAAGAGGATTTTTAAAGGTGCCCTGAAAGGCAGCTCCAGCCACAGCAAGTGCTGCCCCCACCAAAATGGCTGCCATTATCCTAGGTAGGCGTATGTCCCACACAATAGTTGCTGCAGTGGCCGACACATGAATTGATGGTATAAATTTAGCAATGATCGTCGTGACAACTTCCAATGGACTCAATGGATATCTTCCTATCATGAAAGATACAAAAAACAGAATTATTGGAAGGGTAATTAAAATAAAATTTAAAAACCACTTCTTTCCTTCACTGTCAGAAAAAAATCTTTGTACGCTGTTACCCTCTGTTGACATATTTTTATACCTAAATGGAATTCATTACATTAATAGCTTGCGGACTTACGTTGTGTTTAAACCCGATCCAACCAGGATATTTTTCGCTTCATCGTCTGTTAGGGAGTAGTTGTAAAATTCTGAATAGAACTCCTTAACCTCTGATGTTAAATTCAAATTCTGGAATTTGTCAGGGTATAAAATTTTTGCAACCCATGGAATTCCAATTATCATGTTTGCTCCTGTGGGCCGGTCAAACCATTTGAATGGAGATTGTGGGGAAAGGTAGACTCTTTTGTTTTGTACTGCACTCACACCACTCCACTGTGAATTGTTATAAACATTGCTGAAGAATGTTGGATCTGTTGTGATAATTACCTCAGGATTCCATTTGAGAACCTGTTCCATGGCCACATCTGTTTCACCATTGCCTCCATTTTGCTGTACATTTGCCACGTTCTTGCCACCACAGAAATCTATTAACTGGGCATGAACAGATCCCGGAGGTTCTGTTTTAAGACCATCCACATCCTCTGCATAATAAACAGTTACCTTCTCAGAGTCAGGTATGTTATAAACCACATCTTTAACTTCTTTTTGTACTTTATCATTGTAGGCAACTAGTTTAGCTGCTTTGTCTTCGGATCCCATTATTTTTCCCATGAATGTTATGGATGGATCAAAGGATGTGAAGTTACTCGTATCTAAAACCCCCACCACTGGAATGGATCCCATTTTCTGCTGCCTTTCCTCAATGGTTGAGGGTGCAGATGAATGTTGTGACACTGTGTCCGGTGTTACTCCTTCAAATACCAAGTCAGGTTCCATTGCAACGAATTGTTCATAACTACCTGTCTGTGCCCCGTACCATCCTCCAACAGAAGGAAGGCCTTTGTACTTTTCTGGCATGTATTTCTGCTCTTCAGATGTTGTCTGGTAATTCAATCCCAATAGCTTGTCTGGACTGATCATATAAACCATAACTGTTGCTGTTGGATCGGTTGTGAGAACTTTATTAACATTTGTCGGGACAGTAACAGATCTGTTGGCCATATCAGTAATTGTAACATTCCCATTACCCACCAATGAGCCATGAGCAGTAATGTAATAACCTGAAATTGATACAATAATAAGAATGGCTGCTGCAATTAAAATCAAATAATTTTTATTCATTTTATCACTGATTTATTTACTAATTCTTCCACCATATGAGTATCCAATCCGAACTTTCCTCAGGATTTTCAAGATACCCCTCTTCGTTGGTTACTAATATCTTTTTAAAATGATCTCTGAGCAGCATTTCTTCATCATGGGCTAAACCGCCCATTTTCCATCGATATCTGTCCATCACTTCGTCCATATCTTCGTATATGTTCAAAGTGTCACATTCCAATTTTTCAACATTCGCAGTTATCCCCATTTTATGTAGAATGTTGCAGACGTACATGTAGCTTGGATATTTTGGATACTCCCGGTTAATGATTTTTGATATGTTAGTTTCCGGATTAAAATTTCCAGAATGCCTTAAAGTTATATAAACACTTTTTCCAATGTTATTTAGTTTCCTGAGGATCGTTTCTATTTCCATTACACCATTTAGACAGCGTGACGCAACAACAACATCCTTCTCCCCTAAGGATTCCAGGGAAATATCCATCATATCCCCCTGCAAATAGGTTAAATTTTTAATTCCTTCTGTTTGAGCTTTCTGGTCAAGAATTTCGAGCATTTCAGTAGACAGATCAATACATGTCACTTCTGAAACATGTTTTGCAATCTCTAAAGTTATGGTTCCCTCTCCACAACCTATATCTAAAACTGAATTATTAGGATGGGTTTTTATTTTATCTAGGAGTTTTTCTGGATAGTCATCCTTTTTCATCCATTCTTTAAATTTTTTAGCTATATTATCCCAGTCTTTACTTTTATTGGATGGAGGTAGTTCCATTAATTCTTTTTGCCAGTAGTATGACCAGTTAATGTCGTTGAGGGGATCTATTAATCCATTGTGTTCATCCATTTAGTTTCACTCCATGTACTGCTAATTAATCATAATCAACTTACCAGTTTCAGGATCCTTATATACGGTACCTACTTGTTCATATCCATTTCCTGCGTTCGATCCATTTTCAGGGCTGTTATTTAGTGATTGTGATTGTCCATTGACTGTTACAGTGTTTTGAACAGTTCCAGATGATTCTGATAGTAGGGTAGGATTACTATGCATCGCCATGATTGCAAATACCAGAAATCCCACTGCCAGTACCAACATACAATCTGTGAGGTTAATTATTCCAGAAGTGGGATCCTCCTCATCACTATCATCTAAAAATCTTCTTTTCTTTGACATCTTTCTAAAGCCTCCAATGTAGATGTAACAATGGCCTCTAATATGGAAAGATCATCCATGTACCACTTCTTTCTGTATCTGGAAATTATGAATCCAATTGCGCCGGCTGCCAATCCAGTGATGGTGGTATCAAACGATATAGTTAAAGCTTGAGCAAGTGCATTAATATCTCCATTTCCAAGGGCAGCCAATCCCGGACCAAGGGGAATAAGAGTCCCCATCAAACCCATAGTAGGCCCTAATCTTACCAATATATCAGTTTTTTGAGTTATATTTGAATATTGAAGTTCCAACTCTTCAATAAGTTTATTTGCAAGTGCTTTTCTAGATACAACATCAATATCTTGGTTGTTAATTATTTTAATCAGAATGTTTTTCATGTTAACATCAAGATGACTGCTTCGAACATGTTCTTTCATCTCTTCAGGATTTGCTGATTTTGAAATTGCCCTTATTAGTTTTTCTGTCTTATCAACACCAAATTTAACCCTTGAAAATTTTTCTGTTACACAACTGCCCAAACTCAAGATTGCAAAGGTAAAAAAACCTATGAGAATTATAACAACAGGAATAAGCAAACTTTCAGCGATTAAATGTAATAAATTGGTTAAAATTTCGCTTCCAAAAATTATCATTAGAAATCTCCACTAAAAATATATATTTTCATTTTAAATTCGTAATAGTTTCCAAACATCCATTATTTTAGTTTCATAACATGGTTTCTTTCTGCATTCGCATGTTCTGTATAAAGACTCCGCATAAGAAGATGCCTGCTACTGCAATCACAAGGAAAGCCACGTAATCCGTCGATCTTAGATACAGTGGATTCATGTGTAAGTTAGATAATGTGGCTATGTTCGGTATGAATGCTGCAAACATTATGAAAAAAAATCCTACTAAAACCATGAAATTTGTTACAATGATAGGATATGGCTTTTCTAGTTTTTTCAAAAATTTTGAAACCCCAAATGCTATAAAACTGATTATTAATAGTCCTAAAATTATTGTTAGTATTAATTCAATGTTATTTCCAAAATTTGGCCCAATTAACAGTACATAAACTGATGTCACACCAACAGTACCACCTATTACAGGTACTGTGAATGCAGGATTATTTAAATAGGTGATTTCCTTGTTACATTTCCAGTTTTTAATGGTTAATATTCCTGCCAAAAAGATCAATAATCCTAAAATTCCGGTTATTTCAGCTATATAGTGCTTAAAAAAATCATATGATAAATAATTGTTTAAACCGATGATAAACAACAACACAAATATTACTATAGCATATATTAGGGTTATAAATGCAAAATTGAGTTTGCTTATTTTTTTTAAAGCTATTCCTAATCCGTTCATAGTACCAAAAAGGATTATAATGGTTATAATAAGAAAACTCCAAGTCACTGATATAAACGTCATCCCCTGAAAATTTTATTTAAATGTGTATCAAAAATTGACGAAAAATGTTCATCTCTGTTAACACTCAAAAAACCTATCCATATTATTTCGACTTGAGTATTTAAACATATCGAATTATATGGTTTTTAGTATTACTATATTTAATATTCCATCCATTTAATAATAAAAACAAGTAAATGATGCACAGTTACTTCCTGTACATCAATTCGATTTCTTTCCTGTAATAAACCACAACAATAGTTGCAATCAACAGTACAAGTGCAACAATACTCCACAAGTTGGGATTCACATTATCCAATAAAATTTCTTGTGCTGTTTTAGTCTGATCACTTGCTTGATCCTGACTAGATGTAGATTGTGCTTCTTCAGCAGCCCCATCTATTTGTGCACTGGTTCTTTCAAGCTTTGGAGAACCAGAATAACTAGAGCTTGAGGTACTTGAGGATTGGGCTGTGTTACCTCCGGAATTTCCATTATTTATTTGGCCGTTATTTCCAGGAGTGTTGGTATTTCCATTGTTACTGTTCCCATTCCCATTATTTCCACCCGTTCCACTGCTGCCATTACCATTACCATTATTCCCATTACCATTACTATTGTTACCGCCATTTCCGTTACCATTATCTCCATTACCATTGTTTCCATTACCATTGTTTCCATTACCATTGTTTCCATTGTTTTGATTTAGATATTTCAGAATTTCCTTAACTTCCTCATCATCTAGTGACATTTGCTTTTTTTGGGATGTTGTTTGAATCGTCAATAGGTTACCAGTAAGTTTATACTCTGATGAAGGGAATGTTACAGTTGCAACACCATTTTTTACAGTAACTCTAACTTTTTTTCCATTGTTCAATTGGTATATTATATCAAAATTAGGAAGCAACGTAGCAACCTGACCATCAGCACCATAAAATATTGTTGTAAACTTTCCATTGGATTCAGTAGTCATCCAATTGACATATTCTGAGCTTACATATGGACAAACTCTCACTTGTCGCGGGTCGTCTGATCCATACCAATTGTATCCAATACTGGTTTTCTTGCTGTAATCACTTGCACAAACTTCTCTTCTTTCATTGTCAGTTATAACATTGTAATATACAGACAGGGTAGTAGATTCTTTGTATCCCCATCCAAAATTAATACCAATCCCTGAATCTTCATCATTACCTTTATTCTTAGTGATGGCGTTTTGGATTATGTTTAAATTATCCGTTCCAGAATTGACATCAATTCCAATTTTATTTCCACTGATTGTGTTGTTAGTTATATCTGTGTTAGTTATGTTTGTTGTTGAACCCGAACCATCAAGTTCAATTCCATATTTAAGATTGTTAGTTATGATATTATAAGCTATTTGGGTGTTTTTAACGTTTATACCTAGGTAAACTCCGTGAACTCCATTATTACTTATTGTATTGTTGTTGAGAATTACACTATCCGTATAAATCAGATTTACACCATTGTTTTGTACGTGTTCAATATCGTTACCTTCTAAATCAATATTTTGACTGTTTGCTATTGAAGTGCCGTGTTTATTACTGAAGGATATGTTATTGTTTGATACTTTGATATCATGGCTATTTTCTATTTCAACACCGTTAATAGCAGAATTTTTCACATTATTGTTTTTTATAGTGCTATTTTGACTGTTTCTAACAGATACACCTGTTTGAGATGAACTCACTGTGTTTTTCTTAACTGTAACGCCGGTACTTCCGGATACTTTTATTCCAGTTCCCTTGGTTGAAGTCACAGTATTTTTTGATACTGTTACGTTAGAAGTATTTTTAACAGATATAGCCTCATTTGTAGATTTTATATTAAATCCTGTTATATTGGTCCATCTGCTTCCACTTCCTGTCACAAAAAACACGGGTTGTCCAGATGTATCTCCTGTAACCGTGGTGTTGACGTTGGTGATTAAGTTTAGTGATTTTTTGATTATGAGGGACAAATTTCCATAGTATTTTCCCATGAAGGTTAATGTGTCCCCATCCTTTGCAGAATCAATTATATTCTGAATCTGGTCGTTTAGTGAAAAACTTGTGGTGTTGTAGTAAGATGATTGTTGAATATTCATTGTTGCTGCAGATGCGGGTTGAACATTACAAAAACTAACACTTATCACTGCGATAAACAGAATCATTGATATTACATGTTTATTTCTTATATTCAAGTCCCCCAGTCCACACGTCTTATGTAAAAATTGATCATCAGATCTCGATTGATCATTGTTATTATTATTTTATGTCTAGTTGTATTTAAATGCATATCAATAAAACGAAATAATTGCTCAAAAAAATAAAAAAAATGGAAGAATTGAATCTTTAATAAGCTGTTAAAGATTTGTTCACAGTTTTTCCGTTGTTATTGAATTTTATTGTTTTGGTTCCCTTGTTTGTTACTTGTACTTTGGTTGTTAGGGTTACAGATTTTCCTGCAGGTATCTTTAAACCCCATATCTTGGAAGTTTTATTAAACTCTGACGGATAGTTTGTACTTATCCTTTTAACACCGGTTGGCAAACTCATATAAACCTTAATAAGATCAGAGGAGTCTTTTCCAGTGTTGGTGATGGTGGTTCTAACGTAAGCATAACCCCCCCTCTTAACCTTTGTAGTGCTTAAAGTATTTTTGTATGCAAGATTAACGTACTTGTTAACTGTTACTTGTGCAGAGTTTGAAAATGTTGGGTTTACATTTGAACCTGAGATCTGTGCCTGTGACTTGATTACACCTGATTTTTTGGCTACTGCATTTATGCTGATGCTTAATGAGCTTCCTGCTTTGAGCGTTCCGATGTTCCATATTCCATTTGAATAGGTTCCCTGTGATGGTTTTGCAGAGCTGGTGAAGTAGTTGGATGATAAAATATTGGATATTTTAAGGTTCGTTGCATCTCTGTTATTTGAATTTTTCACAGTAAATTTGTATATTATACTTTCACCATTCTTTATCACAGTTTTTGTTGTGTTTAAGGTTGATGATAGTGTTAATTTGGGAATATCTGAATTACTGATGGGGTATAGTGTTTTTTGTGCTGTTTGAAACGATAAGTAAGGAGCTAATGCAAATATGGTGTTGTTAGCTGATTTGAAGTCATATTTACCAAAATCAACTGTGGCTGTTCCATTTTTTACCAAGACATTCTGCCATACATCCCCTATATCAGCAGATCCCTTTGTTGTATCATTTTTGTTAAGGAAGAAAGTCACGTAAAAAGAACCGAATCCTGTTTGATTGATTCCTGTTTTACTGTCAACAAATGAAACAGAAAAAATTCCATTGGATTTGGTAGTGATGTTTCCTAGTACTGCTTCGCCAGATACAACTGCAGAAGGACAAAGTCTTTTAGCTCCTCCGAAACAAGTTTCTCCTATCCACACAGGTGCCCTGACAATTTCTCCAGTTCCATCATCAATGTACCTTACAACATCCCTTATAACATGGCCGGAGATGAAGTTGTTATTCAATGTTTCAGTTCCATTTACAAGCGTTGTTACTCCTAAATCATTGCAAATGCCGAAATTACCATTCTTGAAGATGTAGTTACCTGTGATGTTAAGTCCATTGATTGTGGTGTTAATGTAAATTCCATAACCATCATTTGAATCTGTTGCAACGTTCTGAGTAATTGAATTTGATGTTATGGTGGTATTGTTGCAGGATTCAAAAATGTTTATACCAATGTATTTGTTGGAAGTGATGTTGTTACCGTTGATCAGGGTGTTTGAAACATTGCTTGCAAATAATATTCCATTTTCATCGTTATTTGTTATTATATTGTTTGTTATGGAAGCTGAGCTTGAATTATTTAATTTTATACCCGTGGCTGACGAATATAATGTGTTGTTGTTAATGGTAATATTTTGACTGTCCCTCATGTTCAGGCCAACACCACCCCAAGAGCTCATGCTGCAATTTGATACTTGGATGTTAGTTGTGTTGTTTATGTTTACGGCATAGCCTGCGTTGTTGTTGTGAATGTTGAACCCTGTTAAATTGGTTCCAGAAGCCCCTCCATAGATGGAAAATGCTGTTAATTCGTCTGATCCGCTTGGAATCATCATTTCACATGAATAAACCTGAGTGCCCACTGTACTGATGATGTTTAGTGGTTTATTTATTGCAAGATTTATCATAGTGTACTGATTTCCAGTAAACAGTATTGTATCCCCCGGTTGGGCATTGTCAATTATTTTTTGTATGTTACTGTTGGTTACCATTCCATGATCTGTTTCATTTATTGTCCATACAGTGGCTGCAACAGGGCCTGTAAAAGCAAGATTCACTATGAAAATTCCCATGACAACCATCAATAAAGAGATCCATCTGTTATTAAATTTCAATCATTTTCACCTCAAAATTGTGAATAATTATTTTAAAAAAAATAAAAAATATGGTCTTTATAAGACCATTAGGTAGCTTTGAATGATTTTGTAACCTTCTTTCCGTTGTTGTTGAATGTTACTGTTTTTGTTCCTTTTGTTGTTACCTTTACTTTGGTTGTAAGTACAATGGATTTTCCGGATGGTACAGATAAAGTCCAAAGTTTGGTTTTGTTGTTCCACTGTACAGGGTAGTTTGTGCTTACTGTACTTACACCAGATGGTAAAGTCATTCCGAATGTCATTGGATCAGATGTGTCTTTACCAGAGTTAGTGACGTTGGTTCTTAGGAACACGTAACTGCCAACCTTAGCATTTGATGTGCTGATGGAGTTAATTATTTTAACTGAAACATCTTTGTTGATGGTTTTCTGGATAGTTTTAGCTTTGACTGGCGTTGTGGTGTCTGATGTTACTGTAGCTTGTGAACTGGTAGTTCCTGATTTTAATGCTGTGGCTGTAACAACTAAAGAAGCCGTGTTTCCTGCACTTAAACTGCCTATATTCCAAATACCGTTAGCATAATTTCCTATGGATGCATATGTTTGGGCACTAGAGAAGAAAAGAGTGTTTAAAATGTTGGTCACGTTCACATGGGTTGCATTTCCTGTACCGGTATTTAGAACAGTTATGGTGTAAGTAGTGCTGCCACCTGTTTTAATTGTGTTGTTGTTACTTGCGCTTGATATTGAAAGGTTTGCAAATACTGGTTGTGCTTGTGGAGTGGAGGAATCTAATGTGAAGTTTAGGTTCTGACCTTGTGAGTATAGTACAACGTATCCCTTTGACACATTTGTTACTGAGTTGTTCACTCCAACTATGGAATTACCAGTGCCATTTCCAACGAAAAGTCCCTGTCCTGCCTGGTTGTCCACACCTACTGCTGCTCCAATGATGTTTTCGAAGATGTTTCCAATGATCTGAATATCATCAATCATACTTAATGGTCCATGAGCATACGAGTTTTTGATGTAAATAGCATCCCCGGATGCTTTCTGTGCAGAGTTGTTTCCCCATCCATTGATGAATGTGTTGTTTATAACATAGGTTTGAGATGCAGATTTTTCAATACCAAGACCCTCATAGAAACCATTTATGGTGTTGTTTTGGAAGGTTATGTTTGATACGCCACCACCCCAGAATGCAGCGTAGATGTTGTTTAATAATAAACTGTCTTTAATGTTGACGTTGGTTGCACTAGAAGATATGGAAACTCCATCAGCACATCCACTTATTGTGGAGTTAGTTACTGTGAGGTTGTCCCCACCCATTATATGGTAACCATAGCAGAAACCATAGGCATCGGTGAAGGTACAATTATTAATAAGAACGTTGAATGCATTACCGTTGTAAACAGCTGCTTTACCGTTGTGGGATGTTACGTTTTCTATAAGAATATTTGACACCCTATCAAGGTTAATTGCATATCCTGTGGATGCTAATTTACCATTGACTGTAACGTTACTGTTTAACAGGTTAAATTCAAATTCTTTGAATGTTGAACCAGATGCATCAGCATCTAAATTAGTGGTTACGGTGAATATGTTTGTGCTTGATTCGTTAACACCATTAATTATTGCACCATTTCCAACAAAATTTAGTGTCTTGTTTATGATTATCTTTATGTCATTATATGTTCCCGGTGCAAAGTTGATTGTATCATTATTATTTGCCCCGTCTATTAACGCTTGGATAGTAGTACTATTAGCTCCTGCAGGTATTTGTATAACTGCAGCAGATACTGGATCAGCAGTTACTGTACCAACAGTAATTGTAGCTAGTACTAAGAAAAGCATTAATGTAGCAATTTTAGTTTTCATAAAATTCCCCGCCTTTATTTTTTATAATTAATTTTTAACTTGTTATTTTCAATTTCCCAAAAAAATCGGAATATACTATTATTGATAAGGATTTATTTATAACTCGCCCTATTCTTGTGTAATTCCCCCCGAAATAACTTGTTTTAATTAAACCATATCCCTAAATTCACAGATTTAATCGATATGAATTTAACTATAAATCGATGCAGTGAAAGACTATGTAATAACAATATATAAATATATGGAATTCATCCAAACTGTATACATATTAATAGTTTCATTTTTCCATCATAAATTTAAATTACCATAAATAATGTTAAGTAGTATTAAAGACCATTTAAAGTCCTTAAATTTCAATTAAAACTAAATTATTCAATTTATAATTGTAAATCTAGTTAATAATACTTATTACAAAAAATAAATGATAAAAAATCATCAAAGTTAAAAATAGATTCAAATACCAATTATTGTTTTTTTAATCCAATTTTAATACAAAGGAAACTTTTAACAATTTGACTGAAACGTATAAATATGAATATCGTTAATTTTATTTAAATAATAAATTAGAAGGGAGAATTATATGTCAAACAAAACAGGATTAATGCCATTTAATGGTCACAGGATCCAAGGCAGATCAAGTGAATCATTCATAGATGCCCGGGAAGTTATTTCACGATTAAAACTCAAGGGTGATGAAGTATTTTTAGATGCAGGATGTGGTGATGGACACACTGCATTTGAAGCCTATGATATGATGAACCAAGATGCAGTTATCTACGCTGTAGATATCTACGAACCATCAATACAAGATCTAGAAGAAGAGATCGAAGCAAAGAAAATTACCAGGATTGTACCAGTGTTAGGTAACATCGCAGGAGATATTCCCATACCAGACAATACATTGGATATGACATTGATGATCAATGTTTTCCATGGATTCGTTGCACAGGAAAATCTTCACGAAGCAGTTGAAGAACTGAAACGTATTACCAAACCCTGTGGAAAGATTGCTATAATGGACTACAAAAAGAAGGAAACCAAATATGGACCTCCATTTTTTGTTAGACAGTCCCCTGAAGAGTTGGAAGATCTGTTCAAAGGACATGACTTAAAACTAACAGAAGTTGACAACCAAATTGGAGAAACCCTCGAAGATGGTAGTAAATCACACTACCTTGTGATATTTGAAAAATAAACTTCATTTCATTAATGCTACGAATTTAATGGTGATTAAATGGACAAACAGATAACCATGAAAATACCCGAGGAAATGTACTCTGACCTCAAAAAATTAGCAAACCAAAAGGATGATATTCCTATGGCAAATCTGATAAGAAGAGCAATAGATGATTACTTGAGGAAAAATAGGTTGAAGGGAAATTTATGAGGATTTAGTCTATTATATTATACTGCAATCTTTGTATGAAAGAAAACCTGATTTTAGGATCCAAATTTACTGTTTAATTATTTGGATCCGGACTATGAAATTGAACATCCCTCCAATACTTTTTCGTTTTAGAATCAATTCTCTCATTTAGGGAATGATATCCCGATGTGAAAAAAACACAATCCGCCAAAATAGGGCTTTTTAACTTATATAAATCATATATTAACTTTTTTAGCAATAAATAGTTCAATTTTCAATCGAAAGGTCATTTTTGGCATGAGATACCTTTTTAAATTCTGAAGTATATATTAGCATACATAAAGTTGAGGTGATAAAATGAAAATTAGTGCAAGGAATGTATTTGAAGGTGAGGTAAAGAACATAGAAATTGGAGCAATAATGTCCAACGTGAAAATCGAAGTCACATCTCCCGAGGTCATTACTGCAATAATAACCAAAGAATCCGTTGAAAAACTTGGCCTCAAAGAAGGAGACAAAGTCTCTGCAATAATCAAATCCACTGAAGTCATGGTTGCAAAGGATTAAACCATTCTTTACTATTTTTTAACTTTTTAAGTCAATACTTTCTAACAATATATTTTTAGTTAAACCCTAAGTAATGACGTAATATTTGTTTTAAATTCGATTTAGTATATTTGACCTATCATTTAAATACTCAAATAAAATTAAATTATTTATTTAAATGATGAATAATTTATCCCATAATTAATTCTTATTTTAATCTATAATGCAACTAATTAACTTAAATTTATACTAATAATATTAATAATCTCTTAAATTTAATATTAATCGATTATTTTACCTATTATTAATGAGAATGAAAAAATTAAATCGATATGTTTATATGTACTTATCGAATATCTGATAGTATAAGATCATAATAGTTTAAGATTTGAGGTGAGATCATGCCAGTAACAATAGACACAGAAAAGTGCGGTAAAATTCAAAATTGCCCTGGAGAAGGACTTTGCATTAAAATATGTGAAAAAGGGGCCCTTGTAGAAGAAGATGGAGATGTTGTATTAGTACCTGAAAATTGCGATGACTGCGATTTATGTATCCAGAACTGTCCAAATCAAGCAATTTCTAAGGTATGAATGGTCGAGGAGATAATATGAGTTCTTTAGAGAGGAATGGAGATGAAATTCGTTCCCTAAAACATAGCAATGAAAAATGTGTTGGTTGTGGAATATGCTCCAGTATATGTCCAACTAAGTCCATCAATAATGGGCCAGTACTACCAATAGCACGTGGTCTAGTGGATATGGACTACATTAACATTAATAAAAATAGTTGTTGTTTATGCGGACTTTGCGCAGCAGCATGTCCATTTGATGCCCTTGAATTTAAAATTGATGGCGAAGATATCAAGAAAATGGATGAATATCCTAAGTGGATCAAAGATGCAGCAATTGATTCTGAAGCATGTATTTACTGTAAAGCTTGTGAAACAGCTTGCCCCCAGGACGCCATCCGAGTACAAAGAACCCTTCCAAAACGAGAAGATCTTGTAATTGGAGAGATCGGAGTGGACCAAGACAAATGTATCAGCTGCAAAATCTGTGAAGAACTTTGTCCAGGCGATGCAATAACCGTTCAAAAAACTGGCAGAAATGAATATGAAACAGTTGTTGACGAAGATAAATGCGTATACTGCTTAGTATGTAAGAGAGCATGCCCCACAGATGCAATTAAAGCCGTGTGTAGCTCATGTGCTTATCAAGATTATAAATTTGACCCTGAAACATTTAAAACTCATGGTAACACAATTTTAAATCCTGATTCTTGTGTTAACTGTGGATGGTGTCAGGAGATATGTCCTGTAGACGCTGCGGTTGTGACTAAGCCATTTGAAGGAGAAGCTTCTTTCGATGATGAAGCAGAATGTAAAGGGGATTCATGTCATGCATGCCAAGATGTCTGTCCATGTAACGCCATTGAAATTGTTGATGGTAAATCTGTGATAGATCAAAGGGTCTGTGTGTTATGTGGTGCTTGTGCAAATGTCTGCCCACAAAAATGTATCCAGATCAACAGGACCAAGATCAACCTTGAAAATGTACGTTCTAAATCATGGAACAACATACTTTCCAATTTAACTTCAGGAACTGGAAAGTAATATTCTATTTTTTTTTAATTATTTTTTTAATGTATAAAATCACTTTTTAAAAGCTTTTTTTGGTTTAAATTGTTGTTCAAATCAAATTTAACTGTCCAATTAACTATAGGTAAATTATTATTTAATTAGCTGACATCAGCACAACCTTTAGTCTATGATAACTTTATAAACTTTCCTAACATAAAATACAGTAGGAGGTCTGAAATGGACAGAACAAAGAATGGACCACAATATAGGCTTAAATTTGATGATAAAATAATATTGTTGAATAAGAAGAAGTTTAATTTATTAGAAAATATTGATGAGTGCGGTTCCATAATGAAGGCATCCAAAAAGGTGAACATCCCCTACCGAAGTGCACTTAAATATATTGAAGAACTTGAAAATGAAAGTAACAAAAGCATAGTTTCGACCCAAAGAGGTGGAAAAGGTGGAGGGGGAGAAAGTAAACTCACTGAAAACGGCAAATCCATCTTGAAAGAGTACAGAAAAGTGGAAAGCATTCTAAAGATGCATGACGATGTTAATGAAATTGAAAGTAACATAGTTGATATTGATCAAAAAAATAAAATTGCCAACATCAAACTCAACAACGAAAATGTTGTTCTTCCACTCAGGGGAAACTTCGAAGTAGGAGACAAAGTTTTAGTTTTAATCAGCCCAGAAGACGTTTTTGTAATGTTAGAACCCCAAGAATCCAGTGTCAGGAATATTTTCCCGGGGAAAATAATAGGAATGGAACTTAAAAACCATCTTGTGCGATTAAATGTTGATACTGGTGAAATAACTCTCTTTGTTGATGTAACAGAATATTCGAGAGAAAAATTAAATCTAACCCTAGGTAAAGATATTTATATCGGCTTTAAAGCAGCAGCAATAGCCATGGTTAAAATTTAATAAATTGTTCACCCAAAAATTTTTATTTTGATTATTATTTTGATTTTCTTAAAATAGCCTGCAAATATGATACCTTACTAACAAAAATTTCTGAAAGTATTCTATCCATATTTGTTCTTTTTCTTAAAACACTGGAAACATGCCGCTAAATAGATTTAAAATAAAATTTAGGCGAAATGTTCAAATAATCATATTGACAATAATTAAATGACATTAATATATCTAATCTGATCACACGGGAGGGTGAGAATGGATAAAAAAATTATAATATTTGTGATTGTAGCGATTGCAATTGTTGGAATCGGTGTTTACGGATACGGAGTATACAGTTCCGGCTCTGAAAATGGAACCCTAGTAATCTACGCTGCAAGCAGTCTTGCAGGACAGATGAATCAAACAGCAGCAAAATTCGAGTCGCAACATCCAAATGTAAAAGTACAGATAAAGTACGGAGGCAGTTCAGATTTGATTAATCAGATCACGACCTTAAATCAGTCTGTGGATATCATGGCTTCTGCTGACTATGGTCTGATAGATAAAAATTTGATGCCAAACTACACGAGTTACAACCTTAAAAACGGCAGAAATGAGATGGTAATTGCATACACTGATAAGAGTAAGAATAGCAGTCAAATAAACGGTGAAAACTGGTATCAGATATTCTCTCAAAACAATGTTAGTGTGGGAATTGCAGATCCTAACTCCGCACCAGCAGGATACAGGGGAGTTATGATGATGCAACTGGCAAGTACTTACTACAATGATTCAACCCTTTTTGACACTGTAATAGGGCAAAATACAGCCATAACATCGGAACAAAACGGTTCAAAAACAGTTATTAACAGTCCAACCAACATCGACCCCACTTCTAAAATTGTGGTTAGGCCTGCAGTAGGAGATCTTATGCCAGTACTACAGTCTGGAGCTGTAGATTATATTTTAGTCTACAAGAGTGATGCAGATCAGCAACAAAGTTCAGGAGTAAAGTACGTAACACTCCCTCCAGAATTAGCACTCTCAAACACCACCTACGAACCGGTGTACAAAAACATAAGTATGGTACAGTTCAGTGGAACAAACAAGAGTAAAACCATTGGATTAACCCCGATTGTTTATGGAATAACAATATTGAACAATGCACCAAACAAACAACTAGCAACAGACTTCCTACAACTACTCTTAAGCCCTGAAGGAATTCAAATAACAAAATCCAACTTCATTGACCCAATTTCACCAGCAGAAGCAACTATCAACTCAACCAACATTCCAAGCCAACTACAACAATATGTAAAAATGCCTTAAGGAGAATATCATCTCCTTAATTTTTTTTACCTTTTTTTTAAATAGTTCTAACATGATATTTCAATATGGTACGACATGTACTAGCCTTATACAAACACCATTCACCAGACGAAATATATATAATCTTCAATTATTATAACGGCATCTCCAAGTATGTTATTCCATACAAAGTTATTTGAAAATTTATTCAAAATTACAGATGAGAAATTCAATGCCATATACTTAAAGAACGTTTGAATAACTTTATTTCTTAAAATTGGTTGCTTGATTAAAATGTGTTTGTAGCAACAATTCGATATGTTTATATAGGCGTATCGATAATTTATTGTTGTAGCACATTTTGATATTGGTTCTAAATTGCCATAACACAGAACAAACCATTTAGGGAAAAGCCTCCAATTTTCCCTAATAATTTTTATTTATTTTAAAACACTACCATTCATTTTATCAATTAATAAACAAAAATTAACCATTACTGTAAAAAATTAATGGTAATTTATTGTTTTTGCAACATAATATAAACAACTGTATTCAATATTCAATTAGTAAACAAATGGTGATGTAAAATGGAAGACGTTCTAAACAAGATAGATAATCCATCCATGAAGGAAGATATAAAAAAATTAATCAAGTTCCATGGCTATTTGAGTTCAGGGGCTTTAATTGGGTACCAAATGCTTAACATAGCAAAAAGAGAATTGGACATCCATGATGATGAGAAAATTTATGTAACCTGCGAAACCCTAAACTGTGTCCCGGATCCCTTTCAAATACTCAGAAGTTCCACAATTGGAAATAAGGGTTTGAAGGTTCTAGATTATGATAAAATGGCAGTTACAGTAAATAAAGGTGCTGGAAAGGATGAAAAATTTGTTAAAGGAATTAGAATATACTTTAACGCTAAAAAAACTGAAAAATATCCGATACTCCATGATTGGTACATGAATTACAAGAAAGTGAGACACGAAGAAGTTGTGCCAATACTGCTTGAAGCAGGAGAAGATGTTTACTCTTGGGAATTTGTAGAAATTGAAGTTCCTGAAAAAAAGAAAAAAAATGTACTGCTTTGTGAAAAATGTGGAGAATCCTTTGTTTCATGGGATAAAAGCACCATTTGTATACCTTGTTCAAAGGATGAAAACAATAATACTGCAAATAAGTAATTCTAGAACAAATTTGTATATTTAAAAAAGCAGTAAACTATGAAGATTATAAATTCAGATTTATGTTGAGAAAATGGAATTATAACATGGAAATTTTAATTCCATTCATTTAATTTAAATAATTTATGGTTAAATTTCACATCTTTCAATCTCAATAAGGATGCCTTCCTCCTTATCTTTAGGAACATGCCTCATCTCAATAAGATCATCCTTAACTTCTTCTAAATCAATCAGGATCGTATTTCTTACTGTGTCACCTTTTACTTGAATCATGACGTTGCACACATCTTTTCCTTTTAGATGGTCTGTTTCGACACTTATAACTTCTCCCGGAGTGAATACTCGGTTGTATGATAATTCCAAGTAATCATAATCGTTGACATTATCTTTCACGTAGCTTATTGCTTCATCACAATCCATTTTCAATATTTTCTCCAAAAGATCAACTCCATAAGTCAGTTAAAATGAAAGTTATGTTCAATTATATTAGACATCTTCAACAACAAGGACTGTTAAATCATCCTCATTTTTAATATGCCTTATCTCAACAATTTCTTCCTTAATCTCTATTAGATCCAGCTGTATGGTGTCATTTAAAAGTTCACCATTCACCTGAAGAACCAAGTTCAAACTTTCCAATTCATTTTCATCCACATAATGTTCTATATCAATTACTTCTGTTGGTAAAAATATTCGGTTATAGGAAATTTCAAGTGTATCATACGTTTTTACTTCGTTTTTAACGTATTCAATAAGTTCATCTTGGTTTAGTGTGATCTCTTTTTCCATATTAATCACTTTGATTTTTTTATGAAATATAATTTTCTAAAAAATAGTTTATCTTAAAAAAATAAAAAAAAGAAGAAAGATTTAGTAGAGTAGATGCCTATTTTTCTCGGCATCTAACCATAATCTTCCTTTTCCATTCAATGCAATGTCTCCAACGTACTTGATGTATTTTCCACTGAAGTCCTTACCATCGATTTCAGGATTCTCAATTATATCTTCTTGTACAAATCCTTCAAGGAGTCTTCCAAGTTCACCGTTTATTACGATGTCCCCGTTTTTCATCTGTCCGCCAGGCCATCTTGTAACATCACCATCGATCTGTATGAAACCTTTGGTCATGTGGATACCTGCGAGGATATCACAGTCGCCTTTGACGTAGATTGATCCTCCGGATAAACATTCTCCGAGCTGTTTACCTGCATTTCCATGGATGGTTATGGTTCCACCGTTCATTCCTCTCCAGTCCCCAATGTAGGAACATCCGCAGAATTCTCTGGTGTTACCCATGATGGTTAGTGATCCGCCTTCCATTTCCCTGCCTGCGTAACTTTCAGCATCTCCATTTACAAGTATGGAACCGCCTTTCATCTGGGATCCGCAGTGAAGATCTACTGGACCGTTGACAATAATTTCTCCTGCACCCATTTTAGTTCCGATATATTTTACCCTGCCGTAGTCTCCATTGAGTATCATTTTAATTTCTTCTGGAGATTCTGCAGAACCTTCTACTTCTATGTCAAAGTAGTCAGTCAATGGAAATCTTGAGTTTCCTATTGGAACCATGTATTTCTCAAAATCTGCTTTTTCCCAGCTGTATATTTCATCGGGAATTAATTCATCGAATTCCAGAGAAATTTGAGAAGTCTTTTTTTGGTTAAAAGTAATTGTTTTCAATTTAACACCCCTATTTACCTGCTTGGACTTCAGTCACGATTGGATTTGGTAAGTACTTGTCGTGAACCTGGTAGTTTTCAAACTTAACTGTGTAGTATTTTGTGAAGTCCGGCATTACCCTGTCCATAACTGTTTTTTCTTGTTCTTCCATTCCTTTTACGTCGGTCCATAAAGTATGACTCTTTACAACCTTTACGATTTCACCGTCTTTAACTAATATTTCACCATCTTTTATAGTGTACATTGCACTACCGAATCCTTTTTCTATTGCTTCAGGGTTCCTTGATGGATCAATATCGTTAGGGTTTATGTCAAATACAGCAATGTCTGCATTGAATCCTGGTGTGAGTGCACCTCTGTCTTGGAATCCGTAGATCTTAGCAGGACCTGCCCTAGTAATGGTTGCGATTTCATTGAAATCATATTCCCTTTCTAGTGAAGCTAGAGAGGTTCTTCTGTGTGACCATGGGTGAACTTCTCTGTTATCCATCATTTCCTGTCTTCTTTCATTACTCATCAACCAGGAGATAATTCTTGGATAACGTATGAATGGACCAGCGTTAGGATGGTCAGTTGTTAAACATACCTTCCAAGGATCATTGACTTTTAGGAATAATTCTAATCCAATAGCCCATTGTAGTGAGTTAACTGGTGCTTTTCCAGAGTAGATAACTGGAACAATTCCTGCTGCAGTTTCAAGTTCTACATCTTTGTTAGCCCATTTTAATCCGCTTAACTTGTACAAATCAAACTCCATAGGAGCATCTGCAGTCATAGTTGTTGTTTCATCTAAGGTTACCTGTCCAACATCTATGGTCACATGGTCATTGCTGTTGACATAGTCTGCAATGTGGTCTGCACCAGAATCTGCATCTCTCCAGCTTGTTCCACCGTATGCGTGGAATTGAGCGTGGGTTAAGTGCATTGTCTGGCCCCTTACAGTGCTGTTCTTTTCTATGTCTTTGAGTGCATCCATAGTTGAAACAGTTGTTGGGTAGTTTCCTGGATGTCCAAGATCGTTAGGGTGAACATGTACAGAATGTGGTAGTCCTAACATTTCGTTTGCTTTTGCTAGTGCTGTAACAACTTCTCTTCCTGTTACATCCCAGTATGGAGCAGGGTCATCCAGTCCGTGAACGTTCATTCCCCAACCCCATGCTTCACTTCCACATGGGTTAACTATTTTAACACCGTAGCATTTGGCGAGCCTTAACCATGCGGCTACAAATCCTGCCAAATCTTCAATTTGGTTCTGTTTTGCGTACTGCAATACAAACCAGTTGTTACCAAACAATGATAATGGTACAATATCCAAGTTTGGTATGGAATTGATTTCTTCGTGAGTGTGTTTAGCTTCTAGTGGAGGTACAGCAGCTTCTACAACAGTTCCATATCCCATTCGGGAGTATCTGTATCCTGTTGATGGACAGCTTGGTATAGAAAATCCACTTTCTGACCTTAAAACATCTGTTTTGTGTGTAACACCCTTTCTTGAGTCTTCAGGCCTGTATATTCTACCTACAACAAGTTTTGGTCCTGCAACATGTGCGTGAGGATCAATACCTGCAGGCATCACAATCTTATCTGTAACATCTAGAACTTTAGCATCGGCAGAAACTGAATCTACGATTTTTCCGTCCTTGAACATTACGTCCTTTTTCTCTCCTGCTACTTTATTCGCAGGATCGTAAACAATACCGTTTTTTAGTACGTATTCCATGACAATCACCTTATTTACTTGCTAAAGCTCCTTGTTCAGCTTTAATTGTTTTAACTCTTTCTAATATTTCTTTTATAATCCATTCGTCGTCCCTACAAGTTTCAGGTTTGTCGATGGCTTTTTTCATCCATATTGGAACACCGTCCATCCTGTAACTGGTACCTCCAACTTCGACACCAACAAATGAACCTGGAAGAACAACATCTGCAATCTCTGTAGAAGGTCCCCAGTGTATATCCACCTGGATAACTGGAATTTCTGCGAGATGTTTAACTGCTCCACCAGGGTAGTGTGCACCTGGATCAGCTGCAATTACCATGAAAACATCACATTCTTTTCTTGTTAAAAGATCTATGGTGTTTGTTTCTCCATTCATGTATCTCTGGTATCCTCTTGCGAAGTCAACACCGTATGGGAAACCTGTTTCAAATGCCATGAATATGTTGAATCCGTTCACGTTGAAGTGACCCCTCATAGGCATTAAAATCCATTTGGTGTAACTGTTTAAGTCTGCTACCATCTGAATAGCAATATCGATGTTTCTCTGTTTGGATAATGTGTGGGTTAAACCGAGACCAAAGAACAATGCTCCGAACTGAACATTTTTCATTGCTTCTGCTAATTCTTCGACATCTTCCTTAGGAATTCCAGAAATAAATTCTTTTTGAAGTTTTTTACCCTTTAAAACAGCCCTTATAGCGTTGTAAAATTCGTAATCTCCATTCTGTTCGAATCCTACCCATATATCGGACATTTTAGCTGTATCACTGTATTTTGGGTCGAGTGTGACAACTGTTCTGTCGAATCTTCCCCTTGGTCTGAAGTATCCTCGTGGGAAGGTACTGTACCTTGCCATATGTCTTGGGTGGGAGTTCATTGCGTTACTACCTGTGTAAAGACACATGTCCGCCCTGTTTTTAACTTCTCCAAGTGTACTTATAGGGTATCCTGCGTTCTGAACAGCCTGAAGTGAAGGTCCGTGACAGATGGTTGCCTGGTTATCCAAAACCGCTCCAACTAATTCACCGAGCTCAAGACCGTGGTGCATGGTTTCAATGGAAGTTTCACTCCAACCATAGAATATAGGCCTTACTGCACCTGCTATGAGTTCTGCAGCTTTGTCTAAAGCTGTGTCCCAGTCAGTTTCTGCAAGTTCTCCATCTTCGCCCCTTATCATTGGAACCAGTAATCTTTGATCCATGTCTTCCATGATCTTACTGGCACCAAGTCGGCATGCGTGTCTTACACCTACAACATGCCCATCTTTAATTAAATAATCTAAATCGTCACAGTTACATCCGCAAAAAGCACATGTACAGTTTTCTACGATACTATCGTAGTCTGTTACTGGTGGTTCGTAATTTGCCATTTAAACTGCCTCCTTATAATTTCTTGTAGACAGGCATCTCTCCAAGTGTAGCAAGATCTTTGATGCCTTCTTCATCATCCTTATTAACGTATTTTTTGTACACTGCCCTCATTAGGTCAGCCATTAGCAGAACATCATCATCTGATTTTTCCACTGTGCACATGATACCCTTGTATGTTGGGTCGCAGCAACAGTAGGTTTCTGGACTAACAACTACATTTGCCCATGGTCCCTTTGGTATGAATATTGTTCCTTCATGCGGTGCATCTCTGGAGTGTGCTGCGTTAACAACTACTTCTCCCCAGTCAGAAATAACTTTAACATGGTCCCAGTTGGATACTCCGAGTTTTGCCATGTCTTTAGGATCCATATATGCTACTCCAGCTACTTTCCTGTATTCATCTTTAAGAGTAGATCCTCTTTTTTTGCATGCCCCTTGGTAAATGTCAGAACCTGTGTTCAACATTACGTCCAATTTATTTCGTAATTTTGCGTTAGGTTCGTCAAATTTAACAACCTTTGGAATTGCCGGTTTATCTACATAAGTCAAAATTAACACCTCATTCTAGCCAAATTGCGTCGGTAGGACAGAATACCTGACAGGTCCCACATTTCGTGCATTTATCTTCGCTAAAGAGTTTGATTACTCCATTTTCGACCATCATAATTGTTTCTGTTGTTTTTGATCCATGCCCTCCTGAAACCTCAGGACTTATAGAAACATTTACCGGACATGCAACAACGCAAACTCCACATCCAAGGCAGTTGTCTTGGTTTACTTTAAGTTCCATGTTATCACCTTAGTTAGTTTTTAATGAATCAATACTTTTCTGCCAAGATTTTGATTTGGTAGGTGTGCATTTGATTCCAGTTCGTTTAACATCAATTGCTTCTACTGGGCATACATTTTCACATGCACCACAGTAAATACAGAACTGTTCATCTTTCATGAGTTTATCATCTATTGTTCCTGGTGCTGATGATTTAGGGAAGAACAGCACATCACATGGGCATACATCCACACATGCTCCACAAGTTGTACATTTGTCTAGATCTAAGCTCAGTTCACCTTCGAATGGTTTTTCAACCTTAGCTGCATCTACTGGGCAAACTTCTTCACACCATCCACATCTTACACATGCGTCATCATCTATGAGTGCTTTACCAGTTGTTTCAGCATCTTCAGGATTTAAGTCGTATTCACCGTAGGAACAGGTTCTACATGCTGCCATTATTGCATCTACAGGACATGCTTTCTTACATACTAAGCAGTAAACACATTTGTCCTTGTCTACAGCGATGTCGAAATCTTCTGGACCTTTTTGATCAATAGTTATTGCATCTGCAGGACACATTTCTTCACATATACCACAGTCTATGCATGTTTCCTTGTCTATGTCTATTTCACCAGTTACAAGTTTGGATCTGTCTGGAAGTTGTCTTGCGACAGTAATTGCTTCCCTTGGACATGCCCTTTCACATGCTTTGCAGTATATACATGTTTCATCGTCAATTTCTGCAGAAGAAATTAATTTAGGATAAGTTTCAATTTCAGAAATTGGTGTTCCATCCACAGTGAATTCAAGTGCATCCACTGGACATCCCACACTACACATTCCACACAATACACATTTTTCTTCATCTATTTCTATTTTTGATTCGTCGATATCGTTTCTAACAATAGCACCAACGGAACCTAGTTTGATTGCTCCGACTGGGCATATTGATTCACAAACGCCACAACCAACACATGACTCATCTTTGAATGACAGCTCTCTATCTTCTTCAGCTGATCTTTCAACGTTGAAATCTTTGGCTTTGACTTCTTTTATATTTGCAGCCATTATTATTCCTCCAAAATATTAATTGAATTAGTAGGACATTTTTCAGCACAAATTTGACATCCACAACAGATATCAGAATCTATGTGTGCCTTTAGATCATCCAAAACTATGGCATCTATCAAACATGTATCTACACAAATTCCACAACCAATGCAAGAATCTTTAACTTCGACACTGTACTTGTTGACCAAACAAGTTTTCACTATGGTTTTCGTTGCTTCCTTGTCTTCAATGATGGCGTCAGTAAAAACCAGAAAATCTCGTGGTGAGAACTCTCTGACGATTTCAGCTATCTCTATTGATCCTAAAGAAATGTTTCTACCATTTAAATAATGAGAAAGCGTGGATTTATTAACATTTAGCATTTTCGAAATCTGTTTTTGACTGTAACCGTCTCTAACGAGTTCTAAAGCCGCTAAATATTTCAATCCAGAAGCTATGTGTTTTGGCATATGGACTCCATTGTGTATTAACTACACCTTTGATTGAATATATTAATATAGGTTTCTACAAGGAAGATATAGATAAATATATATATGGTGTTGTAGTGATCACAACTCTCGTGTTAGAGTTACACACTGAGAAAGGTTGTTTAAATCGTGCCAAAATGTCTTAAAAATAAAAAAAAAGTTGTCAGTTAAACACACAAGATTTTCAGTCTAAAATCTTTTCCACCCTAACTGCACACACCTTGAACTCAGGAGTTTTTGATATTGGATCGCATGCAGAGTTGGTTATGACGTTGGTGGCAGATTCACCGAAGTGGAAGGTCATGAAAACTACTCCTTTTCTGCATCTGTCAGTAATTCTAACTTTGGGTTTTATTTCTCCCCTTCTAGATATCACCTTAACAGTTTCGTCAGCCACAACCCCTAATTTTGAGGCGTCTTCCCGGGATATGTCAATATAATCTTCCCCATAAAGTTTTTTCAATCCTTCAACAGCACCTGTCATTGTACTGGTTTGATAGTGATAAATACTCCTCCCTGTTGTGAGAATTAGGGGATAAGTTTCATCCGGTAGTTCTGCTGAAGGTCGGTAGGTTAGTGGAATGAATTTAGCCCTTCCAGTTTCTGTTTTAAACTCCTCTGTGTGGAGTATGGGTGTTCCATCATGTTCCTCATTGTGGCATGGCCACTGTATTCCTTCATCCTCAATTCTGCCGTAGTTGATTCCAGCAAAGGTTGGGGAAACCTTGGCCACTTCATCGTAAACATCACTGGCATCTTTAAAATCAAATCCTTTTGCACCCATCTTCTTAGCAATGAGGGATGTTATCAACCAATCTGGTTTAGATTCTCCGACTGGATTTATTGCTTTTCGAACCCTCTGTATTCTCCGTTCTGAATTTGCAAATGTACCGTCCTTCTCTGCGTAGCTACAGCCTGGAAGAACCACATCAGCCATCTGCGCTGTTTCACTCATGAAAATATCTTGAACAACCAAAAAATCTAGGGAATTCATTGCATCCTTGATATTTTCTGTGTCTGGTTCACTTGTTACAGGGTTCTCTCCAACGATGTACATGGCCTTTATATCCCCATTTTTAGCAGCCATAACCATTTCAGGGAATGTTATACCCTTGGATCTGTTAAGATCAACATTCCATGCAGTTTCGAACCTTTCGATGGTGTTTGGATCGTCTAATTTTTGATAGCCAGGGAAGGTGTCTGGAAGACATCCCATGTCACAGGCTCCTTGAACATTGTTCTGTCCCCTTATGGGATTCACTCCTCCAAATGGTTTTCCCATGTTACCTGTTAGGAGTGCTAGATCTCCAAGGGCAAAAACATTTTCAGTTCCATGTGTGTGTTCTGTGATTCCCAAGGAATAAAGTATGGATGCAGGTTTAATTGATGCATATGTCCTTGCAGCTTCCTTTATTAGTTCTCCATCAACTCCTGTGATTGATTCAACTGTTTCAATGTCATAGGACTGTAATGACTCTTTAAACTCTTCGAAGCCTTCACTCCTATCATCTATGTATGCCTGATCATGCAGTTCTTCATCCACTATAACCTTCATCATGCCCATGATGAGTGCCACATCGGTACCGGGAGTCTGATTCATTACAATGTCCGCATGTTTGCACAGGTTAATATTTCTTGGATCTGCAACTATGAGTTTAGCACCATTTTTTACTGCTTCGATTATGCGCAACCCCAATACAGGATAACTGGCTGTTGGATTGGTCCCTATAACAAATAAGCATGAAGCATCCTTAATTTCATCTATAGAGTTGCTCATGGCCCCACTTCCAAATATTTTGGCAAGACCTGCTACAGATGGTGCGTGACAGGATCTGGCACAGTTATCAACGTTGTTAGTTCCCATAACAGCCCTGGTGAACTTTTGAACAGCGTAGTTATCCTCATTTGGACATCTTGCAGAGGATATAGATGCAAATTCATCGCCCTTGTATCCAGATAATTTCTGAGCAACGTAATCCAGTGCTTCCTCCCATTCAACCTCTATAAATTCATCGTTTCTCTTAATCAGAGGTTTTTTAAGCCTGTCCGGATGGTTGATGAAGCTGTATCCAAATCTGCCCTTAACACATAGATTGCCCTTGTTTACAGAGTTATCTGTATCGCCTCTTGCACTGACTATCTTGTCTCCCCTCACACCTAGGTAAATGTTGCATCCAACACCACAGTATGGACAAACAGTTTTAACTTCCCTTGCAGGTTTTTTTGTTTCCTTTGGTACAAGTGCACCCACAGGACAGGCAATCATACATTCTCCACATGATACGCAAGAAGATTCCAGGAGTGGTTTATCACCAAAAGTTGTTATCTTGGTATCATATCCCCTGAATCCAAAATCAACTGCATTGACAGCCAGGACTTCGCTGCAAGTTCTGACACATATCCCGCAAAGTACACATTTCTTTAGATCCCTGTTGAAGAAGGGGTTAGAATCATCCACCGGAATATCCATTATTTTGCGTCTTAAACTGCCAAGATCATCCCGATTTATTCCAAGATAGGCTGCAATTTCCTGTAATTTACAGTTATCATTTTTCTTGCAGGTTAAACAATCCACTTCATGATTTGCAATCAGCAGCTCTGCAGATAACTTTCGAACCCTGTTAATCCTGGGATTATCTGTTGTTATTTTCATTCCATCATGTACTTTTGTTTCACATGCCGTGATAAGACGTCCCTCATCATTTTCAACGAGACAAAGTCTACAGGATCCCCATGGTTTTAAACCAGGATAATAACATAGATTGGGTATGTAAATATCGTTTAGAAGGGCTGTTTCCAATATTGTGCTCCCTTCCTCGGCATTAATTTCTACACCATCAATATTCAGTGTTATTTTATTGTTCTTCATGTTATCGTCAGTAAAGTTCATTTTTAAATAGTCAGTTTTCTGTATATTAAGTTCATTAAAAATTAGGATTATACACTCACATATATGCTAACATCATATATATTTAAGTAGCCGAAGCTAGAATTATGAAGAGTAGAATTGGTTTTAAATATATTAAAGATGATTTTTAAAGGTGGCACATGAGGATTATAGCAGTTGTTGGTACCAAAAACACGGGTAAAACTACTCTTGTGACTAAAATAGTCGCAGAATTAGTTGAAAGAGGATTTAGCGTTGGAACAGTGAAACATACACACCATCAATTCGACCTTCCAGAGAGGGATACTGGAAAACACAAGGCAGCTGGAGCTGAAATTGTTGCAGGAATTGGAAGTGAAACATTTATTTCCATCAAAGATTCCATGGACCTTGAAAAGGTTCTTTTAATGATGAAATTCATGAAAGACCTTGATTTTGTCGTTATAGAAGGATTGAAAGAATCTAAATACGCAAAAATCTCCACATCCGAATTTAAAGATGAATTTACCATTGCAAATGTTGATGTGTTTAATATGGATGATGCCAAACTCAGTACCACCATAGACCTTGTGCTTGATAGGAGTTTTGGTATGGTAAACGATCTAAACTGCAAGAAATGCGGTTATGAATCCTGCGATGATTTTGTCCATGCAAAGCTTCAGGGACGGGCTGATGCTGTTTACTGCAGATCAGAATCAGACAGGGTTATACTAAAGATAAATGACACTATGATCCCCTTAAATCCATTCGTGAGAACTTTTATTGATGAAACTGTGCTTGGTATGGTAAAATCACTGAAAACCGATGAATTCGGTGCAGAAAATCTTAACAAAATTGAACTTCTGATAAGAGATAAGCATGAAAACGATTAACATTCAAAATAAGGTCACTGATAATTTTAAAAGACCTTTAATATCACTGAGAATATCCATAACCAACAGGTGCAACGTAAAATGTTTTTACTGCCATCACGATGGAATTGTACCTCAAGATTATGAAATGACCCCAAAAGAAATAGAAAGAATTGTTACAGTTGCTAAAGAACTTGGTATTGAAAAAATAAGACTTTCTGGCGGTGAACCCCTTATCAGAGAGGATATTGTGGACATGGTTTCAAAAATAGCAAATGTAGGATTTCGAGATATTTCATTAACAACCAACGGCATTCTCCTTGAAAAATATGCTGAAAAATTGCATGAAGCCGGGTTAACCCGTGTAAATGTCAGTTTCGACACTTTGAATCCGGAAACATACCGTTTCATAACAAAAAGGGATTACATGGAAAATGCCAAGGCTGGAATTCAGAAGGCTGTGGAATCTGGATTGAACCCAGTAAAAGTTAACATGGTTGTTATGAAGGGAATAAACGACAATGAAATATGGGACATGTTTCAATTTTGCAGGGAAACCGGAGCAATACTACAGCTCATCGAACTTCTAAAAACCGAAGCTGATAAACCTGGAAGCTTTTTTGATGAATATCATTACGATATGGGAGAACTTGAAGATGAGCTGACAGAAATGTCAGATCAAGTAAAAACAAGGAAGTTCATGCAGGATAGAAAAAAGTACTTCGTTGAGGGCGGTGAAATAGAGATCGTCAGACCAATGGATAATACGGAGTTCTGTAAAAATTGTACAAGGCTCAGGATAACTCCTGATGGGAAGATCAAACCCTGCCTTCTTAAAAACGATAACTTGGTGGATATAATCGAACCCATGCGCAGAGGTTACACCAACAAAGAACTAAAAAATGTATTTTTAGAGGCAATAGAACATAGAAAACCCTACTTTACCAATGGTTGCCATGCTAAATCCTGATTTTAAATGAAATTGTTGGAATTTATTTGATCCTCTAAAATTTTCACCCTTATTTTCTTCTTAATTTAGGGTTATTCAGTACTTAGATACCCTTTCAATTGCATTGTATTTGCCAGAACAGAGTTCAATACAAGTACCGCATTTTATACATTTTTCAGTGTCGATGGAATGTATGTGTTTTTTTGTGCCTGAAACAGCACCCACAGGGCATGATTTTAGACATAACATGCATCCTTCGCATTTTTCATCTACGACCGTGTAGTTAATCAGTTCTTTACATAAAAGGGCTTTACATCTTTTATCCTCAATATGAGAAATGTATTCATCCTCGAAATATTTTAAAGTCGTGAGTATGGGGTTGGGAGATGTTTGTCCGAGTCCACAAAGGGATCCATCCCTGATTCCCTGGGAAAGTTCGCGTAAAAGATCATTGTCCCCCTGTTTACCTTTACCTTGGGTTATGTCACTCAATATGTCTAACATTTGTTTGGTTCCCAATCTGCATGGAACACATTTGCCGCAGGATTCGTTTTGTATGAATTCCAGGAAATATCTGGCAACGTCCACCATGCAGCTATTTTGATCCATTACAACTAGCCCGCCTGAACCCATTATGGCTCCTGCCATTGTTAGAGAATCATAATCTATCTTGGTGTCAAGGAATTCTTCAGGAAGACAACCTCCAGAAGGTCCTCCTATTTGAACAGCTTTAAAATTACCTTCGTTGTTAATTCCACCACCTATGTCATATATGACTTCTCGAAGCGTGGTTCCAAGTGGAACCTCAATCAATCCTGGTTTTTTAACATTTCCCACCAGGGAGAAGGTTTTTGTGCCCTTACTTTCAACTGTTCCAAATTCCTTGAACTGTTCGTGTCCGGTCTGCATTATGAGTGATACGCTGGCCATTGTTTCAACATTGTTTATTACGGTGGGCTTTCCCCATAGACCTGCTGTTGTTGGAAATGGAGGTCTTGTTCTGGGCATTCCCCGTTTACCTTCGATGGAAGCTATCAGTGCAGTTTCTTCGCCGCAGACGAAGGCACCTGCTCCTTCCTTAATTTTGATTTCCAGATCGAATCCAGTTTCTAGGATGTTTTTTCCAAGGAGCCCAACATCCCTCATTTGGGAGATTGCTTGTTTCAACCTTTCAAGTGCAAGGGGATATTCAGCCCTGCAGTAGATATATGCCTCTTTAACTCCTATTGCATATGATGCTATGACTATTCCCTCAAGGACGGAGTGGGGGTCACTTTCCAAGAGCGATCGGTTCATGAATGCTCCAGGATCTCCTTCATCTGCGTTGCATATCAAATATTTTTCTACAGAATCAAAATCAACACAGAACTGCCACTTCATCCAAGTGGGAAAACCTGCTCCTCCTCTTCCCCTGAGTCCTGAGCTTTTCATCTGTTCAATGACCTTTTCTGGTTTGGTTTTAAGTGCAGAGTTCAGTCCACTGTAACCTCCCCTGGCAATGTAATGTTTGATGTTTGAGGGATCTATTAATCCACAGTTTCGGAGTATCCTTCTGACTTGTGGTTTCATTACCGGTGTTTCAAACAGGGAGGGAATTTCTTCATTATCATCTGCGCCTACAGTACCGAGTGCATGTTCGGGTAGAGGATTGTTGCCTTGTAAATATTCAGTTACAAGTTGTTTTGCCAATTTTTTTGTTACTTGGCCATAGAAAATTGCTGGATGGCCTGGTTTGATTATGGTTATTATTGGTTCAAGGTAGCAAAGTCCAATGCATCCCACTTCGATGATCTCAACGTCCAATCCTGCTTCTGCAATTTCTTCCCTGAGTACTGAGGAAATTTCTTGTGCCCCTGCTGATCTTCCACAAGTTGCAGAACCCACAGCTATCACAGTTTTATCCTCAAGAAGCAAATATTCTTCTTGTGATTCCTTTAATAGTTGTTTATATTTCATTATTTACCCTTGTTCCCTAATTTTCGCCATCTGATTTGGATTGTCTTTCAATCCTTCGAAAAATCTTCTTAACATCCTTCAGAGTCATGTTTGATTCTACATCATCATTTATCATTGCACATGGTGCCAGGGCGCAGCATCCTAAACATCCGACAGATTCCAGTGAATATTCCATGTCAAATGTTACTTCGCCTTCTTTTATGCCCAAATGTCTTTCAATTCCCTCAATAATTTGAGGGGCACCCTTAACATGACATGCGGTTCCCTTGCAAACCATGATATGTTTCTTTCCCACAGGAGTAAATCTGAACTGCGTGTAAAATGTTGCAACCCCATATATTTCACTTTCTGAAACCCCTGTAAATTTAGAAACATCTTTTATTGATTCTTCTGATAAATATCCTAAATTAGCCTGAACATCCTGAAGAAGAGGTATTAATTCTGATTTAGTCCCTTCATATGTAGATAAAATTTCATTTAAAGTTTTAGTCATTAAAATTCTCCATTAAAAATTAGATCTCGATGAAAATATTATAGATTTTATGATGTATAAATTATTTTTGTAGATTATGAACTATTACTTTAAAAAATATATTGGATCAACTATAAAATAATATACATTGCAGGGATTATGCAAATTTCAGTATCAAAGTTTTGGAGATGATAATTTGTCAGATAAATCAGAAAAGGGATTACCAAAACATTATGTAAGTATCAGAGAAAGATTTGAAGAGTATGGTTCAGCTATAAGTGATTTAGGAAGGACAGTGCGTGAAAATGGACCTATAGATGAGAAAAATTCGCAGCTGATACAACTTGCAGCTTCAGCTGCTATCAGATCTGAAGGGGCTGTGCACAGTCATGGAAAACAGGCACTGCAAAATGGAGCATCACCCGATGAAGTTTATCAAACTTTGCTTCTACTAACCAGCACAATTGGATTTCCAAATGTTGCAGCAGCCATATCCTGGATAGATGACCTCTTCGAAGATTGAAATGGTTATTTTAAGCATCTAAAATTATTATTTTATTTTTTTTAGATTCTTTATCTAGTGGAACTTTTAATTTTATTGTGTAAAAAATGAATTTTAGTTGAGGGCATTTAAATGATGGAAATGTTTAAAGAAGTTAAAGCTGTTAGATTTGAAGGGAAACCCTCCGAAGTAATAGAAACCATTGTTAACGATGAAGATATTGAGATAACAATCAACAACAGTGTTTCAAGAAGATTTTCAATAAGTCCCAATTCCCTGAAGGAATTTACAGTGGGTTACCTCCTTGGTGAAGGTCTGGCTGGATCAGTGGACAACATAACCAACATCAATATTGATGGCAAAACAATCAAGGCTGAGATCGATCTGGAAGATTTTGATATTAGAAAAGAATTAGTTGTTGGATCAGATTGTTTTGGTGGCTGGAGAACTAAAATAGAATTTGTTGGACAAGTTGAATCTGAATTCAGTGTTGAGAGTAATGATTTGATAGATGCCTTTGGAAAATTAAAGAAAAAAGCTGAAGTCTGGCAGAAAACTGGGGGAACTCATGTTGCAGGGCTCGTTTCTGGTGATGATTTCATTGCTATTGAGGATGTGAGCAGGCATGTGGCAGTTGACAAAGTAATTGGTGCCGGTGCAATTGCAAAATTTGATTTTTCTAAGAGTTTCATTGTTTACAGTGGAAGAATGCCTGCAGACATGCTCATAAAGATTGCGAGAGTGGGAATTCCAATTATTGCATCAAATGCCGCTCCTACATCATCGGGAATTGCTGTGGCAGATGAAGCAAGAGTTACCATGGTGGGATTTGTGAGGGGAAAGAGGTTCAATATTTACACCCATCCCCACAGGATAATTCTTTAAAAAAAAATAGAGTTGAAAGTTTTATTCCAAAACTGTGTGTCTCTTTTTGAGATCATCTTCAGTTTTACCCATTTTATCCATGAGTTGAGCAATTAGGGCATCTAAGAATATTAGGGTGGACACTTCAAACAAAGTTCCCAGAGGGGATAATGATAAGTGTTTACCATTCATTTGCCTTTTTATATAATTTTTTTCGGAATCTACTTTTGTACGTCCCTTTATGTGCATTATAAGGTCTGATATTGTTCCAAGAGTGGATTTTTCATATGATGTTACTGCAACTATTTTTGCACCTCTCTTTTTAGCGATCATCGCTGTGCTTATTATGTAGCTGGTTTCTCCAGAACCTGAAATTGCTAAGAGACAATCTTCTTCGCCTATTGCGGGAGTTATTGTTTCTCCAACCACATAAACACTTATTCCAAGGTGCATTAAACGCATGGCAAAAGCCCTGGCAACGAGACCCGACCTGCCCTGTCCAAGGAGGAAAACATTCTTAGAGGATGTCAAAATATCCATCATATCATTTACATGCTCTTCGTCTGTTTCAGCCGACACAGCCATTACATTTTCTATTATTTCTTCAATTGCATCGTTAATAATCATTTCTTCACCGAATAATTTATTTATATTCATACATCATCAAAACAGATTGATGAGCTTATGATAGTTGAACATCTTACTTAGTAACTATATAAATTTATTAATTATATGATCTTCCCATGCATCCAATTTTTTTAACTAACAAATTGTCATTATCTTTTACCAATTGATGGCCCTTAATAATCAAATGCTGATTATTGGTTTTAAAACAAGTTTAAATTCATTTGAAAGTATGAGAGTGTGATCTGTATTTTTGAGGTTTGAGGATGTTCCCATTTTTTTGGTGATCATTTGATTGGTTAACAAGAGTCCGATGGGAACATCCTCAATTTTTACCTACCATTACTGGTGGGTGAGGATGCCCTTAAGAAGAAATTTGCCGATTTCTGTTTCTTATAAATCATTAATGGTAAGAAGCATCCTCAAATTGTTAGTTATTGAATTTCGTATAAAAAGGATTTTCATAATAATTAATCATTATAATTTAAACTGACCAGTAAAATTATTTAAAATCCTGAAAATCAAGCTGATATCTCCTAAAATGTTAAACTAGAGATAGATAATTATTTAAAAATGGTTTCCCATTGGTCAAAACTAAAATATACTGGCAAATACAATATGTAAATACTTGGTAACCTTGAAATATTCAAAGTGTTAACATATAATTAATGGCATTATACAAGAATTACTTAAAAATCTTCTTAAACTGGATTTTTCAATATATAGGAGTTATATGAGCTTTTAATTTGTTTGAAACTTTATGTGATCATCATGAATTACGATCCCAAACTTGGAATGGTTATAAACGGGCAGGAATTTAGTTACAAAATTTTTGAAACCCTTGAATGTATCGCAAAAACCTATTCCCAGAGGGAAGCTGCTAAAAAACTGGGAATTTCACATTCTGTATTAAACCGAAGAATAAAGGAATCTGAAGAAAAAATTAATTCCAAGTTGGTTGAAACCACAGGAGCAGGTTCTGGTTTAACAGAAAATGGTCATGATCTGTTGAACAAGTATAAAAGTCTGATGAAACGTCTAGAAGAAAGAAAGAAACCAGTAATATGCGGAGGATTTGTTTCAACAGGATTGATGGAAGCATTGATAGAAGAATACGATCTGAATGCTACTGTGCTACGTACCAATGATATGAGCGCCCTCGAACTTTCAGATAAAGACATGGTGGACATTTTAGCACTGGATGATCCTGTAACTGCATTTATCTATGATCTAGACATCATTCCAGTAGCCTACGATCATCTAGTTCTGGTGGGTGATTCTGCAGTCAATGATATTTCTGATTTAAATGGTAAGGATTTCGTTGAGATTCCCAACTCTTCACAGAGACTCGCATGGAACACAATGGACAACATGGGTATTGATTACAACATTGTCCAAACTGCAAGATCGCCACAAACAGCATTGAACGCTGTTAAAAACAATAGCGAACTGTTTACTTTCTTAAACAACAGCTTCACCGAAGGTTCTGACGTGATAAAAAATGAAACTAAACACATCGTAGGTGTTGTTCTACTCAACAAAACAAACAGCTCCCTAAAAAATTTCGTAAAATTTGTTGTTGGAGAAGCTCATCAAACTATTGAGAACAATGGTTTTTCAAGAATATAAACTCAAGTTAAATTATCATTAATTCCTAAAATTTTTGCTTTAAATAAAATTTCACTGATTTTGGGTACTTTCTGACTGTTTAAGTTAATTTTAAATATTTCAAAAATAAAAATATGGCGGGTGATTTATTGAACAAAACTGATCTACTAGCAATTGGACACACAGCATTGGATTACATCATACAAGTTAAGGAATTTCCTGAAGCCAACTCTTCAACATCGATTAACAAGATGAAAACACTTTTTGGAGGAGCTGCAGCAAACGTTGCTGTTGTAGCATCCACATTAGGACTTAAAGTATCACTTGTATCTGCTGTGGGTAGTGGTTTTATTGATTCAGATTACCATAACAAGTTGAAGGATCTTAGAATAGACACCCAATCAATGATAGTTATAGAAGACGAAAATACTCCAACAGCATTCGTTTTGACTGATAACGAGAAAGATCAGATCAGTTACTTCTACTGGGGTGCTGCTTCAGAATTTAAAAATTCCGAAGTACCATACAACGCAATTGAAAAGGTTGAAGCCGTTCATTTAGCCACAGGAGACCCTGGTTTCAACAGCAGATCTGGAGAAGCAGCCCATGACTCAGGAAAACTCATCTCCTTCGACCCTGGACAGGATCTGCACATGTACTCTGAAGCTGAACTCAAAGATGTTTTGAAGATAACAGACATACTCTTCGGAAATCATCATGAAATAAAGAGGATCCAGGAAATTTTAAACATGAACATTGATGATTTAAGAAACTTCGGACCCGAAATAGTGGTTACAACCTATGGAAAGGATGGAAGTCGGATAAATTCTGGGAATGAAATCAGAATTGATGCAGTACTGAAGGAAACTGTGGATCCAACAGGAGCAGGAGATTCCTACAGGGCCGGATTTTTAAATGCTTATCTCCGTGGTGAAGATCTTGAGTACTGTGGTAAATTTGCATCGTCGGTATCATCGTTCATTGTTGAAGCTGAGGGCTGTCAAACAAATGTACCTGATGAAAATATGGTAAAAACAAGAATGAATGATATGTGGCCCTAGTACTTGTTAAACTTAAACATCATCATACTTTTTTTTAATTTTATAGTTCCTTGATTGTGTTAAAATAAATATTAACTATTTGAATAATATTAATACTGGACTTTCTGAAATTGATTAAGGAATTTATCAAAGTCATAGTATTCTTCAGTTCTAGATAAAAAGGTTAAAATATAAAAAGAGTAACTTAATAGTATCATTCTACATAATGATCCTCGGTTTTGTTTCATGTATTATTTTAACAACACCTATTTTTATGTTGGGGCATAATGTACAATCATAGATTTTGATGATGAAGCCAAACTTCTTGGTCGTTGGAATGATTTTAATACTCAAAAACTGAACGGAACCTATTTCTGAACAGTGTTAAATTAAAAAAATAACATGGTGATTCTATGACACAAATGGATGATGCAAAAAAGGGCATAATAACAGAGCAAATGAAAGCAGTTGCTAAAATTGAAAACGTTGATGAAGAATTTATACGCAAATCAGTTGCAAACGGAACCATTGCTATTCCAAACAATGTTGGACGTGATGTAAAACCTGTTGGTATTGGAGCAGGCCTCAGAACCAAAGTTAACGCAACAATCGGTACTTCAACAGATATAAATGATATTGACATGGAAGTTGAGAAGGCAAACATTGCAATGGAAAATGGCGCAGACACACTCATGGAACTGAGTGTGGGTGGAGATCTTGACGGTATAAGGAGAAAGATCCTAAGCATAACAGACCTTCCAGTTGGAAGTGTACCGTTGTACCAGGCTTCCATCGAATGTATAAGGGAACACGGTGCTGCTATCTACATGGAAGAAGATGCAGTATTTAAAGCAATTGAAACACAGGCCAAAGACGGCATAGATTTCATGGCTATACACTGTTCAGTCAACAAAGAAACCCTTAAAAGGCTCAAAAGACAGGGTCGTGAAGGAGGTCTTGTGAGTCGTGGAGGAGCATTCATGTCAGCATGGATGGTTCACAACGAAACAGAAAACCCTCTTTACAAAGACTACGAATATGTACTGGACATCGCTAAAGAATACGATTTTGTCATAAGTCTTGCTAACGGTATGAGAGCAGGTGCAATAGCAGATTCCACAGACAGAGCGCAAGTTCAGGAGTTAATAGTTCTTGGTGAACTGGTTGACAGAGCAAGGGAAAGAGGAGTTCAGACCATAGTAGAAGGTCCAGGTCACATTCCACTCAAAGAAATATCCACCAACGTCATGGTACAGAAAAAACTGTGCAAGAACGCACCATTTTACATGTTAGGACCTATAGTTACTGACATAGCCCCAGCCTACGACCACATAGTATCCTCCATAGGAGCAGCTCAATCAGCATCCGCAGGAGCAGATTTCATATGTTATGTTACACCTGCAGAACACTTAGCACTACCAGGACCTGAAGATGTTAAAACAGGTTTAATTGCCAGTAGAATAGGAGCTTATGTAGGAGATATGTCCAAAGGCATCCACAACGGCGAATTAGACCTTGTTATGGCAAATGCCAGGAAAAAACTGGACTGGGAAGGACAGTATTCTGCATCAATTTGTCCTGCAGATGCCAGGGCTATCAGGGACGCTAAACCACCAGAAGACCCAGATACATGTACCATGTGCGGTAGTTACTGCGCAGTAAAACTGGTCAATGAATGGTTAGATGATGCCAGTAAAGATGTATTTGATTAAACCCTAAGATTTTTTTTGGGTCATTCGAATTTCACAAGATTCCTGGACAACATATCCAGGGACTTAAATTTTTTTGTTTTTGAACTCAGTTGTTAGCCATTGACTAAATTTGTTGATTTTGTGAAAACACAATCTCAGACTATAAATTAGTTAAACACTAAAAATTGAACCAAGTTCTCATATTAAATTTTTATAAGGAATAGTTTAAAGTAAAGGTGATTTTATTGAAACACTGGATCGAAAGGATCGCAGACGATTTGAATGAAAAAGATGTTCCGGAACATATAATTGCAAGCGGGACATCCATATCAGGATCAATACATATTGGAAATTCTTGCGATATATTTATCGCCAACGCAGTCACAAAAGCTCTTCAAAAGCTTAACGATGAGTCTAAAACCATCTGGATTGCAGATGACCACGACCCACTCAGAAAGGTTCCATACCCACTCCCAGAATCCTATGAAAAATATCTGGGCATACCCTACTCACAGATTCCATGTCCAGAGGGATGTTGTTCCAACTTCGTTGAACATTTTGAAAAACCATTATTAAGCCTTCTTGAAAACTTTGGAATAGAACTTGAAGTATATTCTGGAGCGGAAATGTACAAAGACGGGGTTTACGATGATTACATAAGAACTGCTCTGGAAAATGCTCCTAAAATCAGGGAAATATTCAACAAGTTTCGTGAACATCCACTTAAAGATAACTGGTTACCTTACAACCCAATCTGCAGTGAATGTGGAAGGGTTAACACCACCTACGCCCACAGCTTCGAAGGAGACACAGTATATTACAGCTGTAAATGTGGCCATAAAGGTGAAATGGACATAAAATCAGGTGAAGGAAAACTCACATGGAGAGTTGAATGGGCAGCAAGATGGAAAATATTCAATATTACATGCGAACCATTTGGAAAGGACCACGCAGCTAGTGGAGGATCCTACGACGTGAGTAAAATTATTTCAAGGGAAATATATGGTTACGATGCACCCTACCCAGTTCCATACGAATGGATAACTCTCAAGGGAGAAGCCATGTCAAAATCACATGGAGTCTTTTTTACTCCAGGACAGTGGCTAGAAATAGCAGAACCAGAAACTTTGAATTATTTCATATTCAGAAACAAACCATTGAAACACAAGGACTTCGATCCAACCATGCCATTTTTGGATTTCATTGAACAGTACGACAGAGTAGAACGTATCTACTATTCAGCTGAGGAACCAACGTCTGAAAAAGAGGGAGAAAAGTTAAAAAAGATCTACGAAGCATCCCAAATCAATCTCGAAGAATCTATGCCATTCCAACCTTCTTACAGATTTTTAACAGTTGCCTACCAAATTGCTGGAAACGATCCATCCAAGATATATGAAATTCTTAAGAAGAATTCTCAACTTCCAAAGGAAATGGAAGACAAAGATTTCAAAGAGATGGAAACCAAGGATCTCGAAAGATTTACCAGAAGAATTGAACACGTGAAAAATTGGCTTGAAATCTACGCCCCAGAATTTGTGAAGTTCCAGGTTCAAAAGAAACTTCCAAGGGTTGAAATTAACGACCAACAGAAGGAATTTTTGTTGAAAGTTGCAGACCTCCTTGAGAAGAAGGATTATGATACCGAGGAATTTTACGATGAAATGTATCTGGTGATACATGATCTGGATATGAAACCTCAAAAGGCATTTCAGGCAATTTACAAGGTTATTACAGGTAAAAAACAGGGCCCTAGAGCAGCTTCATTTGTTCTTTCCCTCGATAAAGATCTTGTAATAAGAAGATTCAGGATGAAAGACTGAATTTTATAAATTCCCCTATTTTTTTAAGGTTTTATCTAAAAACCAAAACATATGATAGTTAAAGTTGTAGAGAAGGATGTTATGGATCCTGTTGCAGAAACAGGAGATCATAAGATCGAATTAAATAAAGTGGATCCGGATTTCAAGAAGTTAACACTCTTCAACAATACAAAACCCGGAGCTGATGTGATTTTAGACTACCTAGGTGAAAATCTGGGAAAATCCGAAGTTATAAGGGTTAAAAAACCTGCAGGTGCTCCTGCAACACAAAATCAGCTTGAAAAGGCAGCCCTTGGCGAAGTTGTAATTTTAGGACTGGGAGATTGTGGTTCATGCTCCAGCTGGGTTATTTTAGATGCAATCCGGCTTGAAAAGATTGGTGTTCCAACAATTTCAATATGTTCCACAAGTTTTTCAGAGTTTTCCCACGAACTTGCCAAGGCCCATGGAGCAGAAGACTTGAACATAGTCACAGTTCAACATCCCATAGCAGGAACCAAAACATCGGAAATTCACGATAAAACCAGGAAAATGATGCCTTTAATTAAAGAACTGCTGGGTAACTTTTGAGGTTTAAAGAAAATGGTTCAAAATAACAAAATTGTTCAATCTGATGATATGTGTGCCTGCTCAATTGAGGGTTTGCTTGAGGAGAAAAAAGATGAAAATAGGCTTTGCTCTTCAAATCCAAATGATGTTGAAGTCTTCGTTGACCCTGATCCTGAAAAAATTAGTCAAAAATTTTATCTAAAACGAATGACAGACGGACTCCCAATCATACCTCCCACAAAGGAAAGGGTTTTAAAACTTCTTAAATATACTGATTTAGATCCAAATGAAACAGTGACTGTTTTACCGCCAAGAATGGGGATTGCAACTCCCGAGAAGATAGCAATAAATTCTGTTATGGCTGGTTGTTTACCTCAGTTCATGCCGGTTGTATTGAACTGTGTTAAGTCCCTTTCCTGTGAAAAATTTAATACTGCTGGGATAAATGCCACAACCCATCCTGTGGCCATATGCACCATAATGAACGGACCATTATCCAAGGAAATAGGTGCAGGTAGTGGTGCAGGTTGTCTTGGTCCGGGAAATCTTGCAAATGCCACCATTGGTAGGGCACTGCGTTTATGTATGATAAATATTGCAGGAGCTGTTCCTGGTGTTGGTGACCATGCAACCATGGGTTCACCTGCCAAGTACAGTTACGCCTTTGGAGAGAATGAAACTGAGAATCCCTGGGACTCATTGAGTGTTGAAAGGGGTCACGATCCCAGTGTCAGTACCACAACTACGATGGCTGTGGAAGCTCCTCAAAACGTGAATGATCACAGGAGCCAAACTGCTGAAGATTTGCTTGATACCATTGCAAAAACAGCATCAACACCTGGCAGTAACAACAGCCATGTTCCCGGTGAATTTCTCTTGATAATGAGTCCAGAACATGCTAAAACAGTTTACAAGCATGGTTTTTCCAAACAGGATGTGAAGGAGTATCTTCATGAACACTGCATCGTTGATGTTGAGCTTGCTGACAGGGGAGGTAGAAAGATCGAACCTGAATGGATCGAAGGAGACCATGTGCACCTAACCCGTTCACCTGAAGACATTGTTCTGGTTGTTGCCGGGGGTGTGGGCAGACACAGCATGCTATGTCATGGTTTTGGGACTTCCTCAGAATCTGTTACCCTTCCAATCATGCTTAAAAAGGGAATTATCCCAAAATCTGTTGAAGACTTCAAAAAGTAAAGGATCCCCAACCACTATTTTTTTTTATAATAATTCTTGAAAATAAATGTAGTATGGATCTAAACCATTAGATCGACCGTTGTTTTAAATAGTTGTGAAGCAAGCAGCATTCAAGTTTTGTTGCAAATTTCAATGCATCATCATCAACCATAAATCCGGGATGATGGTTTGGTCTTGATTCAGAGAGTGGTTTGTTTTGAGGTGCTGTTCCAAAGTGTAGGTAAAGCCCAGGCACCTTATTTGAGAAGTAAGAGAAATCTTCAGATCCTGTTGTGGCCGGTTTAAGTATCATATTACCATCTCCTGCTACTTGTCTGATGGTTTTTAGCATATTTTTGCAGAGATCAGGGTCATTTTTGTTCATTGGATCGTGTTGTCCCATGATTATCTCAGCTTCACATCCATGGGCCTTTGACACGAGTTTGGTGATTTCAGTGACTCGTTTAACAAGTAGTTTAAGGTTGTTTTCATCTAGTGCACGGATTGTTAATCCCATTTCAGCATGATCAGGAATTATGTTAACCTTAATACCTCCATGAAAGTAGCCCACTGTAACAACAGCGGCTCCCCTCATAAGATCCGCTTCCCTACTCACAATAGTCTGGAGGGAGTTTATGATGGCAGCTCCTGCAACTATGGGATCCCTTCCCACCCATGGCATTGAACCATGGGCCTGAACACCCTTAATTTTAATTACAAGATCATTTAACCCTGCATGAGTGGTGTTTTTGCTAAGTAGTACTGTGCCAGGATATGCTTTGCTGTATGGATGTAGAGCAAAGATTGCAGAAACATCAGGATTTTTCAAGGCACCCTCACTAACCATGAGATCTGCTCCTGCCTTCATTCCATCTGGAACACCTTCTTCAGCGGGTTGAAATAAAAATACAACATCTCCATTTAAATCATCTTTAAGTTGATTTAAAACTGTTGCGGTTCCCATAGCTGTCGCTGCACTGGCATCATGTCCACATACATGAGATACATAAGTTTCCTGCCCATTGTAAGTGCCTTTAGATCTTGAGGCATAGCTCAACCCAGTGTCTTCCTTAACTGGAAGAGCATCGAAATCTGCCCTAATAGCAACTGCATTTTTAGAGTTTTCTCCCTTTAAAACAGCTTTGATCCCTGTTTTCGCGAATGGATAAATAACTTCCAATCCATCCAAGGTTTCGAGATAGCTTGCAATGTACCTTCCTGATTCAAATTCTTGATAAGCCAGTTCCGGGTGTTGGTGAAGCCATTGGAACTGTTTAATTTGTTCAGGAGCATGCTCAATGGTGAGTTGATTTACAAGGTCTTGAAAAGATTCTTTGCCCATGAAGTTCACTCCATATGCTTATTGAACTGTAAAAAAATTTATATTGTTAACTTTCGAGTGGCCCTATCAATGACAGCGACCCTTAACATCTCATTCCAATCATGGAAATCTGAGTTTTCTTTAACCAGAAGATTCCATTTTTCAGTTTCGATCGCATCCCTAAATTCGATCTCATTTTCAATTTTGAAATCACTGGATCTTACCATTTCAGAGAAATTTTTGAATTCAGTGTGTTTTTCCATGAAATTTGGTGTCAGCAATTCATTTTGAACATAATCATAATTGATCTCTGACAACCTGAATTTTTCAGTCTTCATTGGATCAATATCCTTGTGGATATTTTCCAACCTCTTTTTTAGGTTAAAGTCTTCATTTTCAGGTTTCATTTCGTCCCACTCCAAGGGTGTTAAAAAAAAGATGTTTAAAAAAAAAGGATATCAGGACATTTTAAAATCTTTTTCTGTCCATTAGTTCCTTCATTTTTCCAGGATTCCAACCACCAGATGCTGATCTAGATCTTCCCACTTGCTGAACATAGCCAGTTATACGATCGTACCATTCAACTTCTGTTGTTTCACCACAGTTACCACACTGTGTTTGAAGACCTTTCATCAGAGTTTTACATTTAATGCAGAAGCTCAGTGCTGAACTGTATGCCCAAAAGCCTATATCTGAATTTTTAGCTATTTTTTCTGTGAGGCTCATTAGTGAATCTGGATTGGAGTATGATTCTCCCATGAATGCATGGAATATGTGTCCTCCAAGTGTCAATGGGTGGAATTTTTCTTCGATCTTTATCTTTTCAGGTAACAGCACATCGGAGTTTACAGGCACGTGTGAAGAGTTGGTGTAGTAAGAAGCCTCAGCATCTCCCTGTAATATTGCTTTGTCCCCATATTTTTCTTTATCCAATGTTGCAAACCTGTAAGCAGTTGATTCAGCTGGAGTTTGAAGTACACTCCACCTCAGTCCAGTTTTATCCTTGAGTTCATCTGCCCTCTTGTTTATGTGCTTGAGAACATCTAAACCAAACTTCCTTGCATCGTCATCATCGATACCATTTCCACAGTGGGACATGAGCATCTCATTCAATCCAACAAATCCAAAGGATAAAGTTGCATTGTCGATATGGTAGTATCGATCTCCTTCTGCTTCCTGTGTCAGGAATGGTAAAAGGTTGTAATTATCAAGACAATTCATGGCCTGCTCTCTTCTAAGCATGAGCACTTCTTCTCCAAGTTTCATGTAGGAGTCCAAGTACTCAAACACATCTGTATCATCCCTTGAATTGTAAGCAATTCTTGGAAGGTTGAGAGTTACGTAGGCAAGGTTTCCAGTTCTGAAACAATCCTGTTCCCAGTCTCCTGTCCAGTTATCTCCTAGAGATGTTCTGCATCCCATGTAGTTGGCCATGTCTCCCCTGTAATCTGGAAGGTTGTTAACAAAGTAGGATGAACCATACTTGGCTGAAAGTTCGTGAACAAGTTTTAAATCATCATAAAACTCGTCATTCATCATATTGGCCCTTAGATTGTAGATGGTATTTGGGAAAAGGTGTGGTTTTCCGTCAGAATCCCCTGCCAGAAGTGTTTCAGTGAAAGCCCTCTGTAAAAGACGGGTTTCTTCTTCATAGTCCCCATAAACTCCTACCTGTTTTCCCTTGGGACCGTATGCAGGTTCGTCTTCAAGGAACTTAGGCACTGTAAATTCTAGGTTCATGGATGTGAAAGGAACTTGTGAACCCCTTGCAGCGTATGCCATGTTCAAATTGTATATGAGCATTTCAACTGCCTGTTTAACCTTTCCATAAGGCAATCCAGCAGCAAATGGTGCAACAAATACATTCCATAGACTCATTGACTGTCCACCGCTCATGTTTTGCTGTGCAGCCAACATTATTTCCCCGGAATGGTTCATTAAAGTTTCTATATGGTTTGGAGGTCCTGCTACTGATGTGTGATCGCCGGTCCCATCAACTTTAAGTCCATGTTTAATGAAAAAACGAAGATCATGCTGCAAACAGTTTAAAGGTCTGCCTGCAAAAAATTCTAAGTCATGAATATGAATATCCCCACTCATATGGGCGTCGGCAAGCTCGTTTGGTAAAATTCTCAAAAGAGCATACTGTTTCAAAGCTTCATCTGCAACATATTTGTGAACTGTTTCAGGGTTGTGGATCATGTTGGCATTATCACGTGACCCATTTTTTATCAGGTTAGTGATGTTGTAAACAGGAATACCCAGTCTTGTATATTTCTTACGGAGAGTTTCTAGTCCGTTTTCAACCAGTTTAGTGTTTACAATTTCTCTTATCATTGGAGCCGTTAAGTAGTCCACATCCAATTTTTTAAGTTCTTTCCATGTTTGTGTCGCTATTTTTCTGGCTAATTCACCAGATGCTTCTGTTTCGACGATTAGAGTTTTTTCTATTTTTCTCTGATCGAACGGTTCTATCGTGTCCCTTGTGGTACGCACCTTCAGGGCGGTTGATGCCAGATATTTGTCAGCTGTTTTTAAATCTACCTTCTTGAGGCAGTCGTAAACTAACATTTTTATCTCAGCTGTTGATATTCCATCATATGCTGCCTTAGCAACGTAAGATGATATTTTTTCAGCTGCCCATAGTGGGGCTCCCACCATTAAGCATGATTTCACGATTTTTTCATGGGTAAATCTTTCAAAGATCCCATTATTCTTTATGACACACGTTTGTGCCCTTGTTGGAAGAGCGGCTATGATCCGTTCGTTCCTTTCTATATCTTCCCTCATGACAACACCTGTATTTTATATTTATTTCATGACTATTAATTTTTATTCTTATTTTCGACGAACCTATAGGATGTGACCTGTTTCAAATCTACTAGTTAAAAATTGTTTGTAGATTCAAAAACAAGTTTTTCTGGTTAAACTGTTTGTATCCACACATATTAAAATGTTTGGTAATATACGAATAATCTGTCCGGTTCATAAGAAAACATCCAAAGAACTTTGTTTAGACTTATCACTCTCAAATAGTGAGTTTATGCTTGTTTCAATTAGTTCTATCCTTTGCACAAGGTATTCATCTATAGGATACCTTTGGGAAAGATTTTTTGATATTTCAAGGTATTTGACTACGGATCCCTTTGATATGCTTAGTATAAGATTACTGCCACATGAACAGTTTCCAGATAATGGAATCCTACGATATTTCCTTCCACATTTTGTACATCTAACCTTCTGCCTAGAAAATGCTCTGCTGTTTCCTGCCATATCCGGTAGGAAATGCGAAGTTAAAACTCCTTCAACAACACCCTTCTGATCTACTGCCCGTATTCGCTCTGCAAGTTTAATCTGACCATCAACCTTTTCCTTCATGGTTGGAAGTGTTTTGTAGAGGCATACCTTTGGGCCGCTGTGGATGCTTGAAGTGGTGTGTGAGTAGATCAAACCTTGATACTGATCCTCGGTTCCCAGCCTTCTTTTAACATTGTCAACCAAGTCAAGTACATCAGATGGTTTTTCAAAATCTAAGGTCTTTTCGTAGAGTTCTAGTGGAATATAAGGCATGGCATCTATGTTGTGTGATTCATCATCAATTTCTTCAGGATCAATACGTGAAGACAAAACCAGTGGCGCATCCATCTTACCACCCCTTGTACTTGGAAGATAAACCTTGGAAAAGTTCAGCAAAGCATCCAAAAGCAACATAATGGAATCTTCGTCACTGTCGCAATTTCTCCTCTTAGCTGAGTGAAAGTATGGATGGGCATAACAACATGCTGCCTTTGTGAAACCCACAATTCTACCAAGAACCCCTGCCGAGGTATGGGGTGCAAGGCCAACAACCAGTTGTCCCACAAGATCTTCCCTTGTTTGTACGTTGTAGAACCTCTCAAGTCCGTATAGCTGCTCAAGAAGATCATCCACAAAATGGGATACCCTGATCAAGTAGTCGCCGCAGTTCTCAGAGACAACCACATCTTGAATTTTGATCTCAACTATCTGGTCAGGATCTTCAATCTTGTCACCATGAATATCATTTGTGTATCCAAGTTCCAGTAGTTTCTGAGGAGTCACACCAATTTCACTGGGTATGAAGTGGGTGAGTGGAAGGTTGGTTGAATCATGCCTAATTGTAGCATCTTTAAAGGTAAAAACATCATTTTTAGCCCTTAATATTCCTTTTTCCAGGGGTTCTGGGAATTTGTCTTCTGATATCATCCCAACCACGCCCTTTATTTCATCAATTTTCCTGACACCCACATTTTCGTATGCCTTTTTAAGGAGGTTTGCAAGGTTGATTCTTTTCTTTCCCGAGCTAGTAGGTTCAGTTCTAGCACCACATACTGGACACAAAGCCTGCATCGATCCAACACCACATTCAGTGCATTTACATCTTGCTATGTCTACGTTAATTGTGCCCTTCTTAGCTGCATCAATTATGTTACGCCTGTTTCCTCCATTTGTTCCAATTGGGAAAAGAGCGTGAGGTGCTGGTTTCATTTTCCTTTCCTTGGATTTTTCAGGCCTACCCACCCTGGCTCCAAGATAAGTTGGTGCCTTGGCCATAATTTGAACTGGAGCAATTGAGTTCACAGCTTCCAATGTGTTTGAACCTTCAGTTTCCACTGGCCGGTTCAAGGTATTTAAAAGCACGTAAGCATCTTCCCTAGAGATAATCAGTTCATCTCCATCAATCTCGTGGGGAATTCCCAGAACTTCTAAAATCCTTTTTTCTGGAGAGATAGGAAGTTTTAATCCACCAGAACCTTCATCATAGATCCTTTCTGAAACTGCCTTTAAATCAGGGTCGTCACTGGTTTTCAGTTCCCTGTTTATGAACTGGATCAGTTCGTTGATGTCCTGCGTTGTTACATCATGATAGCAGTAGGTGTAATCTGGATGTAGTGGAACATCATATTTCTCTGAAATTTCAAATGCAGTTTTAGCATCAATTTTTTCGGTTTCAAGAGACTTTATATCTAAATCAGATTCTTGGTAACTCTCAGATTTTTGAATGGTTTGAACCCACCATTCACTGCACCATCCTGCAGGAAGCATTATATGGTTGTTTCTCAAAAATTCACCGAACGGTACAAGCATGTCGCCTAAAAATACTATTTCTTCGACTTGATATTTTATTTTCTTTGCCTGTTGTTCAGATTCTACTTTAACAACACTACCGTCCTTTAATTTAACTATGGGTCCTTCGATACTGTCACATGGAACTACACAGTTTCCTTTACCAGGTCTTTCAATTTTCATCTGGGTTCCAACTGCCAAGAACTCAACAATTTCCATTGTTGAGGGGTGTACGCCCATGGCTGCAAGGCCAGCATTTCTGGATCTGCCATACCTTAATCTGAAACCGCCCTTAGCCTGAGGATATGCCATCACAGGTCTTCCACCTATGATATCACGCATGTACTTATCATCTACTTTAGGAGCAGCATCAGAATCATCAGCATTAGGATCTGGGGCCTTTGAAAACTCACCCAACCAATCCCATCCATCTATCTTTAGTTTCTTAGCATATTTCATGACCTTGGGGGCCTTCTGTATAACTCCCTCTGCAATTGCAAGTAGAGCACCTCCCCTAATGTTGTTGGTTTCAACACGTTCCAGATCCCTGTGAGACACTTCTATCTTGTCTGTTGGCTCCCCCGTAACTTCTACAGGTATGTTTTTAACTGCTTTCCTGACTTCTTCTGGTTTTGGAGAGTACTGGAGGTTTGTGACTTCAGATTCGTAAAGCTCAACCTCTTCCACGTATCTTTCGATCTCAGTATCTACAGGTTTGTAAGTATCCAACTCAAGTGAAATTCTAATGTAATCTCCTATTAAAACTGCAAGTGCTGCTGCTGTACCTCCAGCACTCCTAATCGGTCCTGCAAAATAAACAGCAAGGTAATATCCGCTGTCAAAATTTCTCTTGATCTTGAGTTTGGCTATTCCCTCCAGCGGAGCCGCTACCACTCCTTCAGTTAGGATGGCCAAAGCTGTTCTTATGGCCTGATCAGATTTTTGTTCCCTGACTTCGAGGGTATCATCCCTTCCCTCAACATCAGTATCTGTTACGATTTCTCGGGCAATTTGGAAGGCTACTTCTTCACGGGAAATGTCCGTTTCCAGTTCCTTTATTCTGGCAGCAACACCTTTAGGCCCAACCAATCCCTCAACACGCTCGGCAAGGTCCTTTGCTAATGGAATTTCAGGTTCAAGTTCAATATCATGCCCCTTAGACCTGGCACTTTTAGCTATTTCATATAATTTCAGTGTTTCTTTCTCTAAAACCTCAAAATATCCCATGTTGCTCCCTTTTCCTTTGATGTATGCAAATTTTTAGTTTAAATGTTAAAATAACTCCATAAATTTCTTTAGTGACTTTGTAATCCTATTATTTTTATGTATAATCCAACATTTAAAGTTTGGGAAATCAACCAAACAGTGAAAAAACATCTAAAACAATCTTAATTAACAAATAAATATCGTATAACTATTAATTATCCAAACTGGTAATTTATATCCCTATTCTTCACGGTGATTTGTGATCCATATGGTTGCTATTTCTATCCCCATGTTATCTAAAATAGACACAAAATCCCATTCTGCACATGTTCCGCTTCAGTGCAAACAAAATTACAAAAAATAGTCTTGTTGCCTAATTATTCAAAGATAAAATAACAAATACATTCCCTGTTAATTATTAAACCATTCTAAAGATTTTAAACCCTGAATTGGTGAGATGTTTTAGTCACGTACCTACCATTTTTTTTAGGGGATTAATTTAATAAACCAAAAATCCATATAAATAAAACCATACAGATATAAGGATTAAGATATAAAGGATCAAATCAGTTGTATAATATGATATTTTTATTGTATTGATAATTTAAGTGGTGATTATAAATGGCAAAAAAAGATAAACAAGTACTTCCTCCAAGCGGTGCCGGACTTGTGAGGTACTTTGAAGACGAAACTAAGGGGCCTAAACTTTCTCCTGAACAAGTCGTCATTATGACAGTTGTTCTAGCAGTATTCTGTATTGCATTGAGGTTTACTTACTCTTAATTAAAAAAATTTTTTTATTAAAATCTATATTTTATCGTGTGCACACGAGCACTTTTTCACATA